>NZ_JABZFS010000025.1:0-4154 GCF_014237355.1 Desulfosporosinus sp.
TTTAATTTTATGGGAGATGGCTTGCGGGATGCCGCGGATCCCTTCGCAAAATAAAAAAAGGAGAAGACTCGAAATGGAGAAAGAACTTTTACTGCAGGTAAAGAATTTGCAAATTTCCTGGCTGTTGGATAAAGCCCTTATTCCCATCGTCTGCGGTTTAGATTTCAGTCTTAAATCAGGAAAGGTGTTAGCCCTTGTGGGTGAAAGTGGTTGCGGTAAGAGCGTTACTTCTCTGTCCCTTCTCCGTCTTTTAGCAAAAGAATTAAAAATAGTAGGTGGTGAAATTCTGTTTTACGGACAAAATGATGAGAAAACATTGGACATGGCTAAAGTTAATCCCAGAGGGAAGGATATTCAAAAAATTCGCGGGGGTGCGGTATCGATGATATTTCAAGAGCCCATGAGTTCCTTTTCACCACTGTACACCATCGGGTACCAAATAATGGAAGTCATACAACTTCATAAAGATGTTTCCAAAAAAGAAGCTAAGAGAATTACGGTTGAGCTTTTGAAAAAAGTTGGAATCGCCGATGCCAAGAACGCAGTTGACCGCTATCCCTATGAATTTTCCGGCGGGATGCGCCAGCGTGCTATGATTGCAAAAGCGCTTTCCTGTGATCCGTTACTTCTGATTGCTGACGAACCGACGACAGCCCTTGATGTTACCATACAGAATCAGATTCTCAATCTAATGTGTGATATGAAGCAGGAGTTCAGGACCTCAATCATCTTCATTACCCACGACCTGGGTGTAGTGGGACAAATGGCCGATGAGGTTGCTATTATGTACATGGGTAGGATTATTGAACAGGGGATTACGAGAGAAATATTTAAGAACCCAAAACATCCCTATACCATAAAATTACTTGATGCTGTTCCACGTCTGGGAGATTTGGAAGCCCGTAGGCGTCTGGAGACCATTCAAGGAAATGTTCCCGGTTTGTTTGATCGCCCATCCGGCTGTGCATTTCGCCCCAGGTGCGATTATTTTATATCCGGTATTTGTGACACTACTTTTCCAGATCTCAGGGAAGTTTCTAAAGACCACTTCGCTGCCTGTTATCTGTATGGATATGGAGAGAGTAATAGATGAGTATATTAATTGATATTAAAGATTTAAAAGTGTATTTCCCAGTGGGTCAGAGTAAACTGTTTAATAAAAATAAATCTTTTTTACGAGCAGTTGATGGTGTAAGCTTCAAGATTCACAAAGGTGAGAGCCTTGGGCTTGTTGGAGAAAGCGGGTCAGGCAAAACTACTCTTGGCCGCTCAATTCTCCGTCTAATTGAACCTACCAATGGCCAGATCATATTTAAAAATGAAAACGAAATGATGGACATTATTGCTCTAAAGCGTAATAAGCTGCGTAAACAATGGCGGCATATGCAGATGATTTTTCAGGATCCCTATTCATCACTTAATCAGCGGATGACCGTGAAGGAAATTATCGGTGAGCCTCTTATCGCAAATCGCCTTGCGAGTGGCAAGGAAATAGATAAACAAGTTGAGGAAATTGCCCTCCTTTGCGGGCTTAAAACGAGACAGCTCAGCCGCTATCCCCATGCATTTAGCGGGGGTCAGCGTCAACGGATTGCTATTGCAAGAGCGCTGGTTATGCATCCGGAATTTATTGTTTGTGATGAACCGGTTTCAGCGTTGGATGTTTCTATTCAGGCGCAGATATTAAACCTTTTAAAAGATTTACAACAGCAATTGAGCCTTACTTATCTGTTTATTGCACATGATTTGAGTGTAGTTTCTTATGCCTGTAATCGGGTTGCCGTTATGTACCTTGGTCGATTGGTTGAAATGGCCATTACCGAAGAGATATACTATACACCAAAACATCCTTATACCGAATCGCTTATGTCGGCGATTCCACCCGACGATCCGGATTTGCCTATGCAGAAGGCTTTACTTAAAGGGGAGCAGCCCAGTCCGGTCAACCCGCCTTCGGGTTGTACTTTTCACCCCCGTTGTCCCTATGCGGATAACCATCGTTGTAAAAGTGAAGTACCGGAGTTCCGAGAAATATCTAATGGGCATTTCGTCTCCTGCCATTATGCGGAAAAGCTTTCTCTCAAAGGTGCTTTGGAACATCAAACAACAGTAGACCTTAGAGGCGTTGAGAACAATCAGCAGATTGATGATATGCATAAAAAGCGCAATAAGATCATCACGAACCAAAAGAAACAATAATTGATGGTGATATTATGGAATCGAAAAATTTCTTGTTCATTACTGCAGATCAGTGGCGAGCCGAGTGTTTATCTGTCCTGGGGCATCCGACCGTTAAAACACCGAATCTCGATGCTTTAGCAGCCGATGGCGTTCTATTCCGAAACCACTTTGCTCAGTGTATACCGTGTGGCCCAAGCCGGGCATCAATTTTTACCGGGATGTATCTACAAAATCATCGGTCGCTGGAAAACGGGACACCACTTGATGCACGCCACACTAATATTGCACTGGAATTCAAGAAACTTGGTTATGACCCTGCTCTTGCGGGATATACTGATACCACACCGGACCCGCGCTTATATCCACCTCATGATCCAAGACTAAAGACCTATGAGGGTATACTCCCTGGATTTAAATGTCTGGCAATGTCTAGTGAAAATTTCCCTGAATCCTGGGCGCAGTGGTTGAGAGAACGTGGCTACAAGGTACCTGAAAATCTTCGCGATCTTTATTATAAATCTGTGGAGGGATATCCCGGGGTTGAAGAGCGCGGGAAAACCTACGCACCTGCACCATATTCAAAAGAAGAAAGCGAAACTGCTTTTGTGACTGATAAAGCTGATAAATTCCTTCGTAATCCGGGTACCAGACCATGGTTCCTTCATATCAGTTATTTGAAACCGCATCGGCCGTATCTTGCACCCGAACCTTATAATTGGCTCTACCATCCAGATGATGTTCCGGATTTTAAGCGTGCATCTTCACCGGAAGAAGAGGCAAATCAGCATCCCTTCCTTGCTTTCCAATTAGAAAAGAATTTAAATAGCGGTTATTATTCTGCCAGTATGTACCCCAGAGATGAGAAATCGATGCGGCAATTACGCGCTACATATTACGGACTGATGACAGAGGTTGACGAAAATATAGGCAGGATTATAAACCTTCTCAAGGAGACCGGCCAGTACGAAAACACAGTTATAGTTTTCACCAGCGACCATGGCGTACAATTAGGAGACCATTATTTATTAGGACAAGGACCTTACTTTGATCAGACTTTTCATGTGCCTCTAGTTATACGGGCACCGGATGGAAAAAGGCAGCAGCAGCGCGGTCGTGTGATAAACGCATTTACCGAGAACATCGATATCTTTCCAACTATTATGGATATGTTTGGTGCTGACATTCCGATACAGTGTGATGGCCGTTCCCTTGTTCCTTTCCTTATAGGTAAAACACCGGAAAGATTCCGCACTGAAGTACATTGGGAGGTCGATTTCCGCTATTCGGGTTATCTGCCACCAGGCAAAGAACCGGTTATTAACTTTGATGAATATTCCCTTAATGTTATCAGGGATGAACATTACAAATATGTGCACTTTGTAGCCATGCCACATCTTCTTTTCGATCTTAAGAAAGACCCGGAGGAGTTGCATAATTTGGCAGAAGATCCGGCATATACGGCGATAGTCCTTAAATATGCCCAAAAGATGCTATCCTGGCGGATGACGAACGATGAACGTACCTTGACCTATATGATAATAGGGCCAAAAGGTGTAGTTAAGCGACCACGATCTTATAAGTAGATAAACTTAGGGATTGTTTCTACGAGGTTTCATATCTGTTAGCTAAAAAAAGTTTATATTCAGTTACCGGTACTCTACGTCTTACACATTCTGAAATAGCTGTAAAAACTGGTTCTGTATATGAATAAAACATTCTATATCCCTCGCATACCCAGTTTAAACCGGTTTCTCCGGAAGGTGTTTTCCTTAACCGGTTGGAAGGGCATCCCCCGTAACAAAATTTAAGATAAGGACATTCTTTGCAGATAAGGGGTAGGGATTTTATTTTATTCAGGCCAAATCTCTTTTGAAAATCAGAATCTACCATATTGGCTAAGCTTTTTGAATGAATATTTCCCAGCAGATTTTCTCTAAATACAAAATGATCACAGCTATACAGATTACCATTAT
>NZ_JABZFS010000004.1:0-4149 GCF_014237355.1 Desulfosporosinus sp.
TCGTGTGCCTACACATTTTCGAATTAATTGCCTGTGGATAACCCTTCAAACCCGCATGGTTACTGGATTCATAATTTTTCCATGTGCCTAAAGTGGCTTTTGACTGTCGAACCCGAGATCTCCTTTTCTGATAAATTCCATTCATATTCCCGTTTTGTTCCGAAAAATACGTTAAAAAAGCAGCTTTCGCTGCTTTTCACGTACTAATCAGTAAGTATTATTTTTAAAGCTTCACTCCTCAGATCTCGAAGGAATCAAGCTATTGAGTTCTTTAAAGGCTTCCCTGACTCCCCCAACAGCTTGTATTAACCCAGCTTCCACTGCTTCATTTCCAATTAGGATAGTTCCTATATCTTGAGCCAATTCTCCAGTAGTAAACATAAACTGTTCCAACTTTTCCGGAGTAATTTTTGAATGAGAATAAATGAATTGATTAATTCTCTCTTGCATTTTACGTAAATAATCAAACTGTTGATGACCATTGATCACTAATCCAGTATATCGAATCGGGTGAACGGTCATGGTCCCGGTCGGCGCAATGAAGCTTTTTGTACAACTAACGGCAATAGGAATTCCAATACTATGGCCGCCGCCAAGAACCAAGGATACAGAAGGCTTGCTCAAACTACTGAGCATTTCAGCAATCGCTAATCCTGCTTCTACATCCCCACCCGCAGTATTTAAAATAACAAGAATTCCTTCAGTATTGGGGTTTTGCTCAACCGCTAACAGTTGTGGGATGATATGCTCATATTTGGTCGTCTTGGATTGGGCCGGCAGGATTTGATGTCCCTCGATTTGCCCGATAATCGGTAAACAATAGATTCGTTCTGTGGCACTTGGGATTTGAATTTGTCCTAATTCTTTTAAGTTGGATAATGCAATATTCTTATCATCTTCAGGTGAAGCCGTTTCATTAGAAAGCACCCGTGAAACCCCCTTCTCTAAGTCAAGAAACCTTCCTCGCTGTCCACTACCTAATCTAAATCAAGGTCATTGGATAATATGAGTGGTTCTCTTCTATTATGGAGGTTTATTGCCAAAATCATACGTTGCTATTATTCAGCAAGCAATCAAAATCTGTCAATATCCACGACGATAACATAAAACAATTACAGCTTTTAAACTTAATGGCTTAGTAGATTTTGATAAACCTTCAAGCCTTCGATTACCTCATCTAATGGTAGGTTTCCATTCTCTAAATCTACGGGAGGCTTCATTTTTAGCCTATGATAAAAGGCGAAGCCTTCATTGACTATGTCATCCTTATTTGTCTTTATCAAATAATACTAATCACATCTTTATAAGAAAGCCTGAGTATTGTTTCTTCACTCATACCTATTAAATCATAAAGTGATTCATTAAGCATTTGATGACATTCTTCAATTTTAGTCTTAGATTTAGAGCCAAGAAGAGCTGCTACGGCTATGTATAATTGCTCAATCATTTTCATAATATAATCTTTTTGATACATAAAAACCTGATTTCCCACTCGCTTAATGACATCAATGTCACTCTCTTAAGAGATTTCGCTATCGAGTTGCGGTTTTCTCTCTATACGTTCAATTTCTTCTTTAATGACTAAGGGTAAATATGTTTTCTTTGCATTATTATAGTCATATATGACGATAACTTCTTCCCCAGTAGCCGATAGCCCATTTTTTACGCTAAAGATTGAGTACTCCAAGACAAAGCTTGATTTACCTGTTGACTTAACCTTCGCACCTACAGTTATATGATCTGGATACACCAATGGCTTAAGATATTTACAAATCGTTTGAGCTACTATTACACCTATGCCCGTCTTTGTCATCAGGACATTGAGTCCAATTCTTTGAAGATATTGGATCCGAGCACATTCGAAGTATCTTACAAAATAAGTGTTTTTCACATGACCAGCGTCACCCATCTCACTTTCAGCAATTGATTTACTCACTTGGACTGGATAATCTGTTAAATACATTATTTGAATTCTCCTTTTAAAATATTAACCTTTTTAGCTTTGGCTATTAAGACATCTCCCTTTTCAGTTTTGTAACTTAACCACTTGCTACAAAAAGGCGGCGAATTTTATATAATTCTTCAGAACACAACCAATTCCTCCTCGGTAGGGTCGTAAAGTGGAAAAGCACCTGCTGCAGCAGATGCTTATGATAAGGAATCAAAATTGACTTTCTTCCTCCGACATTCCAATAATTTCACAGATTACTTGAAGTTCCATTCCTCTGCCCTCTAATCATAATGGGGTGGGGAGGGAATCATACATTATCGAATCTAAGCAATTAGAGTTTATTACAAATATTAAACATGATATCGAGCCCTATTACTGGAATTTCTGACTCTGACGAACTTTATTTTGATACTTTGACTGCTAAACTTCTCTTCATATTCAGTTATGCTATTTCCCTGGAAATCACTCTGATGTAAATCATAAGTCCTATATAGTTCCTTGAAACCTGCCTCTTTGAAATACTCTAGGCTATCTGTAAAAAGTAGATCATCATCCGTTTTAAACCATATTTCCGCGTCTTCCTTTAAAAAGGTTTGATAGAGTTTAAGAAAATTCGGATGGGTCAACCTTCTTTTATGATGTTTTTTCTTGGGCCATGGTGTACAAAAGTTAATGTATATTTTCTCAATCTCATCTTGTTCAAAGAGGTCTCCGATGTTCTTAATGTTTATTGGAATAACTCTGATATTATTCAGGTGGTTTTCATTGGCTCTTCTTAAGACATGAACTAACAGTTCATCGTAGACATCAAGAGCAATATAGTTGATATTGGTATTCGTAAAAGCTAGTTGGTTGATAAAACGTCCTCGTCCACATCCCAATTCCAGGTGGATTGGATCACTATTGCCGAATAGCTCTTTCCATTGTCCTTTGTGATCTAAAAATGAAAAAATTACCTTGGGTTCCTTTTCCAATTCTAGCTTAGCCCATCCTTTTTTTCGAAGACGCATTTGAACTTTCTCCTTTTGATTTGATTTTAAATCATCAACTTTAATTCGCTATGCGTCTGTCTTTCCCTTCTTAATTTAGTACATTTGACATACTTAAGAAAGCTAAGAGAATCCAGGGAGTTACGATTCCCATCACGACGAGTCCAACTAGCCATAGATAAGAGAACGCAAACATAACCCCAAGGAAGTAAATTGCGTTTTTGGGTCCTAGTACTATTGGAAGAGTTTTGCGACCATTTGCTTTATCTCGATCATGATCACGGAGATTGTTCCCCAGATTAATCAAGCCGACTAAAATACCACTGGGTATAGCAACGAGAACAGCTATATTCGAGACGTAGCCGGTCTAAATAAAGAAAGCAATTAGAATGATTAAAAAACCCATAAATAAACCGGAAAGCAGTTTTCCAAATGGAGTCGATGAAATAGGCAGTGGACCACCTGTATAGAGGTAGCCAATGGACATACACACTAAAACCACTGCAGCAAGCCACCATGACGAAGTAGCACAGATATAGATTCCCAATAAAAGTGAGATTCCGTACATACTAAGTGCAAGTGTCGTAATTAGTTTGGGTGTCATGCCATGACGTACAATCCCACCACCAATTCCGATGGATTCTTCTGTATCCAAGCCTCGTTTAAAATCATAGACGAGCTTTTCACCACACTGCGACATATAAAGCACTCTCCAGCAGTGTGGACCCGAACAGGTGGAACCCCGTGCCTAAGATACCTCAATTTTACAATATGATTAGACACAGAAAAACTACCTCATTAAAGGTAGTTTTTCGCTTGTTACCTGGCGATGACCTACTTTCCCAGGAGCTATGCTCCAAGTATCCTTGGCCCTGGAACGAAAGGCACGATAGTCTCCGGTAGAGAGTATCGCCGAGCCACTTACCCCAAAGGAACACTTCGTGGCGAAGGAACGAGCCTTTCGCCACACTGCGACTCGTAACGCATTCTCCTGCAGTGTGGATCGAACGGGTGGAACCCCGACTCCCAGATTCCTACATACAATCACTGTATTAAAAACACAGACGGACTATCTCGTTAGAGATAATCCGTCGCTTGTTTACCTGGCGATGACCTACTTTCCCAGGGGCTATGCCCCAAGTATCCTTGGCCCTGGAGGTCTTAACTTCCGTGTTCGGTATGGGAACGGGTGGAACCCCTCCGGCATAA
>NZ_JABZFS010000017.1:0-25703 GCF_014237355.1 Desulfosporosinus sp.
CAGATAGGATGGGAGAGGATATTGTCCGTCGTGCTCTAGCCCATTACCCGGACAGAGACCAATCCAAAGTCCAGATTCCGTCAGGTACAGTAGAAGCCTATGCAGGATTTTCCGTAGAGCAGATTGTGGAACTTCTTGCTGCTTTAAATGGAGAGGATCCTTTACTTCCCCTGATAGAAGCTATCGCTAAAGGTGACATCTTAGGTGTTGTTGCGATTGTTGGATGCACAAATCCTAAAGTGAAACAAGACTGGGCCAATACGGAAGTGGCCAAAGAACTTATGAGGAATAATGTTTTAATCGTTACCTCTGGATGTTCAGCTCACTCCTTAGGGAAAAATGGGCTACTCTCACCCGAGGGATTAAACTATTGCGGCGAAAAACTAGCCAATGTTCTGACTGCCATGGGGCAAGCAAACGGTTTACCGGCCTTACCACCGGCACTTCATATGGGAAGTTGTGTTGATAATTCTAGAATTGATAATTTGCTGGTTGCCCTAGCAGATAGAATGGGCGTTGCTGTGAGACAATTACCCGTGGCAGGCTCTAGTCCTGAAAATCATAGCCCCAAAGCTTTATCCATTGGGACCTTCTTTATTGCTCAGGGAGTGGATGTTCACATCGGGGTTAATGCCCCTATTACAGGTTCACCGCTTGTAGAACAAGCTCTAACAGCTAACAAAGGTGAGTTTTCCGTGACTACAGATGAACTTTTTGGGGGAAAACTAATTTATGAAGAAGATCCAATTCAGGCTGCTCAAACAATGATTACTCGTATTATTCAGAAACGTAAGGCTTTGGGACTTGTTTGCCCCGGAAATTAAAAGTTACCGCAAAGTAGGGATCCCACTCCCGCTTGTAAAAGTGGGAGTCTATTTTTGATAAGGACGGATGAATATATGAGCGAAAAAAGCATTAAGATTGCCATCTCTGGTAAAGGGGGCGTGGGGAAAACGACCTTGTCATCCCTGTTATGCTATCTTTACGCCCGTGATGGACAGAGGGTTCTTGCAGTAGATGCTGACCCTGATGCCAATTTGGGAACGGCTCTAGGATTTCCTCCAGAATTGTTAGCCAAACTAACCCCTATTTCGGAAGAACGAAAACTTATTAAAGAACGTACTGGAGCTGAACCGGGAACGATTGGGGCAATTTATAGCCTTAATCCCCAGGTGGAGGACATTCCGGATACCTATGTTGCTGAACATCGGGGAATTAAACTATTACGGATGGGGTCGATTACCCAAGGAGGAACCGGCTGTGCCTGCCCAGAAAATACCCTCTTAAAAAGTCTCTTGGATCATATTGTCCTGGAAAGAAATGAAATTGCTATTCTGGATATGGAAGCAGGTCTGGAGCATTTTGGGCGGGGGACGGCAAGAGGTGTCGATGCATTTATTGTTGTCGTGGAACCTGGGCGGCGCAGTATTGAAACAGCTCATGCAGTAGTAAAACTTGCTAATGACCTAGGGGTCAAAAATGTTTATACAGTCGTAAATAAAGTGCATGGAGGGCAAATCGACGAAATTGAACAGAGGATTAACTTTTTGCCGATTTTAGGGCATTTCCCATATGATCCGGTTGTTGTTGAGGCGGATTTTTACGGTAAAAACCTTTTTGATTTAAGCAATGTTTTTGTTCAAGAAGCTGAAAAGATAAAAGAGAAAATTTCTTCGCTGCTTAGGTGAAAATCAACGTTGAAAAATAGGCGCCTCCTTCTGTAGAACCTTTAAACATCTGCAGGAGGAGGTTTTGATATCTTCAGAGAAATCAATGGTTCTCTCTAATGTTCTTTAAGTTAAACAGCGGTAGAAATAACGTCATTATAGTGTGGGTAAATACAGCAAGAGGGAAGGTATACATTGTTCTCCATTTTTTACTTTCCCACATGCCAATAAAACCATGAATATGTTGAACCGCTGTTGTCGCTGAAGCAAACATAAGTATGTAGCCAGCTTTAAAAATAGAGTTTTTTCGGTATGGAAAATAATAGGCAAATATATTAGCGATTGGTACCCAGCTTAAACAGGTAAAGATAGGTATCCCTTTTAATAAAATGTCTCCGGGGTATTTCCATAGTTTATAGATTTTTACGGTAAAATAGTTCAGAATGCTCGCATGAATAAAACCTAAATAGAATCCAAACGGAGCAACTTTTGGTCCTCGTTTTGGAGGGATTAGTATAAACATTGTTGTATATAAAGCAAGAGTAAATACAATCCAATTTTTAGTCTGCCTTTTCATAAATGCCTCCTTGTGTTGTTTTGTTTTGTTTGTATTATTCTCGGTTAGGTATGACAATTCTATACTATGATTTGTTTGGAAATACCAGTGTCAGCTCGTTCCAGCACGAAGTTAGATAGGATATCAATGGAAGGTATAGGTTGGATTGTGTTATAATATGGTAATAACATCAATCTATACACATGAGGGGTGTTTATGGTGAGCTTAACTGAACCTCAAGTCATTACCATGGCAGAATACAATAAACTTAGGGAAAATTCTGAGAGTAGATTCGAGTACATTGATGGAATTGTGTATATGACCCCATCTCCTTCGACGAAACATCAGAGGATTTCCAGTAGATTACATGCAAAGTTATTCAATTTCCTTGAAGGGAAAGAATGCGAAGTATTTCCTGCACCCTTTGACATTGAGCTTAGGACAGCGGATGATAATCAAGGGGATCAGACTGAAAAAACCAAGGTGGTCATTCCGGATTTATCGGTTATCTGTGATAAGACGAAACTAGGCGAGAATAAATACGTTGGTTCACCTGAGCTAATTGTTGAAATTATATCTCCTTCAAATCAAGCTCATGATCTCGTTAAAAAGCTTAGTTTATATATGCAATATGGGGTTAAAGAATATTGGATTGTTAATCCTCTTTTGAATACTGTACAAATCTATGGTTTAAATGAGGAAGGGCAGTATCACCAGGTAGAGGTATTGAAGGAAACAGGGATAGCCCATTCCGAGGTTTTGGAGGGATTTAGTATAAGTCTTGAAGAGTTACTTAAATGAGTGCACTGGGCGATTAGGCGAATTTTATGGAGAAGCATGACTATCAGTAGTAACGGGTAATTCCTTTGGTACTGGTGCTATATTATTGGTATTTTTGGCTGCCCTACGGGTAGCTCTTTTTATTTAATTGACAAAGAAATGAGGTTATCATAGTATTATGTCATGCGATATATCGCCTAGCATAATATTGAAAGCAGGTTGAAATAATGCCAAATACAAGCAGTCCGATGACGGAAGCAATGTATTATATACTCCTTGCCTTGATGAATCCTAATCATGGCTATCAACTAATGAGTTCAATTGAACAAGTATCAAAAGGACGTATCAAAATGGGCCCGGGAACGCTGTATGGCGTTCTTACACGACTGCAAAAAGATCAACTAATTATAATATTGAATGATGATGGTCGTAGAAAAACTTACGCTATTACAGAAGAGGGTAGAGTAGCACTTAAGGCTGAATACAAAAGGTTAAAGTATATGATTAAAGATGGAATTATACTAGAGGAGGGATTATAAATGGGTAAGTTCGTAAAAAGACTAATGCTTGATGATATGTATGCTCTGGGCCGGAATGAAGCCTGGTTTTCTGATATGGCGAGAAAGGGGCTGCATTTGAAAAAAATTGGACGTATCTTTGGTTACTTTGAAAATGGGGAACCCAGGGAAACCAACTATAGAATTGATATTATAAAGGAAAATCCCTCACAGGAACAATTAGATGTATATCATGATTGCGGATGGGATATTGTCACAAACAATAGGGATTTTTATATTTTTTCTGCGGATGCGAAAACGTCCACAACTGAGTTACATACAGATCCAATTGAGCAAGGGCTTTCTTTGTCAGACTTAAACAAACGGTTAAGAAACAATTTGATAATGATGTCAATGGCAATGATGCTGTTCCTTGGTATGATGTTTAGTGCTTATTTTCTCAATAAAGAGCCTTTTTTATTTATGATCAAAGGTTCGTTTGTTCAGCAAATGCTCCTTGTTGTAGTTGAACTATATGTTTTTTATTCAGTAATACGAAATTATGTAGCCATACGTAATCTAAAGAAATCTCTATTACAAGGTAACTCAATCAATCATAGAGAGGACTTTAGAAAAGCGAGATTGACAGGTGGCATATTAGCAGCAATATTTTTGCCTTTAGCGATAGTTTGTATCTGCATACCATTAGTCGAAATTAGCAAGCGCCAAGACTACACACTGACTGAAAATAATACTAATCTTCCGATCGTAAGGCTTACTGAAATAGAACAAAATCCAAAGCTTAGGCGCGAGAGGGGTTATACTAGTAATAATGTTGACTGGGCGAATAGAGTAAGTTACGATTGGAGCTTGCTTGCACCTGTCCAATATGAAATAGATGAACATGGAATTATAGAGGGTGAAGTGTGGGGAGATAATAGTGAGGAATATTCGCCGAGTATAACTACTCGTTTTTTCAAGCTCACCTTTGGCAACATGGCAGAAAAGCTTACCTTTGACCTTATTAGTCGCTATGTTTACCGTGATGACACTGAAATTAAAGCAATTAATCATTCGGAACTTAAAATGTATCTGGCAGAAGAGGGAATTAGAAAGCATATTTTTACTTATTTGGATAATAAAGTGATGCATGTTGCTTATTACGGAAAGAGGCCAATCGAGGATATTATCCCTATGGTTGAGATGAAGTTACTAGAGTATTAAAAAATCCCGTATGTTTAGTAAATACCGAGGACGAGTAATCGTCCTCGTATTTTTCGTGCACACGCATGGTTTTTGTATTTTGAAGGTATTGACACACTGCAAGAGAATAGGGATAATATAAATAATTACACAAAGTGTAACTATACCCAATGTACAATAGTTTTGCATACTGGTAATTATAGACAGATTCATAGGAGGCACCGAAATGGAACAGAGGAATGCACCGGTAGAAGGCAGGATGGAAAGGAAAAAAAAGGAGACACGCCAGAAAATCTGTAAAGCTGCGATGGATTTATTTCAGAGTCAGGGATTTAACGATACAACGATGGAGCAGATAGCGGAAGAAGCTGATGTTGCCAGAAAGACCTTGTACAATCATTTTCCGGTCAAGGAGGCTATTATAGATGAACATGTCCGAGGTCTATCAAGGGGATTCGCTGAAGAAAGCTTGAAAACGTTGCAAGAGCTGCCGGATACAAAGTCGCGATTATTAGTTATACTCGATAGACTCTATGAGTGGGTGGAAATTAGCCCTGAGCTAACTGGAATTTGTTTAGGCTATCGCCTGAAAAATGCCTATCAAGGAGAAGGATACAAAAGTGGCGGAAGTCAAAGCCTTATTTCTGAGATTATCAGGCTTGGTCAAGAGGCAGGTGAAATCCGACAGGATATTCAGGCCGAACTCTTGGTGAAACAATTAGATATTCTTCGAGGTTCTGTTGTCATGGATTGGCTAAATGATCCGTCAAAGCTAGAACTGCGTAAGGAAATGGCTAAACTTGTAGACCTCTTTCTCAATGGAGCAAAGTCCAGGAATGAAGGGAACTAAAGAGATAATAACGGCTTAGGACAATTTAAGTAAGGGGTGGTTTATATGATAAAATCCCCAAGAAAGTACTTTTTAACATGGAATGAAGCGTTTGAGTTTGGAGTGCAGCAGGTTGGTGGCAAGGGCTGGAATTTGGGACGTCTGGACCAGTATGGTTTTAAAATTCCCCTGGGAGGAGTTCTTAATACCCATTGTTACATCGAGTTTATCAAGCACAACAGCTTAGAGGATATGGTTTATAACATTTCCCAATCAGTAACTGTCGGAAACATTGATCAAGCCGAGAACCAAGACAGATTAAGTAAATTAAGAGCGAAAATCCAGGCGGGATTAATACCTAAACCTATCGTTAATGAATTAAGATCTATGCTTGAGCAGCTTGGTATCATTGACAGGCCAATAGCCGTTAGGTCTTCCGCCTCAGCTGAAGATTCAGCTAGGGCATCCTTTGCCGGTATCCACGAATCATTTCTGAATGTCCACGGATTGGAGAGTATACTTGAATCTGTGAAAGGTTGTTATGCATCTCTTTGGTCGAATCAGGCTCTTGCCTATCGCCGAAAGTTAAATATTAGTGATGATCAGGTAGCTGCTGGAATTGTAATAATGGAGATGGTGAAGGCTCAGGCAGCTGGAGTAGGTTTTACCTGTGATCCTCAAAGCGGACATCAGGATGTTTTGGTTGTTAATGCCAATTTTGGCTTGGGAGAAGCCGTTGTAAAAGGGATTATTGAGCCTGATACCTACTATCTGGATTCCAGCCCATGGAAAGCTATCCCCCAATTGATTGAGCGAATAACGGGACAGAAAGAAGGTTTGACCTGCCCAAAAGAGAATGGGGGAATTCAATTTGTGCAAACTAAAGATTATTCTACCCAGCAAGTGTTATCCGATGAGCAAATCGAAAAGTTCGGGTTACTTCTTTTAAGGGTCTTTGAAGCTTTGGGGGAATGTGATCAGCATCAGGACGTAGAATGGGTTTTTGACGGTCAGGATTTTGTTTTGGTTCAGGCTAGACCAGTGACAGCCCTAGCCAGGAAAACCTTTGCAGCTCTAAAGAACCAACCGGATATTTGGTCCAATGGAAACTATAGAGATGCCGTGCCTATGGTTCTGTCACCACTCAGTCGTCGTTTATCGATTTCTACCATAGATTTAATTCTTAAATCTAATTATAGTAAAATTGGTTATAAACTGCCCAAAGGATTACAGTTCTCTAGGTTTTTCAACGGTCGGCTGTATTGTAATCTATCGGCATTGCAATGGGGTATGTTCGATGCAATGGGTGCCTTGCCGCGGGCTTTCAATTTTGGCTTTGGAGGTCATCAGCCTGAAATTGAAATAAAAGACCCAAAACCCTATAAAGGACTTACTGGTTTAAAGAGGTTATGGAATGGAGTAAAGGGAGCCAATTTAATAAATCAGGCTAAGAAAAATGCTTCAAAAACCCATACCCGGGTCCTAAGTACCATTGAGAACTTAACATCAAAAGGGTTTAGCCATTTAGAGGATCAGGAGTTCATTCGACTGTATAATGAACTTGGCAGGATTAACATAGAATTTGCTGGGGAGTTCTCATTTTTAAGCGGGTCGGCTTCCTTACAAATAGGGTCGTTATTTAGGATATTATCAAAATTCTTAGCTGAGAGGTCCACAACGGTTATAAACGCCTTAATGGTGGGGGGATCTGCGGATATCACCAGTGCAGATCACGGATATAGACTAATGGAACTAGCTGAAATCGCCCGTAGGGACAATGATGCGTTAAAGTTTTTTGGCGATGAAAATTTTGATCCTTGTTCTTGGGAAGAATTTTTACCGGAAAGGTCTACCTTCAAACAGGCTTTTCGTGAGTTTATAAAAGACTATGGGCACCGGGCAGTCTACGAGCTCGACATTGTTAACCCCAGGTGGAAGGAGGACCCTTCATACCTGATGAATATTATTCGCAGTACGATAAACACTGCTGATCTTAGTAAATTAAAAGCTGAGCAAAAGAGGAAATTTGAACAGGCCTGGCAGGAAGTCGAAAATAAAGTACCGGCGGAAAAACATTCCTCCATCAGAAAACTAATTAGTAAGGCCCAGGAAGGGGCAGCTGTGAGGGAAAGGACAAAATCAGTGCTGGCGGTGGTCATTGGAGCATACAGGATGATAGCGGAAGAACTTGGCACTCGTTTATATGAACGAAGGATCATTGAAAAACAAGCCGATGTTTATCTTTGTACCTGGCCTGAACTAGTTGCGGTTTTAACAGGCGAATGGGATGGCAACGGGCTCCGGGCGCTGATTAATACCAGAAAAACCTTCATGAAAGAAATGGAGTCCATCTCACCGCCGGATGTTATTATGGGAGAGACTCCTAATTATACAGAGCCCGCCACTTTGACTTCGGGCAATTTCCTGGCAGGTGTGCCGGTTGCTGCGGGAAGATCTTCCGGTAATGCTCGGTTGATTAGTCATCCTAATGAAGGAAATAGGCTGCAGCCAGGAGATGTGATGGTAGCGCCCTCCACCGATCCGGGTTGGACCCCGTTGTTTTTAAAAGCAAGTGGGCTGATTATGGAAACCGGAGGCTATTTATCTCATGGGGCCATTGTAGCCAGGGAATACGGTATTCCCGCCGTGGTGAATATTCCTGGTGTTATGCGAGTTATTAAAGATGGATGGGAAATAGAGGTTGATGGGGATGAAGGTAAAGTGTACCTTAAGACCTAAGAAACAAATACCCTCTTTAAGATGGTCCAGCCTTTTCAAGGTATTCTTGTCTATTTCATAGACTTCACCTTTAATTGTTTATCGTTTATCCATCCTTAGCTACAATCCCATGGGCAATAGCAAAACCTCCTCCTGAAGATGTAAAAATCTACATAAGGAGGTCTATTTTTACCGGAAAGCTCATGGCAGTACGGTGGCTCTGCCATAAATAATATTCATGCTATAATGGAAGTATAGTTTAAGAAAGGTAGGGAGGATTACCCATGGATAATAATGATATTTTAATTCGATTAAGATATGCTCTCAATTTAAGGGATACACAAATGGTACAGATATTCAAACTTGGTGGAGCTGAACTGACAGAAGAAATAGTAAGAAAGCTGCTTATAAAATCAAAAGACACTTACCGCTACAACGACGAAGTTGACGATCCGGACGGGGTAGGAGATAAGGAAGAGAATATAAAATGTAAGAACAGTATGCTAGAAACGTTTTTAAATGGCTTGATAATACTTAAAAGAGGGAAGCAAGATTCAAAACCAGGGGAACCTGAAAAACCAGGACTAAAGAATAATGAAAATCCTAATAATATCCTGCTTAAGAAGCTTAAGATAGCGCTATCACTATCAAGTGAGGATATCATAGATATATTAAAGGAAGCAGGAGTCATCATAACAAAAGGAGAATTAAGTGCTCTATTAAGAAAGGAAGGACATAAGAATTATAAAGAGTGTGGGGATAAATACGCAAGAAATTTCTTAAAGGGATTAGCTAAAAAATACAGGGGATAAATCGCTTCTCTTGCAGATTAAGGCGCGATAAATAGTTCTATACCAAAAGTCTATAATATGGAATACTAAGCGTAGGTATAAAGCCAAGCTTGTGAGCTAACTGGTATGAGGCAGTATTTTCCTGGCGGCATGACCAAACTGGTTCCAAAGAGTTTTCAATACAATAATTAATTAGAGCGGAACAAACATATAATGCAAACCCTTTACTTCTATACCTTTCTAAGGTCTCAATCCCAATTTCTAATTGGTTCTTGACCCTGAAAGACGAAAATGCGATTGATACTACAGTATTATCGTAAATTAGATTAAAGCCTATTCCCTTATTTTCAAACTGATCTTCATCTTTCCAAAAATTTTTGGGGACAACATTTCCCTCGAAATTCCTGAAGGTTTCTTTAGTTACCCGGACTATTTCCTCTCTTTGTCTACTAAATTTTGTTTTAACGTTTCTATACTCGTTAGGATTAAAAACAAAATTAACCCTTGTGTTCTCCACCACTTTTCTATTGTCGTAATTAGTGCCTAAAAACTCTATCTTATTTGTGATATCTTTTTTTATTAAATAAGAAGCTAGTAAACGTTCAAGTTTTTTGTTCCAATATTTGGGAAATACCTGTAACCATTCTTCCTTATTTCTAAGCTTTTCCTTATTTGTTAAATACGCAAATAAGTGATCATTAAAATTGGCATTTTCTGTTTCGCCGAAAAGTAATGACATGCCATAGGGATGTACAATATAAAATACTCTTGGGTTGATGGGGCAATCAACATAAACCGAACCAGGTACTTGCTGATTAATAACTGATTTAGCAAATAACGTATTTATTGTTACGCTTTTCAATGGCTTAATAACTTTGTCATAAGAATTGACATTCAATTGGATCATATAAAATCCCCCCTTGAGTATCTGGTTTTCGTCTTAAGGCCTTGTTAACTTAGCTCTTATTCACGTTTAGATTTAGTTTAATTGAAGCAGGTAGACCAAAGCTAGAAAATAATTCTTAACCTATACCGGTACAGAAGAGGGGTTATCGACTATGTCCTACAAATATGAGATAGCTGCCGATTTTATAAGACAAAAAATCTTTTCTGGTATATATAGGCCTAGCGAGAAGCTACCATCGATACAAACACTTTCCAAAGAATTATGTTGTAATTCAGATACAATTGTAAAAGCTTATAAATTGCTTGAGTCAGAGCATTTAATCTTTGCTTTTCCTAAAAGTGGCTTTTTTGTTGTAAAATCAGTTGCTATCGAAGATAGAAGTACTGCCGTAGTCGATCTAGCGACAGCATGTCCTCACGATTCGATTAATCCTTATAAGGATTTCCATCATTGTATGGAAAAAGCGATTTCGTTATATGAAAAAAAGCTGTTTGAATACTCAACAGCCCAGGGTATGTCAGAACTAATAATGAGTTTAGCTAAACACTTGGTGAATTTTCAGGTATTTACAAAACCAAAAAATATTTTTATAACTAACGGATCTCAGCAGGCGTTATATATTCTGGGGACTATCCCTTTTCCCAATGGTCGGACTAAAGTACTAGTAGAACAACCAACATATCCTGTAATGCTTCAAGTAATGAAATGTAACAAAACTCCAATTGTTGGTATTCGAAGAACACATAAGGGTCTGGATCTAAATGAACTGGAATCAATATTTAAAAGATCAGATATTAAATTTTTTTATACAATGCCAAGATATCAAAACCCTACAGGATTTTGCTATGACAACAGACAAAAGAAGGAAATAATAAGGCTTGCTAATCATTACGGTGTCTATATTATTGAGGATGATTATTTAGCAGATTTGGAACTGGATACAAAGGCGGATCCTATGTATGCTTTGGGGGAGCAAGAACGGATTATCTACATACGAAGCTTTTCAAAAACATTGCTGCCAGGATTGCGCTTGGGAATGGCTATAGTACCTAAGGAGTTACAGGATGTATTTATAACCTATAAACGGAGCATCGATCTCAATTCCCCGATCCTTACACAGGGAGCACTGGAAATCTACTTGAAAAGTAGTATGTACAAGTTCCATGTGCAAAGAATTAAACGGTTTTACAAAGAAAAAATGGATGTTTTGCGAGAGGCCTGTGAACTTAATAATATTATAAAATGTTATATCCCTCCCACCGGGATCTATGCCTGTATAGACATAGAAGGTCTTTCAGCTGATACTCTTGTAAAAAGGCTTGCGAATCATAATGTGCTTTTAAACAGTACAAATAGTTGTTATATCGACGGCATCCCTCATTCGGAAGCTTTGCGGTTATGTGTTTGTAAAGGGAATGACGATGATATAAGAAAAGCTGTTAGGCTAATTGGTCAGGAAATCAATCCTTTTCGAGTGTATTGAAGTGATTTGCTCATAATTCTATACTTTTTTGGCAGGCGCTCTTAAGCGCCTGTTTTTTTTTGCGTTTCAGAAAGCATAACTTTAGAGTCCTCTTTCACTCATGTCATCCTGAGCGCAGCGAAGGATCAAGATCCTTCAGTCGTTCCTCCTTCCGGATGACACTGCCCTTGAGTTGCTTTCATACAAAGACATGTAAGTAAAAAGATAGCGTTTTTCTTAAGGGGGGTATTATGGATGCAATTTGTATTAAGGCAAAACGATTTGCAATCTAAAAAGGTACTTGACCCTATAGTAACTATAGGGTATAGAATACGAATATATCGCAATGGAAAAGAAACTGTTGCCGATCAAAAGAAATTAATATCGACATTAGAAAGGCAATGAAGGCAAGATGGGAAAAAAAATCTTAATAAAAAATGCAAGGGCAATTGTAACTTGTAACGCTGCAGATCAAGTCCTTTATGATACCGATATCCTTATCGAGGGACCACAGATTTTGCAGATAGGCAAGAACTTGTCGTCACAGGAAGCTGAAGTGATCGACGGCCGTGACAAATTCGTTTATCCCGGTCTGATTAACACACATCACCACTTTTTCCAAACGTTTGTCCGGAATCTGATGACCATAGATTATCCTAATATGCTGGTCGTTGAATGGCTTGACAAAATCTACCGTATCTTTCAAAAAATTAATTCTGAGGTCATCTATTACTCGTCATTGACTGCCATGGGAGACTTGCTCAAGCATGGATGCACCTGCGCTTTCGATCATCAATATTGCTATACAAGTGCGTCGGGTAAGTTGCTGGTCGATCGGCAGATGGAAGCGGCAGCTCAACTGGGCATCCGGTATCACGCCGGAAGAGGGACCAATACACTCCCGCGCAGCAAAGGGAGCACGATCCCCGAGGATATGCTGGAAACCACCGAGGAGTTTATTTCCGATTGTGAGCGTTTGATTGATTTGTATCACGATCCTGCACCCTTTTCAATGAAGCAGATTGTGGTGGCGCCCTGCCAGCCGATTAACAGTTACATAGACACCTTCAAAGAATCGGTGGCTCTAGCCAGGGCAAAGGGCGTGCGCTTGCATACCCATCTTGGCGAAGGAGAAAACATCATAATGCAGGAACGCTGGAATAAGCGAACCCTTGAATGGTGTGAGGAAATTGGCTTTATTGGCCCGGATGTTTGGATTGCCCATGGATGGGAGCTGTTACCTGAAGAATTCAAAGTAATGGGACAAACCGGCACTGGGGTTTCCCATTGTCCTTCGCCTGCTGTCTTGGGCGGTTTCCCGATCCTTGATATGAAAGCTCTCCAGAAGGATAATGTGGTCATTAGTCTTGGATGTGACGGTTCTGCTACCAATGATAGTTCAAGTTTGCTCGATTCCCTCAGAATGGCTTATCTGATGCAAGCTTACCACAGTAAAGCGCGAGGGGGTTGTCTTTCCCCTTATGAGTTGTTGAAAATTGCAACTGTTAACGGTGCCAAAACCTTGGGACGGGACAAACTTGGGTCCTTGGAGGTTGGAAAAGCGGCTGACTTGTTCATGATTAATACTGGAGTGCTGGAACTGACGGGCACCCTGCATGACCCTAGCAATATCCTAGCTCGGGTCGGCGTGACTGGTCCTGTTTGGCTGACCATGGTTAACGGGAACGTCGTGTTCCGGGACGGTCAACTGTTGGGTGTTGATGAACAGGCTTTGATGGAACAGGGGGAAAAGGTTTGTACGCGGGTGCTCCGCAATGAGTGTGAGGCATTCCGCTAATATAAAATCAAAAGAATTCAGAGGAGGAATAGAGATGAAAATTTTAAAAGGTTTAGCGCTTCTAATGTGTTTGTTAGTCTTGTTAACGGGTTGTGGCAGTGGTGGTGCAGAAGAGACCTCGTCAAAAGAGCAAAAAATGAAAGTTGCGCTGCTTCTCTCGGGTCCTGCAAATGATCAGGGCTGGAATGCAACTGCATTAGAGGGACTTAAAGCTGCTGAATCGAAATACGGGTTGGAGACAACCTATTCGGAAAATGTTGGTGTAGCCGATACTGAATCAGCCTACAACGATTATGCAGCACGGGGATACGATTTAATCATCGGGCATGGCTTCCAGTTTGGTGATCCAGCCGTTCGTGTGGCGGAAAAATTCCCTAAGCTCCACTTCATGGCAACTGAGTCCAATTCACAAGCTGAAAATATGGCTTCCTATGTAATGAGCTGCGAGCAGGGCGGATATTTAATGGGTATCCTGTCTGGTTCAATGTCCAAAACCGGTAAAATTGGGGTAATCGGTGGTATCGAGCAACCCTCTATTGTCAAGGAACTTGAGGCTTTTAAGCTGGGAGCAAAAAAAGTAAATCCTGATATTGTGGTTTATGAAATCTACGTAAATTCCTTTACGGATGTTTCTGCCGGTAAAGATGCGGCGCTGTCCATGATTGACAAGGGTGCAGATGTTCTCTACCATGTTGCGAACCAGGCGGGAACAGGCGCTATTAAGGCTGCAGAGGAAAAAGGCATACTGGCTTGCGGGAATTCATATGACCAGAATTCAATCGCCCCTAACACTGTCATGTGTTCGACTGTGTATAATATGCCAACAGTCATTCTAACCGCTGTCGATGCAGTGAAAAATGGCACCTTTAAAGGCGGTATTACGCACTTGGGCATGAAAGAAAAGGTCGTCGATATTTCCTCCTACCATTCGTTCGAGAGCAAAATTCCCGAAGCTACCAAAAAACTGATAGAAGAGACCAAGCAACAGATTATTGACGGAACCTTTACCGTTCCTGTTATCGAGAAATCCACAAAATAGGCATAACCATTTTTAGAAGATGTCTCGATGGATAATGTTGAGAACTGTCCAGAGACATCTTCTTCTTTTTAGGAGAGGATGATGAATCATGGCTTTGCTTTCCATGAAGAACATCTGTAAATCTTTTTTTGGGAAAAGGGCCAATAATCGGGTGTGTTTTGATCTGATGCCAGGAGAAATCCATGCGCTTCTAGGAGAAAATGGTGCTGGGAAGACTACCTTGATGAACATTTTATATGGCATCTATTCAAGGGATTCCGGTGTTATTCTCTGGAAAGGGCAAGAGGTTTCCTTTACATCACCCAGAGAGGCCATTGCTTGTCATATCGGCATGGTTCATCAGCATTTTATGCTAGTGCCTACCTTAACCGTTTCTCAGAACATAACCCTTGGACTCAGAGAAAAAGGATATCCATTTCCTGACCGTAAGGCACTTAATGCAACCATTACAGAAGTTTCGGAAAAATACGGTCTTGAGATCGATGTTAATGCTTATATTTCCTCCCTGTCCGTGGGCGAACAACAGAGAGTTGAGATTATTAAGCTTCTCTACCGGGATGCAGAACTGCTAATCTTGGACGAGCCTACAGCAATGCTTACTCCACAGGAGACAGAATACTTTTTTGAGGTACTGCGCAAACTGCGCGCCGACGGTCGATCGGTTATCATAATTACTCACCGCATCCCCGAGATTATGAGTATTACCGACCGTGTAACAGTTCTTCGCGACGGGTGTAATGTAGTTACAGAAAAAACCAGTGACATTACAGAGCAAGAGTTGTCTCAGTATATGATCGGACGACAGCTTAACAGTATCCAGCGAGAGCCTATCGTGCCCGATGCTGGCAGGGAGGGACTCCTCCTAGAGGATGTCTCACTGAAGGAAAAAAATATAAAAGGGCTTGATTCGATTTCCTTGCAGATTGCACCTGGGGAGATCGTCGGCGTCGCCGGTGTCGATGGGAACGGGCAAAAGGAGTTAGTCGAGGTAATTCTGGGCATCCGTAAACAGAGCAGTGGGAAGATTGGACTGGACGGCCTAGATATGAGCTCAATGAGTGTACTTGAACGCAAGAAGCTTGGGATTGGCTATATTTCAGACGATCGTCAGCAGGATGGCCTAGTCATGGATATGAATCTAACAGATAATATGCTTTTAAAAACCCACACTGAACAACAGTTTATTAAGGGTGGACTGATCAATGCCCGATTAGTGTGGGAAGACACAAAAAAGGTAGTGGAAGAATACGCCATCAAAACCCCGGATTTAAATACTCCCTTGCGCAACCTCTCCGGCGGAAACCAGCAAAAGTTGATCCTGGCACGGGAAATGGCAGGTGACCCCAAAGCGATTGTGGCGCATCAGCCGACACGGGGTCTTGATATTGGTGCAACAGAGTTTGTCCAACAGCAGCTTCTTCAGCGTCGGTCGAAAGGGTGCTGTATTCTCCTCATTTCGGCCGACTTAGAGGAGATCCTTTTACTGAGCGATAGGATCGCCGTGATTTATAAAGGTCGCTTCATGGGGATTTTTCCTAACACCAAAGATCTGAATCTCTCTCATATTGGCCTTATGATGGCTGGGAGAACGTCTGAGGTAAGGGAGGAATCACTATGAAACAGTCTGGAAACGTTCTCTCGTTTCTCGGTATTGCTATCCTGACGTTAGGAATCTCAATTTTGCTGATCCTTATGGTTGGCAGCAACGTAAACCAGGCATTCTTCAGCTTTCTATCCGGTATTTTCGGCTCCTTCTATTCAGTTTCAGAGGTTTTAGTGAAAGCAATACCGTTGATTCTGACAGGTTTAGGCGTGGCTGTAGGTGCCCGGAGCGGATTTATCAACATCGGTGCCGAAGGGCAGCTTTACATGGGGGCCATTGCCGTTACCTGCATGGCCTTCTGGCTTAACGATCTGCCGGCAATCCTTATGATTCCATTGGTGATCCTAGGCGGGTTTGTTTTCGGCGGAGTTTGGTCGGTTATCCCAGGATTTTTAAAGGCCCGATTCGGGATTTCAGAAGTGATTACTACCCTTATGTTTAATTATATCGCGATAAGTATTGTAGGTATTTTGGTGCGTACTATTCTTAAGGACCCCTCCAGTTCTTTACCAATGTCGGCATTTCTGCCGGACAGCGCGACACTGCCAGTCTTTATGAGCACTACGCGGCTTCACGCAGGTCTCTTGGTTGCACTAATTAGTGTAGTCCTCGTCTGGATTCTGGTTTGGAAGACGCCTATTGGGTATGAAATGCGGGCGGTTGGTCTGAATCCTAGGGCCAGTAAATGCTCGGGTATTTCTGTGTATAAAAACATTGTTCTTTCCTCTTTGATAAGCGGCGGTCTTGCCGGAATTGCAGGTGTGTGCGAGGTATCCGGACTGCATCACAAGCTGCTTGAAGGTATCTCCCCAGGCTATGGGTATATTGCCATTATCGTTGCCCTGTTGGGGAAAAATCACCCCCTAGGCGTGGTCATCTCAGCCCTGGGCATCGCAGCACTTCAGGTTGGTTCATTAGGAATGCAGCGTATGGCTGGTGTGCCGACGTCCATTTCATCAATCATCATGGGGGTTGTCGTCTTATTAATTCTGGCCCGTAAAAGTCTCTTCCGCCGACTTTTACCGGACGAATAGGAGGATTGAAAATGGATTCTGGATTTATTGCGCTGGTTACCATGTATTTGATAGCCTCGGTTAGGATGGCAACCCCTCTTATCTTAGCGGGACTAGGAGAGGCTATTTCCGAGAAAGCCGGGATCCTGAATATTGGCGTTGAGGCAATTATGCTTTCCGGAGCGTTTTTCAGCTTTATCGTCGCATTTTTTACAGGAAATCTATTCCTAGGGCTTTTAGCAGGTATTATGGGCGGCATCTTTGTCAGCATGATCCATGGGGTATTAAGCATACATTGTAAAGCTAACCAGACTATTGCGGGTCTGGCACTCAATTTTATGATGATGGGGCTTACAAGCTTCTTGTTTTTGATCGTTTTTGGACAGACAACGACTCTCCCATCATGCAGTGTGTTCAGTGAGGTAAAAATTCCTCTGCTCTCGAGCATTCCGATCATCGGCTCAGCTTTATTCAATCAGAACATTTTTGTCTATATTGCCCTGATCTCCATTGTGCTGACGGCAATTTTCTTCTACAAGACGGAGTGGGGTATTAATCTCCATGCTGTAGGGGAACATCCCCAGGCGGCAAACTCTGCCGGTCTAAATGTCTTTGCAATTCGCTATTTCGCTTGTTTTGTAAACGGTGTGTTAGGTGGTTTGGGGGGAGCAAGTATAACCCTGGGACAGCTGGGTTTCTTCATGGAGAACGTTACCTCCGGGAGAGGCTATATTGCTTTAGTCGTGGTAATCCTGGGGCGGCGTAATCCGGTAGGAATTTTTGCAGCAGCCATGGTGATCGGATTTTCCCAGGCACTGCAGTACAACCTTCAAACCTTGGGCTTTCCGATTCCCACACAGGTATTTAGCATGTTTCCCTATGTAGTCGCTGTGATCGTACTCTTTTTATCAATTGGTAAAAGCATAGATCCTTCTGCCCTGGGTATCCCTTTCGAGCGTAATAAACGCTAGGGGTGACATTAATTACGAATTACAAAATATAGCATTGTTTCTGCTCCTGACAAGGTCGGAAAACTTCGGGATTGTCTCTTCGGCAATTGATAGTTATAATGACCTTACTAGGAAAGGAAATGACTAGCTATGAATAAAACCCTTAGCATTGGCGAGATAAGTGCATTATTTAACCTGAATGTGCAGACCCTCATTTATTATGATTCAATCGGCCTCCTCGTCCCGGCCGAACGGAATCCTAAGAACGGTTATCGCAGATATCGGTTTGACCAGATATATAAGCTAGCGACTATACGTTATTTGCATCGTCTTGGTTATTCCCTTAAGGAGATTCACGCCTCCTATTTAGAATCTCGTGATATTGATTCTACCTTGGAGCAACTTAGAAACCAGTCCTCCATAATAAGAAAAAAAGCAGAGAACTTGCTCAATACCGACAGAGCAATTCAGCAGAAAATCCATTTTATCGAGCAGGAATTGCCGAATGTGGATATAGATCGGGTGTCGATCAAGGAATTCCCCGATCGATACTATTTTCCTATAGGTGGAGAGGAGCTGCTCTATGGGGATGATTGGTTTTACCTAAATCCCACAGTAGTGTTTTATAAAGGTGATTCAAAATATTTCGGTGCCTATCTGTTTGACGATGGAGAGAACACAATCCTCCAAAAAGAGATGACAGATTCTTTGCGATTTTCCGTTATACCCGCTGGACGTTTCCTCTGTGGTTATCATCAGGGCGCTTACGGGCAAATCTACGAAAGTGCCCAACGAATTCGTAAGGCGGGTGGTGAATTAGATTTAGCTGAAATTAGTATTAAATTTAATATCATTGACCAATTTGTAGAGCGGGACAGCACCAACTATATTACGGAAGTGCAAATTCCAATTATCGACAGCGAGGAACATCGCGAGCGGTTATTGTGTCTTTAGATCTACTTGAAATTAATAGTCATAAGTGAAGGAATGTATTTGCTAATTTGCTATAACTTTTGCTGTTTCTGATATCAAACAGCCATGGGTTATAGCCTTTTTTAAGTTATAGGAGGAGTTATGAAAAAGATAAAAAATTTTGCCGAGATGGCCTATGTGTTGGGCCTGGTTATTCTAGCCGTTGGTGTAGCACTCATGGAAAAAGCAGACCTGGGCATGTCTATGGTAGTTGCTCCAGCGTATTTGATCTCTTTGAAAGTTAATTTTCTCACATTTGGCATGGCTGAATACACTTTGCAGGCCGTACTTCTGGTGTTTGTGTGTCTCCTATTGCGCCAGTTTAAGCTGTCTTACTGTTTCTCTTTCGTCACGGCTGTAATTTATGGCGTGTTTCTGGATGGGTGGATCTGGGTCCTGCGTGATGTGGCAGCTGCTACGCTGAGTGTACGAATTCCTTTATACCTATTCGGTATGCTCTTATGCGCTATGGGTATCTCGTTGCTTTTTCACACATACCTTTCTCCCGAAGTATATGAGCTGTTCGTTAAAGAAGTTTCTAAAAAATATCAGATAAACATTTATAAATTTAAGATTTGGTATGATTGCACCAGCTGTGTTGTTGCCGTTATAATGTCATACCTTTTCTTTAATACCCTGCGTGGAGTTGGTATTGGAACAGTCATTTGCGCTTTAGTCAATGGTCTTATTATTGGTCAATGCAGCAAGTTTTTTGAGAAATATATTGAGTTCTCCCCGAAATTTCCTATAGCTAAATATTTCGAATGATGGGTGGTAGTTTCTATATCTTTGGTTTAGTTTTTGGTAGGAATACGGAAACTATTGGTTTCGACTTATACTTTAAGCATAAAATGGAAAGGATTTGATTGATGAAATATGGTCGCCCATGCAGTGCTGCATGTAATAGCACAGCCTTGACCAACGGAGGTGCAGAACAATATTATGTCTATGAGTTATACTCTTGCCATAGCTATACAGGCTGGGGTTCCGATCCTTACTTGGGGCCCCCCAGGCGTGGGAAAAACTGCAACTATAACCATGCTTGCGGATGGACTAACACTCCCCCTCGAAGTTGTCCTGGCATCTATTCGTGAACCTTCGGATTTTTCCGGTCTTCCGGTCATTGGGGAGGAAGGTGTCCGCATGGAGCCTCCTGCCTGGGCTCATCGCCTGGTTCTGGCTGGAAAGGGTCTGCTCTTTTTAGATGAAATCTCCACAGCTCCGCCTGCGGTCCAGGCTGCCTTATTAAGAGTCGTTTTAGATAGGGTCGTAGGGGATTTAGCTTTACCCGCCAGTGTAGCTGTTGTTGCATCGGCAAATCCGCCGGAACAGGCAGTTGGTGGATGGGATCTTTCCGCTCCTCTGGCGAACAGATTCTGCCACCTTTTTTGGTCCCTGGACTCTCAGGGCTGGGTAGACGGTATGATTGGGGGATGGTCTAACTCTGCCTTACCGCATCTCCCTTCATCTTGGAAAAATTCAATACCGGAAAAAGAGGTGCTTGTGGCGTCTTTTGTCCGACACAGGCCGCATTTATTGCTTCAGGTGCCCAAAGATGAGGGGCAAGCCGGGAAGGCCTGGCCATCTCCCAGGTCTTGGTCCATGACAGCCAGGTTATTGGCAGCTGCCGAAAGTGTGCAGGCAGAGGAGGATGTCATTGCTTCTCTTACCGCTGGATGCGTTGGCGAAGGAGCCTGTCTGGAATTCTTAGCATGGCGCAGAGATTTGGACCTGCCGGATCCGGAAGAGGTCCTAGCCAATCCGACTTATCTGCAGTTGCCGGATCGTGGAGACCAGGCCTTTGCCATACTGATGGCTATAGTTACTGCCGCTGTAGGAAGTCTGACAGAGGAACGCTGGTCTGCTGCCTGGTGCGTACTTGCCCGGGCATCTGAACACGGAAATAAAGATATCGCAGCAGTAGCCGCAAAAAAATTAGCGCAAGCAAGGAAACCGGAATTATCTATCCCCTTGAAAGAATTAGAGGAATTTGCGCCGCTTCTACAAAAAGGGGGACTTATGTGAATCCTCCTTATGAGTACCGCAACATCTACTGGAAGGAAGATACTTTCGAGGAATCCGGCCGAGTTTTAGTAAGAATGGAAGAGTTGAGGGCGAGGGCATCCCGACTCGACCTATATAATTATGAAGGTTCTAAACTACCGGCCTATCAAATTAATACTATTCTCAAAGTGGCTCTGACAGAGGGGTGGGTCGAAACCCTGGAAAAGCTGCATCAAAACCGGAAAAGTGAGTGGAAGGCGGAAATGTTCGAGAATCCCGAGGGGGTGAAAGAGTACCGACTTTATACAACTAAACAGAATGAGCCAGTCTGTTCGTCGGTAATCGCCATTTCGAACAATCAATTTAATACCTTTTCCATTTTGTCCGAAGATGCAGCCCCTCTCTTAAAAAGAATAATTGAGGATTATCCTCCGGTCTTTCTGCCGCGCTACCGAAATTACCGGGCCCATCAACTTCCAACCCTTACATATTTAGAGTCTCTAAAAATTAAATTCCCGATTCCCCCGGAGCCTATAAATGAGCAAAGAGAGCGAACACAGAAAATTACGGTCGGTGAAGAAATCTTTTCATCCGGAACTAATCAAGCCGGAGAAACGTCTGGAATTATAGAAACAATTGAAGCATTAAAATGTTTGGAGGTGTTACAGGCGTGATTCTACCTCTTGAGCTGCAGGCAGCTCGCATCCGCCTAGCGAAAGAGCGTCCTTATTTAGCTTCTGCTGCCTGGGCCCTCCAACCGGTGCCTAAGCCCGGCTTGAGATCAATTGCAGTCGATATGTATTGGAGACTCTACTACGACCCTGACGTGTTTTCCTGGTGGTCAGTGGAAGTTCTTGCGGGTGCTTTATATCATGAAATATGTCACCTTCTCCGCAATCACTCGGAAAGGATGAGGTGCCTTAATCCACGCCTAAGCAATATCGCTGCAGACGCGGAAATTAATGATGACCTTATCCGTGAAGGGGTTAAATTTCCGGCTCAACCAGTGACTCCCGAATACATAGGACAACCGGAAAACCTTCTAGCAGAGGAATACTATGCGGCCTTGGAGAAGCAGGAAGGGCAGTCATCTGCGGATCAAATAAAAAACCATGCAGAGTTAGATTCACCAGAACCTCCGTTGCCCGGTTCCGGTCGGAGTGGCTCTTGTGCAACTGGTCAAATGGCGTCTTGGGAGGATAAACCGCCTAGCAAAGGGTCTTCATCCGGTCTCAGTCGAACGGAAGGAGAGTTAATCCGTCGGGATGTTGCTATTCAAATCAGAGAGCATGCCAGAGGTCAAGGCTGTGTACCTGGTCATTGGGCCCGATGGGCAGAAGATAAGCTTCATCCTAAAGTAGACTGGAGAAAACAGCTTGCCGTTGCTATTCGATTTGCTGTTGTTGATGTAACGGGGTCAGCAGATTATTCCTACTATCGTCCCTCGCGTCGCCAGGGGCTGGTTAGGATTGGAGATGTTATTTTTCCGTCCATGCGCTGTCCTGTACCATCAGTGGCCGTTGTGGCGGATACCAGTGGAAGTATATCTGAAAAAATGCTTGCCCAGACCCTAGCCGAAATATCCGGTATCCTAAAGTCCTTAGGGCAAAAGGAAGGAATCCATGTTTTGGCTGTGGATCAGACTGTTGAATTTTGCCGTCGGGTGTTTCGTCCGGACCAAATCCAACTTGCGGGAGGCGGTGGAACGGACATGGGGGTCGGTTTGGAGGCTGCGGCAAAATTGAAGCCTTCGCCTCAATTGGGAATTGTTATTACTGACGGACATACATCCTGGCCCGATCGTCCACCACGAGGGATGAAAGTCATTGTAGTTATGTACGGAGACGTAAGGGTTCCTAAATGGGCCAATGTAATTATGATTAGTGCATAGAGTTGAAAGGGAGGCTTTTTAATAAGGCCTCGCTTTTTTGACGTATCAGAAAGTATAACTTTAGAGTCCTCTTTCACTCATGTCATCCTGAGCGCAGCGAAGGATCTTAACTTGTGTGAAATAGTGCAGAAGTCAAGATTCTTCGGCTATGCCTCAGAAAGACATGTGTAGTAAAAAGACGCGTAGCGTTTTTCTTAGACCTTCAGCGACTTTCCACCCTTTATGGTATATGAATTATGTTTATATCGAAAACTACTATGAGTAATTAAATCTGAATAGGGAAATCTAGAAATGTATCTTTAAGAAGAAATATACGAGGAGGTATTTAAATGGGTAATAAACAAAAGGAACTATTAAATCGTAACGCATGGGAGGAGCCCAAGGTTGAAGGTGTTATAGAAGATAATAAAACAGCAAAGTATAGTGGTAGTGGGGTTGAAACTGGTAAAGGGGATGCTTTAAAAGTTACTGACTCGGAGAAACACTCTTGAAAGTTTGTTCATTTAATCAATTATGTTATGTACTTAGTTTTTTCACTTGAATAGCGAAGAAAAAGTAAAACAGAAAGCAGTGGAATTTTTCCAGGTTGCTTTCTGTTTAAAAACGCTGTTCAAACTATCATTCTTTTGGCAAAATAGGTGGAATGCTCACTCTTTCAGAATGGATAACTCTTCCTAGAAGGTATTTATGGAAAAACCATTCCCCTCCTGCAACTAGAAATGAACTATATAGAGCGGGCATATACCATGAGATCACTGGACCATAGTAATATCTTCCTAATCCCCATACCAAGGCAAAAACCAAAACGAAGTCGGCAAGTGTCGCAACCAAATTGCCTGTGCTAGGTAAGATCAGTAAATCTCCGATTAAATAAGACCCAATTACAAGTATAGAACTGAGAAAAAGAACTGAAGTAAAGCTTAATCCTGAAAACAAACCGAGGATCACATAAAGAACCAATGTAACCATAACAAGCTTTGCCAATAGTGCACTTAAATGTCTCATTTAAAAACCTTCCTTTGCGTAGGGCGCTTTGAATTAATCAAAGGACCCTACGCTTTCTGTTTTGCTTTACTGATAAAATTATCCTATTCAACTCCAGCTAAACGATCATCTACAAATTTTTGCCAGTCTGCAGCTAAATCGTTTTGAAATAGTACTGGATCAGTCTCGATTATCTCCCTTGCAATGTCTCTTGCCTCAATAGTGTTTTTTTTGAAACCTAAATGTTGAGGATCTAGAAATGAAATCTCTTGCTCAAGATTTTCGTAGGACTCCTGATCTACCCAATACTTATAAAGTAATTCAAAGATAGCTCTTTCATTACCCCTTGTTATATTCATTGTGAGCCCTCCAAATTAATACTTTAGGAACTTATTTTACTGGAGTACTGAGGAGGGTCCTTGAACTAGATCATACATCTGCCCGAGTGTCTGAGTTATTACTGGATCAGCAGCTTTAAGGGGATAGTATCCTTGTTTTACCATCCATTGCCAAACATCGAAGGCATGATGTGAAGACATTTTGAATGCATCCTCTAAGAAGGAGCGCAAACCAGGATTGCTTGCCTCCATCGCAGCCCAGGCATATTCGCGACCTGCCCGCTTGAGAGTCAACATATAGGATGTAGCAATTTCCCTATCATTTAAGGAATTAAGTTGTGTTCTTGGAGTGACTGGTTGCTCCTCAGCTTGAGATTGGGTGTATTCAGGTAAGGTATTATTTAAAGGCGGAACTTGAAGAGTCGAGGTTGGACCGTCGGGCTTACTAAGATATTCAACCTTGATGTTATAATCCTTCACATGGTAATCAAAATGTTGCTGAAGAATAGCTTTAAGTTCTGGATTTTTGACTTGATTTAGAAAGAAAGCCATGGTTGTAACTGAATTTACGCAACTAAGTGTCAATTCATGTAGATCTTGAGCCTCATGTGCTGCTAACTGCATTATTCTAATCCTCCTTAATAGTATGGACCTTATCTAAAAGTTTTTCCTAAGATTAAGCTTTTATGCGAATTTCTATTAGGTAGTAAAAATGGGATAAAAATGGCCAACTTTTAACAACTCTATGCTTGTGATTCTAAAGGCTAAGAGGTATATTTAATAGGTGTCCAACCTTAAAGTTAGAAAGGTTAATTATGTTAACAAAAGAGTTTTTAGTAATTGCCTCCATAGTTGTGTCGATTTTAATGGTTATTGTCGTAAATTTAGTACGGCTGAGAAACACAAAAAAACCAGCCGTTGCAAAGAAAATTATTTTACCGCCAATTTTCATGGCTACTGGCGGGAGTATGTTTATCCTTCCAATGTTTAGACCAACGTTACTCGAGCTAATAAGTTCCGTTGTCATGGGAATGCTTTTCTCCGTAATTTTAATTAAGACCTCTAAATTTGAAATTCGAGAAAACAAAATCTATCTTCTGCGCTCAAAGTTGTTTTTGGCAGCGTTGATAAGCCTAGTGGCTTTAAGAATGATTGGGAAAATTGTTCTTGCAGAGACCATACATATCGATCCTGCTCAAATGAGCGGTATTTTCTTCATCCTAGCTTTTAGTATGATCCTACCATGGAGGATTAGTATGTATATTGAGTTTAGGAGATTAAAAAAACAACTCGATAAGGTATAATAATTTATAAGAGAGACACCTATATCTCGTCCGCCTTTCCTTAGAAGTTGCTGCTTAAACGGACGTCTTGTTAACGTATCATTGAGAGCTCAAAAAGTATTGACAACCAGATCTTAACATGGTAATATATAAATCTGCCCATTAAGTTACTGAAAAATCATATGATATTTACGTCGCGGGGTGGAGCAGTGGTAGCTCGTCGGGCTCATAACCCGAAGGTCGTCGGTTCAAATCCGGCCCCCGCAACCAAGATTTTAGGTTATAGAGCTAATGTTCTAACTTAATGAATAGATTGGGGTGTCGCCAAGCGGTAAGGCACCAGACTTTGACTCTGGCATTCGTAGGTTCGAATCCTCCCACCCCAGCCATTAGGGCCATTAGCTCAGTCGGCTAGAGC
>NZ_JABZFS010000039.1:0-129962 GCF_014237355.1 Desulfosporosinus sp.
CTTAAGATATTTTCTAGGCGATCAAATAAGGTTTTATCGACAAACTTATTAAAAAAGGCCATTTCCTCCGGAGCGTTGTCTAAGGCATATTGGATAATGTATTTCATCATCTCTTCGGCTAAATTCATGTTATCTGAAAGGTCTGCAAAGGCAATCTCTGGTTCAATCATCCAAAACTCAGCCGCATGTCTCGCCGTATTTGAATTTTCTGCTCGAAACGTCGGTCCAAAGGTATACACATTTCGGAAGGCCATACAGTAGGTCTCCACATTAAGCTGACCACTCACAGTCAAGCTGGTTTCCCTTCCAAAAAAATCTTTGGAAAAATCAATATGACCAGAGTCATCTTTTGGAGCTAGGGCCATATCTAAGGCTGTCACCCTAAACATTTCTCCCGCACCTTCAGCGTCACTGCCGGTAATAATCGGAGTATGTACATAGACATAACCCCTGTCCTGAAAGAACTTGTGAATCGCATAAGCAACGATGGATCTCAACCGAAAGACAGCCGCGAACGTATTCGTCCTTGGTCGCAAATGCGCAATCGTCCGCAAATACTCAAAGGTATGCCGCTTTTTTTGAAGAGGATAATCTGCAGCAGATAACGCCAGAATCTCAATAGTTTCCGCTTTCACTTCAAAGGGTTGTTTAGCACCCGGTGAAGAGACTAGTTCACCTTGAATACGGATCGCCGAGCTTATGGTTAGCTTCCCAATCTCGATGAAATTATCCAGACTCTCATCGAAAACCACTTGAATCGTTTCAAAGAAGCTTCCATCATTGATTTCTATGAAGCCAAATGTTTTAGAGGTACGGACGGTGCGAACCCACCCAGATAGCTCCACTTTTTGATTAAGATAGCGATCCGTCTCTCTGTAGATTTCCTTAACAGTAACTAATTGCATAGTTTTCCTCCTTAAACAATCTCCATCTGAGAGTTTAGGAATATATTTACTTTGCAATTATACCCGATTAGATTCCTGACTTCAAATCACAAACCGTTTGCTTTGGGCCTTCAAGTCCTCCATCAATAGAACCCGCCTGATCAACTACCACAGTATCAACCGGCCATATCCTCACTAATCAGCTCTTTTAATCGCTCTTCAGTCAACTCCTCTTCCGAATAAATCGGGATATTATGCACTTTCAGCATAGCAGAGGTAACTCCCTGACCCGGGATCATCCGGTGAGTAAAACTTCCATCATAAATAAAATGAACTCCACAGGAAGGGCTCCGTTCCTTGAGGATGGCTGCAGTAACCTTGAACATCCTTGGAAATTTCAACACCTCGTTTGCCCCTTTAAGGAATTGAGAAGTTACGCCCTCTCCACTCTCGCCCTTAACTAAACTACGTCCAAGGAGCACTTCTTGCCCGGTTCCGTTTATAATCTCTACCGCTTCACGGGGAGTTGATAAACCTCCCAGTTGCTCGGGACAAACTGGAATAAACCTTCCTGAAGAACAATAGCTCTGAATTAACGAATGGGCATTTGTCTCACCATTATACTTGGTATTTAGCCCTAACAAACAAGCACTCACAAGAATCATCCTATATCTCCACCTCTTATAAGATCTTTTAGACTTTATTAACATCTTGCGATAAGGTATCCACATCAATACCTGCCATTTTGATCAAATACATTGCATTACGGGTCGTTGAAATACCTGGACGAAGTTTATAGTCAAAATGAATTTGATCGTGTTTATAATACTCTCGAAAATGGTAATTTCTAATTTTGCGATCGCTCTCACGTTCAATGTTACCAAGCTCCAAATCATGGGTTGAAACCATGCCCATTGCCCCAGCCTTACTTAGTTGTTGAATAAGAACCTTGGCTCCCGCATGGCGATCTTGGGAATTCGTTCCTTTAAAAATCTCATCTAGGAGGAAGAAAATATTCGTATAGGTTTTAGACGCACTGACGATCTGTTTTATTCTCAACAGCTCTGCGTAGAACGAAGAAATGCTTTCTCCAAGATTATCACTCACTCGCATACAAGTATAAATTTGGAGCATGGAACAACTAAAGTGTTTGGCACATACCGGAGCTCCAGCATAGGCCAGAACGAGATTAATACCCAGCGTGCGAAGTAAGGTGCTCTTACCAGACATGTTTGAGCCTGTAATTAACAGGATACCCGAATGTTTGTTCAAGGATAAATCATTGCAAATAGCCTCTTTCAAGAGGGGATGTCCCATACTAACTGCGACGATACCAGGGTTTTCTGTGAGGATCTTCGGTAATCCCCAGTCCTGGTGATCGAAGCGAATTATTGCAAGACTTGATAGTGCCTCCAATTCGGCAATTGTATCTAACCACCGGTCAAGCGAACGTCCTGAGGTCTGTTTCCAAGACTCTAAGGCAATCATGCACTGGATATCCCAAAGTGTGAGAATGTTTATAACTAAAAACATTGAATTATCTCGGTTAGCTATCAGCTCAGCAATACTCGAAAGCTTTCTGATTTGTCTGAAGGCTGGTTTTTTGTCACGATCGCATAATCCCATCCTTAACGATTTTAGGTGATCTGAACGGAAGGATCGTTTTTCAAATCTTTCCAGCATCTTCTCATAAATTCTAATAGTTTCTTTATAGGAATAAACTGCATTCAGTTCTTTGGCCCTTTGCTTTCCTGCAAAGAGTATGATCGTCTGAATTAAAAATCCAGTCAGCGGATACCAAAAGGAGACGTTTGCAGTTATAAAATAAAGCAGTAAAAAAGTGATAGTAATAACCGGAAGTGCACGGGCTGAGATTAATACTCCGAGTTGCAGATAGGATTTATCGTAGGTTTTAGCCCATTCAATGATATGATGAGGGGAATTCATCGGACGCTTAGCCATCCGGGCTTCTGCTAAAAACCTTTGTCGCCAAGCAAGGTTTCCTGCAAGTTCCGTAATTGCCTCTTGCCTCTTTAGAATTGATTCTATGTTAGTCGGTGGAGTAGTCAACCACTCCTTAAGTTTATTTCTCCCCCCATAGGTCTTCGCTGTATTAATCCACTGAAAGAGCGAGCTAAAACCGAAAAGGTCAAGATCTTCTGAGTAGGGGTGTGATGTGTCTTTAAATTCCTCCCCTGTATCAGGGAACATTTTCCATTCCCCACCCAAACGCTGTAGGGCTTGAGCAGAGATTTCATATAATACCTGGAGATAGTTCTTCCTTGTTTTTAGATTCTGATGCCATATCACCAAGGCAATAAAGGTTAGTAAGGTTATGCCCAATATACCAACACTCAAGGCCGTTCGGTGATTCATATATAAAAAGCCTGCCAGTCCACAACCAGCAAGAAACACAACAAGTCTTACATTGCTTAATTGGTTAATTTTATAAGCTAGCTTTTCCTTCCGACGACCATAGTTATGAGCACGTTTTTCATAAACAATTTTTGGCTCTTTCAAAGCAATCCTCCCTAGCTACAATCTCGCTGAACGATATTTTTCTACTCCTGAAAATAAGTTTAGGTAATGTCATCCTGAGCGATAGCTAAGGATCTCGGGCTTAAGGTTCTTCACTTCGTTCAGAATTTCCATGCATAGCCGCACTGATAGTTGGTTTCTAGATATTATACATCAGTCAGTAATTTATTACCATATTTTGTAATTACCTATTTACTTCTAAGAAATACGTTCATCCTCCCTGTTAACCTATTCTGCCTTTCCGAATCAATACCTTCTACAAATCATTCATTTAAATATCATTGATTCCAATTAAGAACTAAAATCTATAAGTTGAGTGTTTCCTTAAGAGGTGCACACTGTATCAATTTACACTACAGCTCACATGCCAATACCCATAAGGGGTTAGCTAACCGTTTATGCAGTATGTATAATTCTCAATAATGAAGAATTATTCCCTCCTTGATCCATATGCACACTTTTGTGTATACTTTTTAAAGACTCCACTCAAATACTTTTGAAATTTCTTAACTCCGCCAAACAAACAAGGTACATGTGTTCATTTGTTTACGCTATAACCGTAACCTTTAGTCAAATATTTACATGGAGGAAAGATTAATGCGCCAAAAATTATCGGTCACCTTGCTAGCACTTGATTCACTTTCTATTTATAGAGGGCTATTAGAGGATAACGTACTAAACAACCTTCAGGCACTATTAAGCTGCATTCAAAAAGCAGATATTGAACTCAGAGAAGTCGTCAATGCCTACAACGACTATTACTTTGAATTAGCAAAAAGCGGCACCATGTCTTTACGGGAACACATCATAGACATCCTAATTTTTGATGAAAATCCATTTTCGTTCAACATACAAGCAGTGCAGAGCAGTTTCTCTGACAATCCTCTAGAAAAAGCGGTTTCACACGATTTGAAGGCTCTTCAGCTCGTTTCTAAGCTTGAGTCAACGATTATCAAAGCAGTTCTAACTGAGTTATTCCCAGACAGCTTCTATCGAACCTTTATAGAGGAACTTCCCGATTGGGTATTAGCAAGTGAACCCAGATTACCCTTAAGCACTCCTGATCATATACAAAGAATTAAGGAGCGTTTTTACCGATCAAATCAATGGGAAGATTGTCTAGCGGAGCTTAAGAACTTCCACAGAACTTACGGTTGTGGTTCATTCGCCCGCAATATTGCCTTTGTATGGGAGAAATCCAATGGAAAAGGCTACCTCAAGGGTATAGAACATCCTGACTCTATCACCTTAGACGATCTAGTTGAATACAATTCCGAACGTTCTAGAGTGATTGAAAATACTCTTCAATTTCTGAAGGGTTTTCCGTCCAATAACGTTTTATTATACGGTGATCGGGGCACAGGAAAATCGTCGACCGTTAAGGCGATACTCAATAAATATCATACGCAAGGATTACGTATGGTGGAGGTTCCAAAAGCTTATCTTGCAGATTTTCCACTAATAATTAGACAGCTCAAAAACAGGGCTCAAAAGTTTATCATTTTCATTGATGATTTGGTATTTGGGGATAATGAGGAAAATTACACTTCACTCAAGGCGGTCCTTGAAGGCGGGCTAGAAAGCAAAACCCCCAATATACTTATCTATGCTACCTCCAACCGAAGACATCTGGTCAAAGAGTACTTTAGCGAACGGGCAGGCTTGCAATCAGGCAATCATCATGATGAAGTTCACGCAGGGGATAGTATGCAGGAGAAGCTTTCCCTCGCGGACCGTTTTGGGATCAATGTAGTATTTTCTTCCCCCGATCAAAACCGTTATCTAAGAATTGTCGAAGGGATAGCAGCCAATAGAAAGCTAAAAATCGACAAGGTGAAACTGCAAAAAGAAGCTCTGCAATGGGCACTATGGTATAACGGACGTTCAGCAAGGACTGCCCGGCAGTTTGTTGATTGGATCGAAGGCAAGGAATCTTTCATAGATTAAAAATAAGAATGATTTTATTCCTGGATAAAACTAATGTGAGCCGTTTCCTACCTTAAACGCTTCTCAAGTCCCAGCAAGTCTTCGACACGTTCGTTCATATAAGTATAAGAATCCTCGACTCCTTTATTGTAAAGGTAAGGCCCAATGTGGTTGATAATGTAATCAAGAAGGATTTCAGCCCCTAAATCTCCAAGATCTTCATCCCTCTCATTCGAAAAATATCTCTTAAGGTCCTCGGTTAGTATCTTTCGAACATCTTTTTCAAGATCTATCTCCATTTTTTTCAACGCAATCCCTCCTATTGTTGGCTGTGGCGAATTTCAAGAAATTATCATCTTAATAATATAGCTTAGTTCAGATCATTGTACAGAATAAGTGTTTACTTGAAAATGAAAAGTAGATTAATCAGTAAATAACGAATAAAAATCTTCTAATTGGATGATAATGTAAACATCTTAGAAAGGAGCATACATCAAATGGATGATTATTTTGATAACCTCGACAGTACCGAAATTAACTTAAAGTACTTTACTGAACATCATGGGGGTATTTACGATGCCTATGAAAAATATGGCCAGTTAATACATAAAGATGGCGGCCCATTAGACGAGAAGACCTGCTGGCTGATTAAGATAGCACTCTCGACAGAATGTCAATACCCCAGAGCTTTAAGAACGCACATCTTAAAAGCTATGAAGTGCGGTTGTACTAAAGAAGAAATTGAGCACGCCATTCTACTTGTGGCTCCCAGTGCGGGGTTTCCGAGAACCATGCAAGGCATTTTAATCCTTAGGAAATTATTGAACGAAGCTGAGAACTATTCAATTCATTAGTATTAGTTTCATGGATCCAACTTCAATAATGAGCCCTCTGCCAATTGGTATGAGGGCTTCTTTAACGTTTTCGTAACCTATACCTTATTGGAATAAAATGATATACTATATTCTTAAGCAAAGGCAAATCTAATATAAAGGAACGATTTATAATGATTAGTACCAGTGGGATAACCTTAAGATTTGGTAAAAGAGCCTTATTTGAAGATGTTAATGTAAAATTTCTCCCTGGAAATTGTTACGGCTTAATCGGAGCCAATGGCGCAGGAAAATCGACATTTTTAAAAATACTTTCCGGTGAAATTGACTCAACCAGTGGCGAAGTCATTCTTACACCAGGGGAGCGCATTGGAGTATTAAAGCAAGATCACTTTGAGTTTGAAGAATTCGAAGTGTTGAAGACTGTAATAATGGGGCACTCGAGGCTATACGAGATTATGGAAGAAAAGGACGCTCTTTACTCTAAACCAGACTTTACTGAAGAGGACGGAATTAAAGCCTCCATTCTAGAAGGGGATTTTGCCGAACTCAACGGTTGGCAAGCAGAGTCTGAGGCCTCTGAATTACTAATGGGATTAGGCATCGGTAAGGATTTGCAAAACAGTAAGATGAAGGATCTAAGCGGGAACGAGAAAGTTCGGGTCTTACTTGCCCAAGCCCTATTTGGGAATCCCAACATCCTCTTACTTGATGAACCTACCAACCACCTTGATCTTCAGTCCATCCGCTGGCTGGAAAACTTCCTCTATAATTATGAAAACACCGTCATTGTTGTCTCCCATGACCGACATTTCTTGAACAAAGTATGCACACACATCGCGGATATCGATTTTGGAAAAATTCAGCTATACGTGGGGAATTACGATTTCTGGTATGAATCCAGTCAATTAGCTCTCCGATTAATGCGAGAGGCAAACAAGAAAAAAGAAGACAAAATTGAGGAACTACAACGGTTTATCCAACGCTTTAGCTCTAATGCATCCAAAGCAAAACAAGCAACCTCCCGTAAAAAACAACTTGAGAAGCTAACCTTAGATGATATCAAGCCGTCCTCTCGTAAGTATCCTTATATAGCTTTTACGCCGGATAGGGAAGCAGGCAACAATATTTTAACAGTCAAAGACTTGACTGTTACTATTGACGGTGAAAAAATCCTCGACAACATCTCCTTTATGATGAACAAAGGAGATAAAATTGCTTTCGTGGGACCAAATGGCCTTGCTAAGACCACCTTGTTCAAAGTATTAATGGGTGAAATCACGCCTGACAGCGGTGAATATAGCTGGGGTGTTACCACGACACAAGCCTATCTTCCTCTTGATAATTCGTCCTATTTCGAAACAGATTTAAACCTCGTGGAGTGGCTAAGACAGTTCTCTAAAGATCCTGATGAATCTTTTGTCCGTGGATTTCTTGGCAGAATGCTTTTCTCTGGAGATGAATCTCTGAAAAAAGCGAGTGTTCTTTCAGGGGGAGAAAAAGTACGCTGTATGCTCTCTCGCATGATGCTCAGCGGAGCGAACATTCTAATTTTTGATGAACCAACCAACCACTTAGATATGGAGTCTATTACAGCACTCAATAATTCATTGACAAATCTAGATGGAAATATCCTGTTCGTATCTCAAGACCATCAGTTTGTCCAGACCATTGCAAACCGTATCATTGAAATCACACCTAAAGGATTACTAGATCGTCAGATGACCTTTGATGAATATCTTGACAATGAAGATGTTAAAGCACTTTTGGAGACGATGTATAGCTAATATGTGATAAACACTCCGTAAATAGGATTAATTTGCAAATAATTATTTGACATCTGGTGATAATTTGTTATACTAATATAAGCTCGTAAAAACTTGTGGATTTAAGCAAACCTTCTCTATTGCCTTAGGCTCTGGGATGAAGTTGGTGAACTTGCCATGTAGAGCGCGGGTAATATTTTTGTGGAGGTTTTTTTATAATGTTTAATGACAAGATTCTAAATTGCAAAGACTGTGGACGGGATTTCGAATTTACTGCATCTGAACAAGAGTTCTATGCAGAAAAAGGATTTACTAACGAACCTGGTCGTTGCCCTGAGTGCCGTGCAGCTAAAAAAGCACAAAACAGAAACAATGGCGGCGGCGGATATGGCCGTCAACAACGTGAAATGTTCCCAGCTATTTGCGCTACCTGCGGAAAAGAAACAACTGTTCCTTTCCAACCATCAGGCGACAAGCCAGTTTATTGCCGTGAGTGCTATCAACCACGTTCACGCAGCAATTGGTAAATCGAACTAATTAGTATCGTTGAAACCTTCCCAGGCTTTGCCTGGGAAGGTTTTTTAATACACATTAGCAGATAAGGGCAGCCCCTACGTAACTGGGGCTGCCCTTATCTGCTAATGTCCTAATTAAAAAATTTAAGTATCTCCTAAGATTAACTAAATCACTGGATATTTTTCTATGATGCAGTTTCTGGTGTGGTGGTGGTTGTTTCTGGCGTTAGATTTCCACCCCAAGCACCCCGATGACCGCCACGCATGCCCTTGCCCATGCCGCCCATTGCACCCGGCACAAAAGAACCGCTCTTCATAGCCTCTTTTTGAACGTCTAACTGAGCTTGTTCCGCTTTACTCCAAGTTTCAATCTGTTCCTTTGTTAATTTTCCATTACTCTGCATAGCCTCCACCTGAGCTGCTAAACGTTCTTTTGCTGCGACATCCCAGGCTTCAATCTGTTCCTCTGTCATCGGTTCACCATTACTGAACATTTTGACTTTGCTTCGTATCCCCATACCTTTACTACCCATACCAGGACCAAGAACTTTGCCTTCAGCTATAGCTTGCTCGTGAACTTCTTGACGCTCGTCAATAAACTTCTTCATGGTCTCCGCTTGTTCAGCCGTTCTCAGCCCGGCTTCCACTTCTTTGTCTACAATTTGCTTCTGAATTACAAACATTTGTTGAGTCAAGCTCTTAAGCTCATCGAGCTTTGCCAAATCTGTGGCTCCAAAAGCGACCGTAGCCCCACCGGCCAACAACACAGCACTTAGGATACCTACTGCCAATTTCTTTTTCATACAATTCCTCCTTAGAAATAGTTTCCCGACGTCAAAGTATGTTCTTTTCATCGGTACACTATTATCATAGACAACATTTATGGTAAAATTGTGAATTGAACTTTAAGATGTTGTGTGCTTTAAGTAAAGAAATTGTCTTCAGTTAGTTTAGCTAAACGAGTTCACTAACGGGTTTTGATATCGTAGCGCCGCATTTTTTCATAAAGCCAGGAACGGGAAATTCCCAAAAGTCGGGCGACCTCGGATTTATTGCCGTTCATTTTGAGGAGAGCCTTTTCCAAGGTTTCTTTATCTAAATGTTCATGAGCATTTCCTAAGTTCCACTCCTTGGTAAGAGATATTGAACTAGCTTGCATTTCTTCTCTGAGATAGAAGGGTAAATCCGCTCGTTCCAGCAATTCGCCAGAAGCAAAATTCACCGCCCTCTCAATCACATTTTTTAACTCCCGCACATTCCCAGGCCAACGATGAGCCACGAGGATTTTTTCCACCTCTGAAGAAACCCCTGAAATTCGTTTGCCGAAATCTTGATTTAGCCGTTCCAAGAACACATGAACCAAGGGAATGATGTCTTCTGTCCGATTACGAATAGGGATAAGCCGGAATGAGATAACGTTCAGACGATAGTATAGGTCGCTGCGGAATTCACCGCTCCCAACCTTTTGTATAAGATCCTTATTAGTAGCAGCAATGATCCTCACATCGACTTTCACTGAATCATTACTCCCTATGGGCTCAAAAGACCTATCCTCTAAAACTCTTAAGAGTTTACTCTGTAAATGCAAAGACATGTCCCCGATCTCATCCAGAAAAAGCGTCCCTCCATTAGCAACGGCAAACTTCCCCGCCTTGCCTCCTTTTTGTGCCCCGGTGAACGCTCCGCTCGCATAGCCAAAAAACTCCGACTCCAGAAGATTTTCTGGAACTGCTGCACAATTAACCTTAACATAAGGGCCATTCCGATGAGGGCTTGCCTGGTGAATAGCCTCAGCAAAGAGTTCTTTACCCGTACCACTTTCCCCTGTCAACATAATTGTAGAATTACCGCGGGCGGCAATTTCAGCCTCTTGCTTCAACCTGCGCATATCTTGGTTGACGGTAATAATCTGATTAAATGTAACCGGTTGCCTTGTGGAGCCTATTTGTTCCTTATAATAATTCAACTCGAGGTCTAGCTGAGCCAGTCTCTGGGCAACCTCCTTAACTTCCTCTAATTTCTGGAAGATAATTTTACCTACAGCCCCAATAATCTTACCTTGGCGCACAATAGGCAAGCGGGAGACAATATACGGTCGACCATATATAACTTGGATCTCATTAGTTTCTGCCATACCAGTTTTTAAGGTTCGCAAAAGCCGCGTATTCTCAATAACCTTATCAATTGGTTTTTGCAACAATTCCTTTTCTCTCTTGCCAAAAAATTGACAGGCTGCCTCATTGATCAGCGAAATTTTTCCCTGGTCGTCTACAACAAAGATCGCCTCATAGGCAATATTTGTAACCGTAAGCAACGTTTCATATAAGCGTTTCGTAGCATCTAGCTCTAAGGCTACTTGGTCTAAATCCGTTAAAGCTTGGAAAACTATCACAGCTCCGGCCAACTCACCCACAGGGCTTATATTACAGAGAACCTTCACTTGATTCATCTCAGTTTGAACTCCGACTAGGTATTGAGACTCTCTAAGTATTAAATCTAAGTTCAAACCCGAAATGACAGTATCGAAGAACTTCTCTTTAAGTGCTTCCTGCTTCAAGCCAAGGATTTTTTCACCGGCAGGATTTATTTGTTGAATACGGTTATCCTGATCCACCACGATAATACCGTTCGGCATGGCTTGATAAACCGTATTTATTTTATTTGCTTGTTGTTCTGCTTCCCTAAAAAGAGCTAAGATCATGTCAACTTTGGTGAATATGCCTAATACTTTCCCCTCTTTGTCAACAACAACACCTGTGCCCACTGAGGTCTGCTTAGCCTGTTGCTCAACCTCATGGTAAGGAATGTCTGCTTTGACCGTCACTACCTGGGTATTGTAATACTGTTCAATTATTTCCGATGAATCTGCTCCAGCCAAAAAAGCATCAAACACATTGGCTTTCGTAAAAATTCCGATCAGAAAACTCTGTTCATCTACCACAGGCAGCGCTTCCAACTTGGTCCAGCGTAAAAGTTCTATTCCCTGCCTAAGGGTATCCTTTGCACGAAGAAGAGGAACATCTCGGGTCATCATATCGCTCATCAGCATTATTATCACCTCACCATGAACTTAAAAAATTCCCTTACCTATTGGTTCCCCCAAATTTTAAGAACCTCTCATAACTATTCTCCCTTGATAACTGCCATTCCTCTTTTTCAGAACATTCCTACTTCAAATTTAAGGGTGATAAATAAAAGGGCTTGTAACAAAGTGAAAACAACTTTGTTACAGCCCTAACTTACAAGTGCATTTATCAACTCAGAGACACTTATAGATTCTATCCCAGCCCAACCTGTTCATACACCTTGATCTCCTCCTCAGTGAACCCCGCCTCCTTTAAAACCTCCCTCGTCTGTTCTCCTAATCTTGGAGGACTTTGATTTGGAAGCTCCTCTTCTTCAGTGAATTTAAGAGGATTGCCTACAACCACCACAGTCTCACCACTCGGATGAGTAAGAGGAGTAAATACATCACGAGCTCGAACTTGAGGATGCTCTCGAACTTCCGTCAATTCTAGGATTGGTTCACAGCAAACATCTTTATTTTTAAAGAATGCAGTCCATTCCTTCTGAGTCCTAGTCTTAAAAACCTTCTCCACCTCGTTCAAGACCCTCGAGTCGTGAGCAAACTGCTTATCTATAAGGTCACTGCGCCCAATAGCCTCACAAAAAGCCTTCCAGAATTTCGGTTCTAAAGCCCCAAGGCTCATAAAACGACTATCCTGAGTCTCATAAACTCCATAGCAAACTTCTCCACCATTTAACATTCCTTCTCCACGTTTTAGGGGAGAATCAGAGACAGCTTGTTGAGCATAGAGCATCGTCTGCCAAGAAATCACTCCATCCAACATGGAGATATCAATATATTGTCCACGCCCAGTTTGCTGACGAGAGATATAGGCACTCAGAATTCCAGTCACCGCCATTAAGGCGCCTCCTCCAATGTCCGCCACTTGTACTGCCGGAGGCACGGGGGCCCCTCCGGCCCGTCCCGTAAGACCCAGCGCCCCGCTAAGAGCCATATAATTAATATCATGACCTGAACGTCTACTATACGGACCATCCTGCCCATAACCTGAAATAGAACAAAGGATGACAGAAGGGTTGACTTTCTGAAGCTCTTTATAACTGAGTCCCAAGCTTTCCATCACTCCCGGCCGAAACCCTTCCAGAACAATATCATACTTGGTAAGGAGACGAAAAAAAGCTTCACGTCCTGCTGTGCTTTTTAAATTCAACTTAAGACTTTTTTTATTTCTGTTCAGTGACCAGTAAAGGGCACTTTCCTTCGTTCCAGGCAGGTAGGGTTCCATCCAACGCAGATAATCCCCTTGCCAAGGATCCTCTACTTTCAATACTTCAGCCCCCAGATCAGCCAGCAACTGACTGGCATATCCTCCAGGCAGTAATCGGGTTAAATCAAGAATTCGCACCCCATTTAAGATCTGATACATCGATCCCGATCCCGCTCCTTCCTGCTCACAACCCTAACTTTCGAGCAATAATTAGTTTCATGATCTCCGAGGTACCTGCATAAATCGTGTGCACTCGCACATCACGATAGTGCCGAGCAATGGGGTACTCTTCCATGTAACCATATCCGCCATACAGTTGGAGACAGTTATAAGCCACTCGATTAGCCATCTCTCCGATCCAATACTTGGCCATCGAAACCTTAGCTACTATCTCTTGTCCTGCCATATGATCCGCAACAAGGTTATCCACGAACACTCTCCCAAGCTCAACCTCGGTGGCCATTTCAGCTATTTTAAACGAGTTATGTTGAAATTTGCCTATGGGTTGCCCGAAAGCCTCCCTTGTCTTAACATAGGCTAGTGTATCACTGAGCATTCTCTCCGCCAAACCCTGAGAACAAAGTGCCGAGATTAAACGCTCCTGTTGCAGCTTCTCCATGAGATATGTGAAGCCCTTACCTTCTTCACCCAAGCGATTGGTGACTGGAACCCTGCAGTTGTCGAAAAAGAGTTCCGCAGTATCCTGGCTGTGCATTCCAAGCTTATTCATTTTTTTACCCTTTGTAAAACCGGGCGTCCCATCTTCTACCAAGATAAGGCTAATTCCCTTGCTTGTGGGCAGCTCCGCAGAACCAGTTTTAACCGCCACAATGACTAAGTCCGCGAATACCCCATTGCTGATAAAAGTCTTTGACCCATTGATAATATAAACTTCTCCATCCCTCACTGCAGTGGTCTTCATTCCCTGAAGATCTGACCCAGCCTGGGGTTCAGTCATGGCAATGGCCAAGATTTTTTCACCGCGAGCACACGCCGGAAGCCAATCCGACTTCTGCTTTTCCGTGCCAAAGGCCTGAATATAGGGTGCAATAATGTCACTATGCAATCCCATCCCAATTCCCACGCCCGCCCTTGCTAATTCCTCGCTAATAATGGCGGAGAAGGCAAAGTCCGCTCCAGACCCACCGTATTTCTCTTCCAGCCATGGACAGAGGTAACCCTGCTCCCCCATCCGTCTCCATACCCAACGCGGGATCTCTCGCTGTGTTTCCCACTCTTCGATATGAGGAGAGAGCTCGTTCTCCACAAACTTTCTGAAGGCTCGACGAAACATTTTGTGGTCTTCCGAATAGATGTCCATCGTTCCCTTCCTTTCTTACCGCTTCCTTTATTCTACTACAGTCTTATACTAAATCCCGCACATAAGAATCACTGTAACCATTACTAGTTCTCTCATAACTACCACAATGGTTTTTACCTAGGTTGCATACGGATTGCCCCATCCAAGCGGATCGTAGTACCATTGAGCATTGGATTTTCCACGATACTCTTCACCAAAAGGGCAAATTCTTCTGGATAGCCTAGTCGGGAGGGAAAAGGAATCATAGCACCCAGTGACTTGCGAGCCTCCTCTGGCAAAGCATCAAACATCGGAGTTTCAAAGAGACCTGGTGCAATCGTCATTACACGAATGCCATGGATCGCCATCTCCCGAGCAATAGGCAGAGTCATTCCTACGATTCCTCCTTTAGAGGCGCTGTAGGCTGCCTGACCGATTTGTCCTTCATAGGCGGCCACTGATGCGGTACTGATGATCACGCCCCGCTCCCCCCCTGGGTTAGGCCCGTTTTCCACCATTTTAGCAGCAGCTAAACGAATGACATTGAAACTGCCGATCAGATTTATCTGCAAGATCTTAGCAAAATTATCTAAATTATGAGGGCCTTTCTTGCCCAATACCTTTTCAGCAACCCCAATTCCAGCACAATTCACGACAACATCGACACGCCCAAACCCTTCAATGGTCTTATCGAGTGCGGCCTGTACGCTCTCCGGGCTAGTTACGTCGGTCTTCTGGAACAGAGCTCTACCACCCATTTCTTCAGCCAGCTTCTCTCCTCTCTCGACTGCCAGATCGAGAATCATTGCTCTACCCCCGTCATTGACAATCCTCCGAACAGTTGCTTCTCCCAAACCAGAGGCCCCTCCTGTTACAAATGCTACCACCTTGTGATCCATCCTATATCTCTCCTTCTCTACAACAATTTACTAAGCATCCAGTTTCTTTACGATATATATTCCTGTCTTGCCCCTAGTCAAGTCGCTCAATAATCGTGGCATTCGCCATTCCATGTCCCTCACACATAGTTTGAAGTCCAAAACGACCGCCGGTTCGTTCAAGTTCGTGCATCATCGTAGACATCAACTTAGCTCCACTGGCTCCTAAGGGATGCCCAAGAGCAATAGCCCCACCATTTGGATTAAGTTTCTTGGGGTCAGCACCAGTATCCTTCAGCCAAGCCAATGGAACTGCCGCAAACGCCTCATTCACCTCAAATATATCTATGTCGGCTAGACCTAGACCTGCTTTAGCCAACACTTTGGCGGTGGCTGCGATAGGACCGGTAAGCATCAGGGTCGGATCAGATCCTATGACACTCCTGGCCACTATCCGAAAACGAGGCTTCAGACCCAGTTCTTCCGCTTTCTCTCTTGACATGATGAGCACAGCAGCCGCTCCGTCCGAAATCTGACTTGCATTTCCAGCAGTGATTCGACCGTTTTCCTGAAAGGGTGACTTTAGAGCAGCAAGTTTTTCTAGGCTTGTGTTCCGTCGAGGGCCCTCGTCCATTTTCATAACCACCTGGCTCCCATCCGGCAAAATTACACTCATCGGCATAATCTCACGCTCGAAACGCCCTTCCTCTTGGGACTTCAAAGCTTTCTCATGGCTCTCCAGTGAGAATTCGTCCATTTGTTGGCGACTGAGACCCCATTGTTCTGCAATTCGCTCAGCAGAAAGACCCTGATTTATGATCTCATAGCGTGAGGTCAACTCCTGGGATAACTCCGTATCCGTTACGTTTGAACCCATCGGAACCCGGGACATATTTTCCACGCCCGCAGCTACAACGATATCCATATCCCCAGCCAGAATCGCCTGGGCTGCAAAATGGATGGCCTGCTGGCTAGATCCACACTGACGATCAATTGTCAACCCTGGGACGTGTTGCGGATAATCTGCGATCAAGGCAGCCTGACGCCCGATACAAAACCCCTGTTCTCTTACTTGGGAAACGCAACCCATCAGCACATCTTCGATCAAGGCAGGATCGACTCCCCCTCGCTTAACTACCTCTCTGAGGACTTGGCCTGCCAAATCCTCAGAGCGAATACCACTTAAAGCTCCATTTCTCCGGCCTACGGGAGTTCTTACCGCCTCTATAATCACTGCTTCTCTCATCGTTTAACCCCTTTCCTAATGCATTACTTTTTGACTTTATAACTACCCCTAGAATGCAGAATCTCATTACAGAACACTGTTCCTTAATTTCTGCCTAAGAGATACTTTCAAAATCTTGCCAGTTGGATTGCGAGGGATGGCATCGATAAGTTCCAACCTCTCTGGCCACTTGTAGATTGCCACTCCGTGATCCTGCATAAACTCTTTGACTTGGGTCAAATCCAAGGTTTCTCCCGGTCTCACTACCACAAAAACACATGTACGCTCACCAAATATGTCATCAGGCTCGCCCACAGCCGCAACATCCAAAATTTTCGAGTGACTCATCAGAATGTTCTCCACTTCCTGAGCGCTGATGTTTTGTCCACCCCTAATGATGATGTCCTTTTTCCTGTCAAAGAAACTAATGCAATTCCCCTCCCGGATTCGGAACAAATCCCCAGTATAGAAAAATCCATCTTTATCAAACGACTTCGCCGTTAAATCCTGACGCTTATAATACCCCGGAAAGACATTTGGACCCTTATAAGCTAGTTCTCCCACCGCTCCTACCTCGGTAAGCTCCAATCCAGTCTCCAGATCCATAATCTTAGTCTCTATACCCTCTATAGCTGATATCCACTTTGATCCAGCTTTGCCGTATTGGGGTAAGTGATCCACCCTTTCCTCCATATTCGGAACATCTCCGGGACCAGAAACAATCCCTGTCCCCTCATTCTGTCCCCATATATTGCCAATCTCGATATTCCATCTTCGTTTAAACTCCTTCATTGCAAACAACGATAAAGGAGCAGAACCTAGAGTTATTGATCGAACGGAACTAAAGTCAAACAGATCCGCCTGTGGGTGCTTGGCAAGCAAATTGGCTATAGCAGGAACCAATAGTGTGTAGTTGACCTTTTCTTGAATCATCTGCTTAACAAATACCTGAGCATCGAAAGGATGGTGGAGGACATAGGTTCCTCCCAGCATCAGCCAAGGTACAAATGTGGTACCCAAGGATGCCATGTTCACCAAAGGTCCGGCTGTAAACTGCACATCTCCTTTTTGGATTCCTGCAGCCTGAATCGCAATCCTGCATTGAGATATCCAGTTGTTATGGCTCATCGGGCAGCCCTTCGGATCCGCTTCTGTCCCAGATGTCCAGCAGATAGTTAATATGTCATTTCCCTCTATTTTACTTGGTTCTGTTGCTCGGTCATTTTCTAGGGTCTCTTTCCCTTTCGTCCACTCCCTTAATGTGTCCAAGCTAATACAGAGCTTGAGGCTTCCTGATCCATTCTGCAGAAGCTCTCTCCCCATTTCTACGTGAAAGGTATCTCTAAATTGCTCGATGGTAATAAAAATCTTAGATTCTGTAAGTTTAGCTACATAGCCCAACTCCTTAAGACGCCACTGCATCGGTATGGGGGAAATAATAGCACCCGTCTTAGCAACCGCCAAATAAAGCATCGCCAACTCCCAGGTGTTGGGCAGTTGAACCATCAGAATATCATCTTTTTGGATGCCTAAAGCCATGAGTTTTCTTGCTACTTTCTGGACGATAACATCAAGCTCACGATAGCTTAAGCGTTCAGGGGCCGAGCCTGTAAGCTCCTCTCGATTAGGCGGATCCACCAGGGCAATATGATTCGGCATGTTAACTACATGCTCTTGAAAATAATCAAGGATTGTCTTAGTCTCCCACCATCCTTTGCGACTGTACTCTTCAATTCGCTTGTCTTCTGCCAGAATCATTCTTGATCTCCCCCCTTTTATTATTTTTAATATTCTGAGTATTTTGCTTCCATCTTCTTTGCTTATATTAAACAAATGCAAATCCTATGCCACTAGGCCCTAGGCCTCTCCCTTTGGCAGTCTCCGATAAAGTACCTCAATACCCTCCCTTCCCATTGTTTCGTCATAATTGTACTGAGTGACGGACAGTTGACAACATAATGGACAACTTTACCCTTCCTTTTACTCACAAAAAGCGTGAAGAAGAAAAGGATTTCGATTGGTATTTATATTTCAAATATTCTGAACATATAACTGAATAAATGTTGTTAGGAGTGATTGCATTATGATGGCTTATGATCTCACCTTGCGAGCGGTTCTGGAGAGGGCAGCCAAACTCTTTTCTAAGAAAGAAATCATAACCCGCGATTATTCGGGGACCTTCCGCTATTCGTACAGTGACTTCTACAAGAGAACCCAACGCCTTGCAAATGTGCTCAAGGATTTGGGCATTAACAAGGGAGACCGGGTGGCCACTCTGGCTTGGAACCACCACCGTCACCTAGAGCTGTATATGGCAGTACCAGTGAGCGGCGCGGTGCTTCACACCTTGAACTTGCGTCTTGCGCCGGAGCAACTAGTTTACATCATCAACCATGCCGAAGATAAGGTTATTTTCGTTGATAAAGATTTAGTCCCTCTACTGGAAAGCATCCAAGATCAGCTCCCAACTTTGGAGTACATCGTCGTGATGTCCGACACGAAAGAGATCCCTCCAAGCCTCTTAAAAAAACCACTTTCCTATGAAACGCTCTTAGCAGAGGCTAGTGAAAGCTTCGAGTTTCCTGATTTGAGCGAATGGGATCCAGCAGCCATGTGTTATACCACAGCCACTACTGGCAAACCGAAAGGTGTCGTTTACACTCATCGGGCCCTAGTTCTCCATAGTTTCGCTGCATCTCTCCCTGATTCCTTGAATCTCCAAGAATCCGACCGGGTAATGCCCTTTGTGCCTATGTTTCACGCGAATGCCTGGGGGCTGCCCTTTGCTTCTACTTGGCTGGGGATTACTCAGGTCTTTCCAGGAGCTCGCCCCCAAGCAGATGATCTCTGTCGGCTTATCCAAGATCATAAAGTAACTTTGGCCGCCGGTGTGCCCACCATTTGGATGGCCACTTATCCACTGTGGGAGAGCAGAAAATACGACCCTTCCAGCCTACGTGAACTTGTGAATGGTGGTTCCGCCGCGCCCGTATCCATGATCAAGAACTACCGCGAGAAATTGGGTGTCTCTATTCTCCACGCCTATGGAATGACGGAAACCACGCCGGTCGTTCTCGTATCCCGGCCTAAGAGCTCCCTGATGGACATTTCAGTGGAAGAAAAATTTCATCTATCTGCGAAACAGGGTCTCCTCGTCCCCGGACTTGAAATGAGGGTTGTCCGAGAGAATGGTGAAGAAATCCCTTGGAACGGTAAAACGATGGGAGAACTCTTGGTCCGCGGACCGTGGATAGCGAAAGAGTATTATAAAGACCCCATTCGCACCCAGGAAGCCTTTTCCTCCGGTTGGTTGCGTACTGGGGACATCGTCACCGTCGATTCAGAAGGGTATGTTTCCGTTGCCGACCGTAGCAAAGACTTAATCAAGAGCGGTGGAGAATGGATTTCATCTCTAGATCTAGAGAATACAATCATGGGGCATCCGGCGGTCTTAGAAGCGGCCGTAATTGCCATCCCTCATCCTAAGTGGGTTGAGCGGCCTTTGGCCTGCATCGTCCTGAAACAAGAATACGAAGGAAAGGTCAATGTTCAAGACATCCTTGATTTTCTCAAAGGAAAAACCCCAAAGATTTGGGTACCGGACCGAGTGGAGTTTATAGATGCCATTCCCCGAACAAGCGTCGGGAAGTTCTATAAGGCAGCCCTGAGAACGCGTTTTGCCGAAATCGCTAGTACCAAAGAAGATCCAGGCCAAACAGCCGGGTAACACTCCTTTATGGGAGTGCGCCCATGAAATGCTTATTGTAAAAACATAGGCCTAATTGAAAACTATGAGAAAAAAGAGGAGGAGGATTCCCATGATTCTAAATGCCCCGCTAACAGAAGCAGAACAAGAGCATTACCATACGCTCAATGGGGAAAACATCCGCTTTCTTCGCACCCGCTATAACCGGATCACCCGCTGGGTGGTCGCCGATATCGTTGGACGAAGCGCCCATCGTCACCCGGAGAAACCCGCCATAATTTACCGAAATACCACACTCACCTACCGTCAACTGGAGAAGGAATCCAACCAAGTGGCTAATGCCCTAATCGACTTAGGTGTGCAAAAATACGATAGGGTAGCCATACTCGCCCACAACACGATCGACCATGTCCTCACTTGGCTGGGCACTGCAAAAGCCGGAGGAGTGTACCTTGCAGTCAATTTCCTGCTCTTCGGCAAAGACATCTCTTACTGCATAAACCATTCAGAGGCTAAGGTATTCATTATTGAAGATACCCTTTACCCTTTGATTAAAGATGTACTAGATGAGATGCCTTCCGTAAAAACCCTTCTCTGGTCCCGACAAGGACTGGACCAGACCGTCCCAACGGACTTCACTAACTTTGAAACCTGGTACAAAAAGTACCCAATTGATGAGCCTGATGTAGAGCTTCACATCGAGGATCCGGTTCAAATGACCTACACATCCGGGACTGAGAGCCTGCCCAAAGGAGTGATTCTGACTAACCAGTCCCTATTAGCCGAATACACGAGCTGCATTATTGATGGAGAATTTACTCCCGGGGATGTTAACCTCAATGCATTGCCAATATTTCACTGCGCCCAGAGAGATGTATTCCTCACTCCCGCTTTAATGGTGGGAGCCACAAACATCCTCCTGTTCAAAGCCGATCCGAAGGAAATTATGGAAAACCTTGCAAAATACCGAGCAACCATGTTCTTTGCGCCGCCAACGGTTTGGATCGGTCTCATGCGCCATCCTGAATTCGACGGTTATGATTTAAGTTCTGTGGTCAAAGGGTATTATGGGGCGTCGATTATGCCCGTGGAAGTTCTAAAGGAGATCACCCGTCGCCTACCCAACTGCCAAAAATTTTATAACTTCTATGGTCAAACAGAACTCAGCCCTTACCATACGATGCTCAATCCTGAGGATATGCTGACCAAACCAGGTTCAGCAGGCAAGGCTGCTTTAAATATGGAGTCTCAATTGGAAGACGAAGAGCATCAACCGATTACGGAAGAAGGCCGCCCTGGCGAAATTTGCGGTCGTGGCCCCCACACCATGTTGCTCTATTTCAAAGATCCGGAAAAGACCGAGACCACTTTAGCGCACGATTGGTTCCACAGCGGAGATATCGGAATTCTAGATAAGGATAGCTACCTCACCATCATGGACCGAAAGAAAGACGTGATCAAAAGCGGCGGCGAAAATGTATCGAGCCGGGAAGTGGAAGAAGTGATCTATCAAGACAGCAGGGTTTCAGAGGTCGCAGTAGTAGGCCTTGTCCATGAAAAATGGGTAGAGGCCGTGACCGCCCTAGTCATTCTAAAACAAGGGGCCGTCCTCAGCTCAGAAGAGGTCATCCTCCTTTGCCGTAAAAACCTTGCGGTCTTCAAGGTCCCTAAAGGTGTCATTTTTCTAGACGAGCTGCCCAAAACTCCCAGCGGAAAGATTCTTAAGCGGGACTTACGCGACCAATATGCTGCATTTTACCGGAGAGAAATCGACGACGCCAAATCATAGAGAAAATGCGAAAACCTATAAAAGCCTCAACCTTCCCTACTCTTGTTCCGTCATAATTGTCCTGAATGACGGACAGTTGACAACATAATGGACACGCAGCCCTCCTTTTGAGCTCAAAGCACACCGAAAAAGGAGCCCTTTTGGATTGGCATTGAAATTGCACAATATTTTCTATGTCCTAGGAACGTTACGTCCCCAAAAGTAGAACGATACAAGAAAACTGGTGTTTTATCATACCCCGTGTATAGAAGAAGGAGGAACAACCTTGGATTTTGAATTATCAGAAGAACAGAAAGCCTTTCAAAGCCTAGCCTACAAATTTGCGCTCAAAGAATTTCCACCCTTCGCCCAAGAATGTGATCGCGAGGAAAAGTATCCTAGAGAAGTCTGGCAAAAAGCCTGCGAAGCAGGGCTGGTTGGAATTGCCATTCCTGAGGAATACGGTGGACCTGGCGCTGGCTGGATGGAAACAGCTTTAATCACTGAGCAGCTCTCACGAATCGATTTGGGGCTCGGCTTAGCCGCCGTCGCTGCGACCTTTGGAGCCGAAAATATCATCAATTACGGCAGCGAAGAACAAAAGAAAACTTATCTCCCCTTACTTCCCGCTGGCAAAGCTATCTTTGCCGGAGCTTATACCGAACCAAACGCTGGGAGCGATGTGGCAGGAACATCAACCCGAGCCGTTAAAGATGGATCCGATTATGTTATCAACGGCAGTAAAACGTTTATCACGAACGGAACAATATGTGACTATATGGTGGCACTATGCGTTACAAACCCTGAGGCGCCTAAGAAAACACAGCGACATAGCTTAATCATTGTTGATGCCAAGAGTCCGGGAATTACAAGGATGAAAATCCATGGAAAGATGGGAATTCGGGCCTCGGATACGGCAGAAATCACCTTTGAAGACGTGCGAGTGCCGCAAAAGAATCTTGTCGGTAAGGAAGGAAATGGCTTCTACCAGCTAATGCACTTCTTTGATCAGACACGCATCATGGTTGCCTCACAGGGACTTGGTTTAGCACAGGGAGCTTTAGATTTAGCCCTTAAATATGTCCAAGAGCGCAAAACCTTTGGCATTCCCCTGGCTGCCAACCAAGCAATCCAGTTCCAATTAGCTGAGATGGCCACTCGCATAGAATTGGCACGCAACATAATTTATAAAGCCGCTTGGAAAGCGGATAATGGCCAACTAGATCCCGCTCTCAATGCCATGGCTAAATTTTACGCCGGAGAAACAGCGGTTTGGGTGACGGATAAAGCCCTGCAAATGCATGGTGGCTACGGCTATATTGACGAATATGATATTCAACGCTTCTATCGGGATGCAAAAATTTTGGAGATTTATGAAGGAGCCAAGGAGATCGAGAAAATTACCATCGCTAAACGACTTTTTTAGTAAGCATGTATCCAAACATTACGCTTGAAAATTCCAAGAGGGTTTTTACGGAAATATTGTAACGAATGCCCATGCGGAGAACCAATAAGTACGATGATCTATCAGAAATGACCAATTCAAGAGGTTGATCCGCAAACAGTATAATTCATCAAGGATTTTGCATGTAAGGATATTTTTAAAAATGATAATTCGCTCAGATTTCATTGAAGATCTGGGCGAATTTTTTATGCCACGCTATTTGTTCCACCGCTTACTATCTGCCGCCTCAACAATCAAAGAACCTGAATAAAAAAGACGCAACCTTAATTGACGGTTACGTCATCCAAAAATTGAATATTATATAGAAACTGTTATCCTTAACATATTATTTTCTTTACCAAAATTAGATATTTTCAGGGGATATATATGCTCCTTATTTCTTGGGCGGCATGCTCCAGGCTTCCTTGCATTCTACACATTGATTTGTAAGCTTCCCAATCTCTGAGATCTCGATCTCGACTTTGTCACCTACGTTTAATGTCTTACCGTAACCTCCGGGCGTTCCCGTCAAAATAATATCTCCTGGAAGTAAGGTTGTGATATGAGATATAAAGCTGACCAAATATTCGATACCGAATATTAAGTCACGGGTATTTCCTTCTTGTTTTTGCTCACCATTTAGATAGGAAGTAATGGTTAAGTTGCGAGGATCGATGCCGCTAACTATCCAAGGTCCTAAAGGCAAGAAGGTGTCAAAAGACTTGGATCGACCCCAGAGTCCGTCAGACTTTTGAAGATCCTTTGCCGTGACATCATTGGCTATAGTATATCCCCAGATATACTGATAGACTTGCTTTTCCGGGACAAGATGAGCTTCTTTTCCTATTACTATGGCCAATTCTGCTTCGAAGTTCAGATAATCTGTCATCGGCCATTTTACAATATTCTCTCCGTTGGCAATGAGACTTGTGGATGGTTTTAGAAAAAGCAACGGCTCCACCGGCCATTTAGCTCCCGGCTCAAGGATTGTGTCCTTATAATTAAGACCGACACAGACAGCTTTCGTAGGGTTACAAGGGGCCAATAGCTTAAGCAAAGAAAGTTCATGCGTTATTCCGGACTTTTTAAAATTGGGGAATTCCTCACCTATAAGTTCTACAACCTTTTCTCCTTCGACTAACCCGAAGCGTATATTATTACCATTTTTAAAACGAACGTACCGTTCCATCGGCATACCCCCAAATGCAGAATAGGAAACTTAAAAAGGTTATTCAGAGATACCTATTCTTCATTAAATTTCAAGAATTATTATACATGAAACAATTTGCCCCAGCCCAAACTATGCTTGAGTTATTCTAATATCAGCATAGATATTATAGCTTGGATCAGCGTGTGCGATCTAACATAGCAGCTAGAGCTGTCGGCAATCCCTTGTTCGACTTCAGAGGAGGTAGGGCAAAACTTCCTTTAACTGCATAGCCGGGATTTAGGGCAATAAGCGATTCGCAATGACGCACTGCACTGGACACCCCGTCCACTACAGGAACCGGCAACTGACCTTCAAGGCCACGGGCAAGACCTGCTAAAGGAGCTCCCGCAAGTATGATAACGTCAGCACCATCCTGCTCGACTGCCTCAATAGCCAGCTCTTTTAAACGCTCAGCATGATCTTCTTGTACTGTGCCAATATTACGCAGTGTATCATTTAGAGACCGGATGCTTGCAAGACGCGTCGTCAGATGACTACGTTCGACTGTCTCCAGATACCAAGCCTTAATCCGCGAGGAAATAGCAATGATTGAGAAACGCTGTCCTAGAAGACAGGCAGAGGCAAGAGCCGCCTCGGTCATACCGACAACCGGAACATTTAATAGCTCTTTGATACCCAAAAGTCCGGGATCGCCAAAGGCATCAATAATTACGCCGTCATATTCACCCTGGCGCTCAGCAGCAACGCACGCCGCCGCATACCCACCAATAAGAGCCTCCATACGGGTTTCTATATACTCCACGCCAAAAGGCGCAGTTGCGAATAATAATTCAGTATCAGGTGAAGCTACACGTCTCGACTCTTGCGCAATCAGGTTAGTTACGCTCTCTGAAATGTTTGGATTTATTACTAGAATTCGCATTCTATTCACTCTCCTTTCTACTTCTAGAAAACTATACTGCGTAATTCCAATCAAGGCCTATTTTTGACGGGCAATATAGTTTCCATGACCCGCTTCGACCATAATTTGCCCATTATTATAGACCACTTCGCCTCGTACTAAGGTCATAATCGGCCAGCCTTTAAATTTTCGTCCGAAATAAGGTGACCAAGTAGCTTTGGATTTACTAATTTCAGCAGTATACGTTTTCTCCAGATTCATATCCACTATTGTCAGGTCAGCATCAGCACCGGGTTGTATCACACCTTTTTGAGGATACAAGCCATAAGTTTTAGCCGGGTTGTAACTGGAAACTTCCACGATTCGTTCTAAGGAAACAAGTCCTTTGTTAACACCATCCAGGAAAACAGATAACATGATCTGATTTCCTGGAATTCCATTGGGGGCTTTCCAGATATCATCCTCACCTACTTCCTTTTCCTCCCTGGTATAAGGACTATGATCTGAACCAATGGTACATATATAGCCTTCATTTAAAAGACGCCACATTTCAAGTCGGTTCTCTTCATCTCTCATGACCGGAGAAAACTTCAAATAAGGTCCTAACTTATTCATATCTTCTCTAACAAAAGTGAAGTAATGAGGACAGGATTCTGCCCAAACCTTTACCCCTCTCTGTTGAGCCTTCTTTATCTCCTTCAATCCTTCAGCAGAAGTCACATGCAAGATTAAAGCTTGAGCACCCGTTTTTTCTAGCATAAAAATGACTCTTCTGATGGCTTCTATTTCTGCCATCTCCGGACGTGAAAGATTATAGGCTAACGGATCTTTCCGTCCCTCTGCCTGCATCTTTTTTTCCATAAGCCTAATTAAATCGTCATTCTCACAATGAAGTATAGCCAAACCATTATGCTTGCTCAGTTGCTCCAAGATCGCAAACAGGGCACCATCATGAACATACGGAAATTCCTTAACCGAGAAACACATAAACATTTTGATGGATGTTGCACCTGTCTTTAGCCATAATTCTTCTATCCTATCAATGTTACCAGCTGTTCCTCCGCCGTGAATCCCATAATCAATAATGCTTCTATGTGCATAGGCTTCCATAGTAGCCTTATAGGATTCTATATCCACAATGGCCGGATCATTCATAGGATGAGAGATAGCCGTTGTTGTTCCCCCTGCCGCACAAGCTGCAGTGGCATGTTCCATATCCTCTCTATGGGTAAATCCAGGATCTTGAAAGTGATTGTGTCCATCAATAACTCCTGGCAAAATATATTTGCCGCTTGCGTCAATCACCTCAGCAGCCTTGTAGTCAGCTTGTTGCTCAGCAAGAAAGGCAATTTTACCGTTTTTAATACCTATTACGCCCTTATATCTACCAAAAGGGGTAACTATCGTTCCGTTTACCAACAATTTATCAAAATCCATCATAGCACCTCCTTAAGGCTTTAAGGTCATTAATTATCTAAGCTTAACTTACTTTTTGTTCTGAAGCACTCTTTAGCCCTGTTTCATTAGACAGTTTGATTCGCTTTTCTTGTTTAACGAACCAAGAAGAGCGACAGCGGCGGATAATAAGTCACGACCGCGATAACGCAGAGAGACGCAATGAGAAACGGCCATATTTCACTGACAATTTCTACAAAGGACGTGCCCACTACCTTGGAAGCCATAAAGATTCCTTGTGCGAAGGGCGGGGTGAGGTTGCCCACACTCAGGTTTACAAGCGTAATTGCACCAAAATGAATGGGGTCAATGCCCAGTGCCTTTGCAGGGGGCAGCAACAGCGGAACCAGAATCAGAATTGCGCAATTGACCTCCAGGAAGGTTCCCGCAAACAGAAAAATGAGGTTGACCAACAGTAAATAGATGTATGGGTTGTCAATGTTGGTGGTAACCAACTCGGTCATCGCGGCGGAAACCCCTGCAAGGGTAATGACGCGACCCGCGGCGTTTGCAAAGGCCGCCATGATGACGACAGTACCGGTGGAGAGAGCGGCAGCAATTGCAGACTGTGTCAAGACCTTGGCGTTTGTATTTGATCTGCGAAGAATAAGCCGAATGATAATGTAGGCAAGCCCATACACGACGGAGACAGCACCCGCCTCGGTGGGAGTAAAAACACCGGAATAAATGCCGCCAAAGATGATGATCGGCATAATAAGAGCGGGGAGGGTGCTCCATGTGTTGACCAGAGCAGCATGAACATATTTTGAAGGCGTCAGCTTCGGCACCTCTTGCTTTGTTTCAAAACGGCCGACCTTGAGGTAATTAATAATGCTGTATAAAACGATAAACAGCAGGCCCGCGCCAATGGTCGAAATCCAGACATCGGACGTGCTTTCGCCCGAAGCGCTGCCATACATTATGCCCGGAATACTCGGAGGAATCATGATGCCCAAAAATCCGCAGGAAGACAGCAGTGCTCCGATATAGGCCTTAGAGTAACCGTTTTTTTCCAGAGACGGTCCCATGATACGCCCGACAGCCGAGATGGTAGCCATGGCAGAACCGGTGATAACACCGAAGGCCGCGCTTGCGATGATGGTGACAAGACCTAAGGCACCACGGAATCTTCCTATGAAGAATCGTATCCATTTAATGAGTGCATCCGATATTTGTCCATGCTCCATAACGGCACCGGCAAGGATGAACATGGGAATGGCCAAAAAGGGCAGGCTGTCCAGTTGATTGTAAATCGCCTGACTCATCTGGCTTGTAGGGAAATCTTTATACGCAAAGGCACCCGCTGCGCCGATACCCATAGCAATGAAGGCAGGTACGCGCAAAAACAGGCAAAGCCCAAAAAACAGACCAAGAAAAACAGCTAGTGTAGTCACGTATTAGCCCTCCTGTTTCCGGATATGCTCGGGGATAATGAGATAGCACACGGCGTGGAACAGCATGAGTGCTGAGCAGATATAGACGGCACTCATCGGCACAGCCATTCCAACCCCCAAAAACATCGATTGTGTACCAAGCTTAAGAACCTTTTGCAGATATTGTCCGTAGACAACAACCAGATAGGCAAGATACCCAATGGTACAGATTACGGCAAACTTCTTAACAGCGTTCAGTGCCTTATTGTATAATCTCTCGTTGTCCTTTATCAGCTTCTTGAGTATGGTGTCTATGAGGTTAATGTCAATGTGCTCCCAATTGTACATGGCTGCCGAAGCACCGAGAAACACAAGCCAGACGAAGGTGAAGCGGGCCAGCTCATCGGCCCAGGCACTCGGAATGAAAAAAACAAAGCGAAAAAGTACATTAATAAAAAGTACAGCAACCAGACCGTACATGATAAAAGCAAGAAGATATTTCTCAATCGTGTAGATCGACTTATTGAGCTTCATCAGCATTTTAGCGGCGGTATATAGATTGTTTTTTTCCACAGTATCCTCCTTATGGCCGTGCATCCTTACTAATGAATCGATGGTTCAAAGCTGGGGGAGACGGCACAGGATGGGGCCTTGACCTGGCCATATCCTGTGCCAACTGTATTACTTCGCACCTATGTTTTTCTGATAAAGTGCGTACAGCTCCTTAATGAAAGTCTCGTCGTATTTTCCAGATTTAAGGGCTTCCTGCCAGATGACGTCAGCGTTTTTGTACATTTCGGCTTTCCATTTGTCGTCGGGTACGATGACATTCTTGCCTTCGGCCTTTAAACGCTCAATGAGTTCCTTTTCCTGCTTAAGAAGTTCTGCAGTATACCACTCTCTGGCTTTGAGGCCGGCTTCCTTCATAATCTTCTGGTCTTCCGCAGACATGGTGTCCCAAATCTCTTTAGAGGCAAAGATATTGACGGTGCCGAAGCCGTAGTTCAGTAAAACGACGCTTTTGAAGGAATCCATAAGTTTAAACTTGTCAAAGAGGAGGACGGCATTGTCCGCTCCATCCACGGTGCCCTGCTGCAGAGCCATCAGAACCTCAGGGGCGGGAATTGCTACGGGCAGAGCACCCATAAGCTCGTACATACGTAGCGCCAGAGGCTGGTTAGGCACACGAATACGCAAGCCCTTCAGGTCGTTGCTGCTGTTTACAGCCTTGTCCTTGATGCCCAGCGTGCGGAAGGAGTTGTCGACGCGGACGACAGAGACAAGCCCTTTTTCTGCATACTGCTCATCGGCAAATTTGCCGATGAAGCCATTCATATACTCTTTGTCGGCCTGCTCATGACTATTGATGAAGAAGGGCAGCTGTGCCCAGTCGGAATTGGGAACGAGGGAGCCCAACTCGTCAGAGCCGCCATTTACAAAATCCAACGTGCCCATCTGGACGGAGGTGAGGGCCTCGGTGCTGCTACCGATGGAACCGGTAGGGACAAACTCAAAGCCAATGCGGCCTCCAGACATCTCTGTGACATTTTCAGCAAATTTTTTCTCCAGCTGTTCAAACAGGTCCACAGCCTGGGTGCTATTTATACGATATACAACCTCAGGTTTCTTAGAATTTTCCGAAGTGCCGCTGGGAGTTTTACTAGCTCCGCCGCTGCATCCTGCAAGAGTGACAACGGCCATCGCAAGTGTCAGAACACTTGCGATCGCTCTTTTGTTGAATTTAAACATCATACTACCCTCTTTCTTTTTGTTTGTGATTGGTTGTTCTCTTTTTAAATCCTTTTGGTAATCGGAAGCAATGGTCTCCACATGCCTCTAAATGGTATCACCCCCCTAATCAATTAGATTTGGTGTTTGAGTCTAAGGGTTTCTGACAAGCTTCTTTCTCCATATATTTTCTTTTGTAAAAGGTTAAATCATTTTCTATGTGGTTTCTGAGAGTCACTTCAACCAAATCTTCATCCCCAGCTTTTAAAGCGTTTACAACTGCTTGGTGTTCTTCCAAATAATCTTCGTCCCTTTGATAGCATTGAAACTCTGAAACTCTTGAAAGTATTGCCAGGAAACCTATCTTTTCGATGAAAGACTTAAGGCGGCTATTCTCACATTTTCTGACAATCAGATTGTGGAACCATGTATTTGCTTCAATAACTTTATTAAATTGTTTTGTGGCATGATACTCTTTTGCTTTATTAACACATTCCTGAAGCTCTTCGATACTTTCCTGATCAAATTTGCTTACCGAAAGTTTGGCTGCAAAAGGCTCGACTGCCATTCTGCATTGATAGATCTCTTCCATGTCTTCGAAATCCATAGGATTAACAATTAAACCGGAAGAGGTAAGTGCCAGAAACTCATCTTGTTCAAGCATCCTCAGAGCTTCCCTCACCGGGCTTCTGCTTACTCCAAGCTCCTGAGAGATCTTATTCTCATATATCCTTTCACCGCTCTCCAACTCCCCTGTTAAAATCTTTTCCTTAATAATTTCATAGACTTGCAAATGGTACGGAACACTTTTGATGATTAAACTCATGATCTGCCCTCCAAAACTTTGTTGGCATACTGTGGAATGTAGGCTGTCGACAAGCATTTGAAGTATATATTCTACTTCTTTTTACAAAATCCTTCTTACTATCTGAATCTTTTCAAAATATTTTTAAATGTGATTCTACTGCAAAAACACCAGGGAAAAACAGGGGGACAGGGGGACAGGTGCATTGTTTCGTTTCAAACGAAACAATGCACCTGTCCACCTGTTTCACAGTTTGCCTTTTGGGCAAATCTTTCTTGTCGCTTATCTAGCTCTGCGCAATTCCAGTTAGAACTCCATACCCACCAAGGACTTTAACTGTTCCTATAAGCCCTCCCTGAATAGATTCCTGCTCTAGCTTTTTGCCGCTTCCTTGTTCAACAAAATACTTATCTAAACTATAATCGACTCTGTAAGTTGCTGCTTGCCCTAACTCATTAAAGGATTCTCTGAATTTTCCCTTAAGATATACCCCTTGCTTTGGTTTCGTTTCGCTAACCTGGTCGACTACATAATACCTGCCCTCTTGTTTAAGACTTACATAAAGATTCTTATTGTATACCTTGTCTAAGGGCAAGTTCACCTTAGACTTCGGAACATCCGTAATTGCGAAATTAACAGCAACATAGTCCCCTCTAAACAAATCGGTGGGGTCATAAGCCTTCGTTTCTAAAAGGATCTCTTGTCCAAAGAGAACCGTTGCTTGAGGTTTAATCGTCATGGCTAGGAGAATGAATAAGGGAATCGCTACAGCGATTAAGAACGTCATTTTCTTATTCATGCCGGAATCCCTCCTTTGATTGACTTCTCATACGTTCAAAGTAGAAACCAAAGGCAAGTAATAACAGACCCCCTACGATAAAAAACAGGGATTTAGGTAAAAACGCAAAGGTATCTGTATAATAGCGGAAGATTGTAGCACACACAAAAAGTAGGCTGATAAGGCTCCCCTTTCTAATCAGGAAAAACAGCAAACCCACAAATGAGATTGCAAAGAGGATACTCGCCAAGCGGGTTGACTGAACACTGACCAAAACGTCCCACAACTCAGGGATTGTTAGAATCACACCAGCTACCCCAAAGAGAATGGTTCCTTGATTTTGAAAAATATCTGGCTCAACTTCGTGTTTCACGCCATACATCACAAGTCCGATCAAGAAAAAGAGTAAGGCAATATATAAACCTTCAACCTCATATCTTATGGTTATTTGCAAGATAAAGCTTAAGGACGTTATATTTGCAAAGAATAAGAGGAGTCTTGACTTATCAAAATAGTGGTAAGCAAAGTATAAAAGAGGTATCCCTATCCAGCCTGCATAAGGAAAGCCCTGTTCAAATGAACCGAAAAGGTAAATTCCGAACAGGATGTTCGAGAATAGCATCAAATGCCTGTCCCTAAGCTGAAACGACATCGGGAGTACTCCTAAGGACCAAAGCAGAAACGCCGTGGGAAAGTCTCCGCCGAAATTATACATCTGTCCTATGAGGAAAATTCCAGCTCCATAAACTAAGGTTCCTAAGTAAATCAAACTTCGCCCCGTCTTAGGATTATTTTCGGAAAGTATATACCCCGCAAGATTTACTCCTCCGAAAAACCCAAAGATAATAATCAGCTTAATCAAATGACTCATTCCATCCCAATTACTGGCAATAAAGCTTAAGATTCCAAGACCTATTAAAATTGCTCCAATTGTCACTACTACCCGAATAAAGTTAAGCCCACCCTTTATTTCGTAAATCTCCATGATCCCGGTTTTTTGCTCTTCTGTGATAATCCCGTTGCTTACATAGTGGTTTAGTTCCTTACTGATTAGGGAGAAGTTCGCTTTTGTGATTTGCCTTTTCACGTCAATCCCCTCCTTTTTGAATAGGCTCAGTGTTGAACACTACAACAGAAACATCTGCCTCTATAACCCTTAATTCTCCGCTTATCCTGTAGTTCCTCTATTACAGTGCTAAAAACAACTGAGAAAAGAGATCTGCAACAAACCTTTTCCCGGTTTGCCACAGATCTCTTTCATCTAGCGATAGAACTATTTAATTGTTTATCCTCCCGCCATAAGGTGTATTGCCTCTACTCTATCTCCATCCTCAATGACCGTAGAAGCATAAGCCTCCTCGGGAACAATCACAGCATTAACTGAAACAACAATCCTTGGATAGGTGTAGTTCTTAAGCCTCAAAAGCTCTTCAACCGTCAGCCCTTCGTGCCATTCGCAATCCCTGTTATTTAGCTTGATCAAATTATCACCTACCGATGTTTTTCAACAACTTCTAGGAGTTCTGGTAAATCCATCCCTAATTCCCGAAGCTTTTCGACGGTTGGTACGCCGTCCATAGTCCAGCCCCGTCGTTTATAGACTGCATCAGTGAGTTTTTCATATTGGTCTTCACGGTATTCTCTCAGGACCTTAATCTTTTCTTCAGTGGTTTTGCCTGTCGTATCATAGCCCAAAATCTCCTTGAGCTGTTGATCATAACGCTCTTCTCTGGACTGATACTCTTCCACTGTAACTGGTCCCATTGCTCTGTAAGGAAGTTTGTCATGTATACGTTTACCAAAACCCATTCGTATATTAAAGATTCTCTGGAAATTGTAGACTCGCTCAGATTGACGAATCAGTTCAAATTTGTCAATAGTTTTACCCGTAACCGCGTTGAATATGTCAACATAATTCTGAACATGCTCAGGTATTTTTGCGGGTTCGTCCGTCAATTTGTTATCCGCAGGAGCGATATCGTTCCAAGGAAGTTTGCAGAGACCGTTTAAGCCAAACCAAGTTCTAAACATCGGGTAATAGTGAAGTGCCTCTGCTTTATCTTCAAAGGTTGGAATCTGATTATTAACCATATCCATGAAGATCAGCCAAGCTTCATCGTGTTGAGGCCCTTTATTGGTCAGGCCGTATCCCCCTTGTTGAGCCAAGGATTCCTTAGGCAAATACTCGGAAAACTCAAGACCTTTCTGTTCCATACCGATATCGAAGAGGAATTGAGGATCTGCACCATATTCTTTTGCAAAGATCTCCTTCATTTTACGGATTCCAAGACCCGCAATCTTACCGAAACCCTCACCCTTAGCCATTTGGTGAATAAGCTCAAAGTTTGCTTCTATATTACCGAAATTAAGTTCCAAACCTCCGGTTCGTTCCTTATTGAGAATACCGTTTTCATAGCATTCCATAACAAAGGCAGTCAGAGTAGCATAGGAAATCGTATCAATGCCATAGGTGTCACAGTAAAAGTTTAACTCTAGGATTACATCTGGATCGAAGATACCACAGTTCGAACCCAGACCTGCTGCGTTCTCATATTCAGGTCCGTCGATCGTCACCTTTTGACCTTTGTAGGGTCCTGTCTTCAGTTCAAAGTGATCAGCGGCCTTAGCGCAAGCCATACTGCAGCCATGCCAGCAGCCATCCGGGGAATTCTGGGTCACTTTTGAGATGAAAACTTCTGGGGAAATTTTAAAGGTATCCTTGTGAGCGCCAAATTTATAATTGTGAGTTGGCAAGAGATCATACTGGTCCATGATACTAATAATATTAGCGGTCCCAATTTTACGCATTTGATTTTGAGAATTATCGAGATCATGCATTTCTTTATGGAGCTTAATCCCTGTTTTGTTCAGAGTAAGCTTATCAACTGGATGGTTCAGGTCACCCTTAACTCCTGCACATTTTATGACCAGAGCCTTGATATGTTTATCTCTAAAAACAGTACCAATCCCACCTCTGCCAGCCTGTTTTAGACGAATTCCTTTTCGGCGCACATCGTAGAAGGTAAAGTTTAGAAGACCAATATTCGTATGCTCTGCAGCTGTCCCGGTAGAAATCACAGCGATATTTCGCTTGTCTTCTTCGTTATCAGCATACTTTTCGGTTAGTTGTTCGCCGAGAATGTGGGTATCCACGCCCCCTCCGGGCATTTCCTCGATAGTAATCGTCCCCTTAGTACCATCGATAAAAATTAACACATCCTTCTCAGCTTTACCCTGAAGCTCAAGAGCATCAAAACCGGCAAATTTCAGGAAGGGGCCAAAATAACCACCTGCGTTACTGTCAATTGGCATATTCGTCAGGGGAGAAAGTGTCACAACCAATGATTTTCCTGAACCAGGATATTGAGTAATTCCGCCAATTGGACCACTGGAAATAATGATTTCATTTTCTGGGTCATCCCACTTTGTCGATTCAGTCACGGCCTGCCACAAGTAATATAGACCAAAGCCCTTGCCGCCAATGAATTTGTCTTTCATTAAGGATGTAACAGGCTTTTCTTTGATTTCATGAGTACCGACATTAATATAGAGCGTTCGGTTTGTATACCCTTTGTCGACAGCTCCTAATTCATAGTTATATTCCTTGAGAAACTTGTGTTCCAATTTTTCCATCTAATTTCCTCCTAAGCTTCTTCCGAAATGTGAATCGCATGGGTTGGGCAGATCTTTGCACATTGTCCACAAGCTATACATTTGAAAGGTTCCAACAAATCCCCGTGCATTTTCATAGCAAGTTCCGGGCAGAAGCCGACACACATAAAGCAACCAACACAAAGTTTCTTGTTAATTCGAACAACACCGTTTTTATCCCGTGAAATGGCCGCTACTGAACAAACATCAATACATTCACCACATTGAGTGCAGACCTGAATCTTTTGGTCACTAACTCGTATACATGATTTTTCTGGGCTAATTTCCTTAAAGTACGTTTTTGAACAAACTGCTTCGCATTCTCCACAGCCTATACATAAGGATTCATCCTTAGCTAAGAGTTTCAAACATTCCACCTCCGTATGTTAATAATACCTGAATATCGACTCTTAGACCACCGCAGATTCAAGATCCAATTCTCCCCCGAGGAAACGCGCCAAACCAAATCGTTCAATCGGCATAAAGCACTGTTGACCGAGAATCTTTTGAGTTAGAAGAACGGCCGTCTGGGGACCAACCATGAACCCATGTCCGCTAAACCCGGCAGCTACCCACATTCCTTGAGCGCCCGGAACTTCATCCAGAATCGGATTAGCATCTGGACTCATATCATAAAGACCCGACCATTGACGAACGACACGGAGGTTCTTTAAAAGCGGCAAGACTGTTGTTGCTTGGCGAGAGACATCCTCCAAAAACTCCCAGCTGGAATTGATATTAAAGTCCTTAGGTTCATTGGGGTCGCCCACTCCCATAATAAAGCTGCCATGTGGAGTCTGCTGACAGTATAAACGATGGTGCAGAGAAATGACCATCGGTCCCTGGCAGGGTTCAACCGGTTCGGTCACTAACGCCTGGTGCCGTTGGGGATAGAGAGGCAGTTCGAATCCCACCATCTTGCAAATAGTACCTGCAGCATAACCACAAGCATTGATCACTGTTGAAGTAGCAATATCTCCTTTAGAGGTCTGAACAGCTGTAACCTTCCCTTTTTCCAATGTGATCCCGGTTACAGAGGTATAAGTCTCAAATTTTACTCCCAATCGCCGGGCTGCTTTGTAGTAGGCGTCCACTACATGAAATGGATTAGCATGACCATCCGATTGACAAAAGGTGGCACCGATCAGTCCATTGAGGTTTAGATGAGGAACAATTGCCTGAGCTTCTAAGGGTGTAATCATTTTCGTTGGAATTCCAAGGTTATGCTGAACTGCAACATTCTTTTTATACTGATCCCACTCTTTTTCGGTGTAGGAAACCATTAAATATCCGCCTTGCTTGAATTCGATATCCCGATCATATTCAAGTTCTTCGTTCATACCCTCAAAGCGTTTTACGCTGTCACGTGCCAGAATAGCGTTGGTCTCGGTTCCCCATTGTTGACGGACACCGGCACCGCAGCGACCTGTAGCCCCAGAAGAAAGGTACTGTTTTTCAATGACAACGATATCCTTTACCCCGCGGACAGCCATTTCATAGGCTACCGCACAGCCTGTAATCCCGCCACCGATAATCACTACGTTCGCACTTTTTTGCAATTTATTCACCCCCCGCATACGTTCCCAGTTTCACTGGCTTTACTGTTGGTCTAAACGTTGGCATTAAAACCTCTCCCACAGGAATACTGTAAAATTTAGCTAGTTCCTGGGCGATCAGCATCCGACAGGTGCGTCCTTGGCAGGGACCCATTCCCGCGCGGGCCGCCCGTTTAATCTCATCAATTGTACTGTAACCTTCCTTAATCAGTGCCTGAATTTCGCCTAAGGTGATATCTTCACATCGGCAAACTATCGTTTCCTTAGGTTGTATTTCTGTACTTCTTAAACGCAGACCACGTACCTCCATTGCAAGGCTTTGAGGTACGATCAGCCATATAGTGTAGGTCTTATTTTTCTGACCCCCTGACTGAACTTTACTTACTTCAAACGTGCCAAGTTCATCCCCTGCCCTATTTAATCCCACCACTTTTTCGCCGACCTGTGGGACTGGATAATACTCATAAGGAATTCTAACAATAGCTTCCGTATCGCTGTAGGATGCGTCGACAATAAAGATTGCCAGCCCCGGGCAGCGACTTAGGCAGACACCGCAACCGTTACATTTATCAAAGTCCAATTTTGGTAAATTGTTAATATCCTCCATCGGTCGAATTGCACCTTGCTTACAGGCTTCAGTGCAGGGATTGCAAGGAATTTCCTGAAAGCACTCAATGATGGCGACGGGACCTTTTTTAAGTCTTTCCTCGGAAGGAGAAACAGTTTGTATATCTTCAAGTGTTGGTACCCCTGTCTTGTTTAGCATGCAGCTCCCCCCTTATCCATCAGTTTCATAATCCCTTTCACAGTCTTTTGTCCGGCAGGGCCAGCGCGCAGTTCACTTAGCTCGGCTAAGGCTTCCCTTTGAAGCTTTGGAGCCTCATCCGTTCCGTACCCTAGACTGTAGGCGGCACAAATACCTGCCAAACGTCCTTCTACCATAGCGGAACTAGCTTCTTCAACCCCACTAACGTCCCCGGCAACATAGAGACCTGGACGAGTGGTTTCTAAAGACTCATTTCTAATAGGGACATGCCCAGAAAGTTCTGGCACATATTTCATCTGGCAATCTGCTTGAAAACAAAGCTCAGTTAAAGGGCTCAGTCCCACCGCCAGGCAAATAACATCAACGTTTAGGTCTTGTTCACTCCCAGGAATTGGCTGCCATTGAGCATCGAGCTGACAGATCTTAGCCCCTTCAACACTTTCCTGTCCATAAGCTTCAATAATAGTGTGTGAGGTTAAGATAGGCACTCCTGCCCGTCGAATCTTAGAAGCATGGACTAAATAACCACCAATGGTTGGAGAAGCTTCAATAATCCCAGCTATTTCCACTCCAGCCTGCATCAATTGATAGGAAACAATCAGTCCGATATTACCCGCGCCGATCATCAACACGCGTTTACCAGGGACAATACCATAAACATTCATCAAGGTCTGTACAGCGCCAGCTCCATAAATGCCTGGCAAATCATTATTAGGGAAAGCAATCATTTTCTCAGAAGCACCGGTAGCTACAATTATCTTCTTAGGTTTAATTTTCAAGTGTTTGCCTTGGCCTTCAGCCGTTACTACTCCATCTTCATAAATCCCAAGAGCGGTCGAATCTGTCCACACTTCAACTTTGGGATTCTTTTCGCATTCATCTATCAGAAGATTACCGATCTGGTAACCGCGGTCCCCAGCATACTGTTTTTTGGAACCGAAAAATTTATGAGTTTGTTTGACCAATTGACCACCAGGTTTCCCGTCTCGTTCTAAGACAAGGACGCTGGCACCTAAATTAGCTGCTGCAGTAGCAGCACTTAGACCAGCCGGACCGCCGCCAATGACAAGGATCTCTATTTCTTTCACTTAAGGCACCCCTTTCCTTGCTGAGTTTCTACTCTCATGCCCGGCTTAAGCTTTTCTACACAGATCCTAATATTGGGTTCTCCATTTACAACCATCAGACACGAAGAACAGTTTCCGATGGCGCAGAACAGACCTCTAGGTCGGTGCATGTTTGGACTATGGCCTAGAACCTTAATTCCAGCTGCATGAAGCGCTGCGGCAATAGTTTCGCCCTCAAAGCCCTTAAGTTCCTGCCCTTCAAAGAAGAACGTGACCTCTTCCCCACGCTGAAACTCTAAAATCGGATGCTCAGTGATACGCATTACATTCACTCCCTTAGTTATGAAATCTGAAACTATTAATTGGTTCTTTCAAGGTAAATACTATGCAATTTTTGTGCCATCATTTTCATTACTATTTAGACACAAATGCACAATAATTTCATTATATCGACAGAAAAGGAGAACCTCTTTCTAATCCAGAGTTGTAAGACAACCACCACAGATTAGAAAGAAGAACTCCTTTGATGGAGAAAAAATCTTATTAACTTAAAGCATTGCTATGAAAAACAACTTAAAGGCTTTGTTATCCTGAAAGAGGGACGACTGAAGTATCTAGATCCTTCGCTAACACTCAGGATGACAAACACCACATGCTCTACAGCCTACTCTTGCTGAGATCTCAACCTTTCTAAAATCCATGGTCAAAGCATCAACTATCAACAGTTTTCCGGTTAAGAGCTCTCCTATCCCAAGAAGATACTTAATTCCCTCAGTTGCCTGAATAGTACCGAGGATGCCTGGCATCACACCCAGTACACCAACATCCTTATTATTAGGAACCGCATTTGCCGGTGGAGGATTTAAGAATACACACCGGTAACAGGGGCCCTTCCCTGGTACATAAGTCATAGTTTGTCCAAGAAGTTGAAGTACTCCGGCGTGAGAAAAAGGCTTTTCTAAAAGCACACAAGCATCATTGATCAAAAATTTAGATTCGAAATTATCCGTCGCATCGATGATAAAGTCATAATCTCTATCCTGGATAATGTCTTTTATGTTGGCTGAACTAACCCATTCTTGATACGCCACAACATCGACATCCGGGTTCATCCCCTGTATAGTTTCGTTTCCCGAGATGACTTTGGGCTTGCCAATATCTTTATTTGTGTGCAAGATTTGTCTCTGGAGGTTGGATAAGTCAACCACATCCGGATCAACAAGTCCAAGGGTTCCTATGCCTGCTGCTGCCAGATACATTGCTGCTGGTGAACCAAGACCTCCTGCTCCAACGATTAGAACTTTAGATTCCAGTAACTTGGTTTGACCCTTCGCTCCAACTTCTTTCAATTTAAGGTGTCTTGAATATCGTTCAAGTTGATCCTTTGTGAATTTCATCCTACTTGCCTCCTTAGTGAAATACGAATGAAACTCACCTAAAATTACTCTCCGAGATAAGATTTGCGGATATCTTCATTCTTCGCTAGATCTTGGGCCATACCTTCCAAGACAATCTCCCCAGTTTCTAATACATAAGCTCGATTGGAAATCTCCAAGGCCAGATGAGCATTTTGCTCTACTAGGAGAATTGTTGTTCCTGCAACATTAATGTCTTCAATAATATGGAATATTTCTTCTACTAGCATTGGGGCTAAACCCATACTTGGTTCATCTAGGATCAGCAGACTTGGTCTAGCCATCAGAGCCCTACCCATGGCGAGCATTTGTTGCTCTCCACCAGATAAGGTGCCAGCTAATTGCTTAATTCTTTCCTTTAACCTAGGAAAGTGGTGATATACGCGATCGAAATCTGCCTGGTCTGGCTTACCCTTACGACTATGGGCACCCATTAAAAGGTTCTCATAGACGGACATGTCTGGAAATACGCGACGTCCTTCCGGTACATGAGACAGGCCCATCTCCACAATTTTGTGAGGGGAGATGCCCTGAATTTGCTTTTCCTTGAACGTAATCTTACTCTCTTTGTTAGACGGTTTTAGGAGTCCTGAGATAGTGCGCAGTGTCGTACTTTTTCCGGCTCCATTTGCCCCAATTAAGGCAACAATCTCCCCCGTTGTTACTTCCAGGGAAATACCGTGTAACGCTTTAATTGAGCCATAGCTCACATCTACCTTTTCTAACTTCAACATGTCTTGGTCCTCCCTAGCGCCGAATTCTACTTTTAAATTTACCGGAGCCCAAATACGCTTCGATAACAGCTTTGTTACTTCGAACCTCTAGAGGCGTCCCTTCAGCAATCAATTTACCATAGTCCAGCACAGCAATTCTCTCAGAAATACCCATAACTAGTTTCATATCGTGTTCTACAAGAAAAACAGTAATGCCTGTATCCCGAATTCTGCGAATCATTTCCATTAAAACTACCTTTTCTTGAGGGTTCATTCCAGCTGCTGGCTCATCTAACAGAAGAATCTTCGGCTTAGATACCAAAGCTCTGGCAATTTCTAAACGTCTTTGTTCACCATAGGAGAGATTCTTCGCCATTTCATCCCGCTTTGAAGCTAAATCAAGAAATTCAAGGGATTTAATCGCTTTTTCTTCTATTTCCGCTTCTTCACGTTTCATCCCCGGCAGGCGGGTTAAAGCTTGTAACAAGCCCGCTTTCCCTCGGCAGTGACATCCAATTTTCACATTGTCCAAGACAGAGAGTTCTGTAAACAAGCGAATCGTTTGAAAGGTTCTGGTAATACCCATATCCGCAATCTTATGGGTAGCGACACCAACTAAGGATTTGCCTTCTAAGGTTATTGTGCCCTCGGTGGGTTGATAGATACTGGTGATCAGGTTAAACATGGTACTTTTACCCGCTCCATTAGGACCAATTAAGGCTAATATTTCGCCCTGCTTGACTTCTAAGTTCACAGTATCTACTGCAGTCAGACCGCCGAAGCGGATGGTTACGTTGTTTAAAGTTAATAAACTCACCTTTATTCCCCCCGTCCGGCCTGTTTTTTCTTAGGTATCATTAATGCACGGCGAACGGCCTGCCTTAAATTTACTCCGCCCAATAAACCATAGGGACGGAAGATCATGATCACGACCAGCAGTAACCCGTAAACAATCATCCTATAGTTTGCGAGTGGTCTTAAGATTTCTGGGGCTGAGGTAAGAACGATCGCACCAATGATAGTTCCCGGAATACTTCCCAATCCCCCGAGAACAACAATACTTAAAATATCGACGGATTTAAGAAAGCCGAAATCGGTGGGTTGAATAAACGTGGTGGTATGAGCGAACAGCGCTCCCCCCACTCCTGCACAAAAAGAGCCAATGGCAAAGGCCTGAATTTTATACAATGTCGTGTTAATCCCAACTGCTGAGGAAGCAATTTCATCTTCTCGAATGGCAAGCATAGCCCGACCGTTCCGAGAATTTTCTATCCACACCATGCAGCAGATTGTCAGCACTACAATAGTCATAACGATAGGAAAGGTAGTGGATCCTTCAATTCCTAGAAAACCAATGGCACCATTGGTAATTTTCATGTTCGTGAATTGGACTCGCACGATTTCTGCAAAACCCAACGTGGCAATAGCTAAGTAATCCCCTGTCAGACGCAGAGTCGGAAAGCCAATAATTATCCCAATCAGACCCGCTGCGAGACCGCCAATTAAAACTCCAATCAGAAATGGCAGATCATAATTTACGGTAGCAATCGCCGAAGCATATGCTCCGATACTCATAAATGCCGCATGACCTAGGGACAGCTGACCAGTTACTCCCGTAATCAGATTTAAGCCTAGGGCCATGATTAAATTTATACCTATAAATAATCCAATCATTAAAAGATAGGGTGGAATAATGTCCTGAATAATAGATGTGCTCAACGCAGTTAAGGCAAGCACACTAAGGAACAGCAGAACCTGGACAATCCAATTATTAAGTAATTTCTTCATCGCCATTCCCTCCTTACACCTTTTTATTGGCTTTTCGCCCCATGATTCCCGATGGTTTGAACAAGAGCACCAATATAAGGATGGTAAAGGCGAAGGCATCCTTGTACTGAGATAAGTTCACTGTGATACCTAGTATTTCGGTTAAGCCAATCATTAGTCCACCAATCATAGCCCCAGGAATACTTCCAATTCCTCCAAGGACTGCTGCAGCGAAGGCTTTAAGACCCGCCAAAAGCCCCATATAAGGCTGAACTGCGTTAAAATAGATACCGGCTAATACCCCAGCAGCTCCTGCTAAGCCAGACCCTATGGCAAACGTCACTGATATAACTCGGTCAATATTAACCCCCATAAGGCTCGCTGCATCCCTGTCTTGGGAACATGCACGCATCGCCCTACCCATTTTGGTATACGAGACAAAAAGGTGTAATCCAAGCATTAAGAGACCTGCTACTCCAATAATTACAATTTGGTAAATTGTAATTTGGAAATCCCCAATTTCAAAAATTCTATTCTCAAAAAGTTTAGGGAAGCCCCTTGTATTAGGTCCCTTCATCCGAACCATTAAAGAAGACAGGAAGATCGATACCCCGATAGCACTAATTAACGCCGAAAGTCGTGATGAACGGCGAAGCGGTTTATAAGCGACTCGCTCAATGACAACTCCAAGCACCATAGTGATAACCGTAGCGCCTAATAAGGCTACGTAAACATTAACGTAATTCGTCAATGCTAGAACTAGGCCGGCATATGCGCCAAACATAAATATTTCGCCATAAGCGAAATTGATCATGCCAATAATACCGTACACCATGGTGTAGCCTAAGGCTATAAGAGCATAGATGCTACCTAGGGCGAGCCCGTTGACAAGTTGCTGCATCAGATTGTTTAAAATCGGCAAATTTGGCGCCCTCCTTAAGTTAAGTGGGAGTATAAAATGCGGGTAAAATCATGTAATATAGTGGAAATTGTCGGAATTTACCTTAATTATTTGTAGCAGCACTGGTCCTAGGACCTTAGTGCTGCTACAAGCTATTAGTAAGGGATCGAAACCCGGTTTTTAATCTTATTTTACTTCTACAGGGACTTTTTTCAGTAAGGTGAACTTGCCACCCTTAACTTCCAGCAGATAAACTGGGCTCTTAATTGGCTCACGACCTTCTTGGAAGGTAATGGTTCCAGATACACCTTCATAATTCTTAGTCTGAGCAAGGGTATCTTTAAACTTCTCAGGATCAGCACTCTTTGCTTCTTTGATAGCCTTAGCAATGAGCATTAAAGCGTCATAACCTTGGGCAGCGAAGAGATCTGGCAACTCATTGTTATACTTTGCTTTGAAAGCGTTAATAAACTTTTCGGTATCAGGTGTTGGCTGTTCCGGTGAGAAGCCTGCATAAGAGATTGAACCTTCTACATCGGCTCCACCAATTTTCATGAGATCGTCCCCTTGAAGACCATCTCCACCGACCATAACTGCCTTAATCCCTACTTCACGAGCTTTCTTCATGATGAGAGCTCCCTCAGTGTAATAGCCTGAGAACACAATGACATCGGGGTTAGCTGCTTTGATTTTGGTGATCTGTCCACTAAAATCAGTGTCTTTGTCTTGAATGAATTCTTCAATAACCACTTTACCACCGTTATCAACGATAGACTTAGAGAAGATTTTGGACAAGCCTACGCTGTAATCATTGTTCTTAGATGTGATTAAGGCAACATTTTTCCAGCCTTTTTCTTCAATTACGTACTTCATGGTTGCAGGAGCAGCAATTGTATCTAGTAACGTATCTCTGAAAACGTAGGGTCCAATTTCAACGACGTCTGGACCTGTCGAACCAGCTGACATGATAACCGTCTTCTTACTGTTTGCAATGGTACCTGCTACACGAGTAATACCTGTAGTAGGGTCACCAACGATAGCTACAACCTTGTCTTGGCTTATTAACTTATTGGTAATGTTAATGGCTTGATCCTTTTGCCCTGCGTTATCCTCTTCGACTAACTGAATCTGTCTTCCAAGGACACCTTCCTTGTTGAGTTCCTCGACTGCCATGTTCAAACCCTTTAATGTGTTCAATCCATAGATTGCCACATCCCCAGTCTTCGCTCCCAGGAAACCGATTTTGATAGGTTCTTTGCTTTCTGCGTCGCCCGTAGGAGTTGCTGCTGGCTTACTCGCGCCGCAACCACTTACCATGATTAATGCGGACATAATGATACTCATGGCAACTAAGGCTTTACTCTTCTTCCGAAACATTGTATTCCTCCCCTTATGATTTTTCTGAATCCTGTTATGTAATATTTGACGGAATATTTAAAATCCCTGCTAGATAATGAAAGAAATACAATATTTTTATCCAAAACTTTTTTCTTTTAAAAAGGTTACAAAAAACACTCTCTTAGTGTTTAAACAAATTTGTACATTATTGATCAATATGTTTAAACAAAAAGACTAGTCAACCGTTCCTTCTTAGGATAAAATTATCCTAAAGGAGTGGTCACCCGTGAAGTCCCTAACCATGTCTGAGTTAATGGATCATAATATTCGTTTAGTAGACAGGAGTCTTAATTTGCAAAACGCTTTAGAATTGGCTAATAAAGCTCACTTAGTCATAATTCAGGGTGAGTGTCCAGTAGGAGTCCTTACCAGAGAACATGCCTCTTTCCTAAAGTCAAGTAATCAGGTACTCAACGAAATCCCTTGGTCACCTCCCCTAGTAGCTAATTCAGATACAGATGCCTTGCTATTTTGTCAGGAGCATCTAAACGAACTTCGTACTGTTATAGTACTTAATCCATGGGGTGAAGTGAAAGGAATCGTTACCCCAACCCTATTTGTAAGCCATTTACTTAGTTCTTGGAATATATTAAATACCTTTTTTAACACTCTACTCGAGACAGTCAACGAGGCTGTAACTGTCGTGACAAACGACGGGACCGTTAGTCACTGGAACTCTAAAGCTCAAGAAATGTATACAATACCAGAGCAAGCCATTGTCGGAAGACCTATTGCTGATTTCTTTGAAAGGAAGGACTTGGCAACACTTGGAATCTTAGATGAAGGACGTCCGATCCGCCAAGCCTACCACAGACCTCGTCCAGAAACACATGTCCAGATCAATGCCTCTCCGGTGATCTACGAGGGTAAGATAGTTGGTGCCATTTCTACAGAACAAGACATTACCCAAGTCGTTCGGCTCAACGAAGAATTATCTCAGGCTAGTTCTCAATTACGAGACCTAAAACAAAAGACCAACCCCTCTGATGATCCCTTCAGTAGGATTATCGGAAAAAGTCGGTCCATCCTACGCACAAAATTCCTTGCGCGTAAAGTAGCCAGCAGCGAAGCAACCATCCTCATCACCGGGGAAAGCGGCGTCGGCAAAGAACTCTTTGCTCAGGCAATACATAAGGATAGTCCAAGAACTACTAAACCCTTTATAGCCATCAACTGTGGTGCTATTCCTTCTGCTTTATTCGAGAGTGAATTGTTTGGATACAACGGGGGTGCCTTCACTGGTGCCGAACGCAAAGGCAAGCCTGGTAAGTTAGAACTTGCCCACGGGGGAACCCTCTTCTTAGATGAAATTGGGGAATTGCCCCTGGAACTCCAGGTTAAATTATTACGCGTTTTGCAGGATAAGTGTTTTTACCGAGTTGGCGGTACCGAACCCCTAACGGTGAATACACGAATTATTGCAGCAACAAACCGCGACTTAGCTAAGATGATTCAACGTGGTGAGTTTCGCGAAGATCTTTACTATCGTTTAAATGTTATTGCCCTTGAAGTCCCGCCTCTCCGAGAACGGACCGAGGATATTCCTGATTTAGTGCAAGCTTTATTATACGAATTTACTCAAAAGTATCTAAAGACGCTACCTACCCTCGACCCGGAGGTTATGCTTAGTTTCTTAAACTATGACTGGCCGGGGAATATTCGGGAACTACGCAATGTGATCGAACGACTAGCCATTCTTTCCGAAGGAGAAACCCTTAATAGTCAATACCTTCCCTCAAATCTTACTCCCTTTAGCTCTCGTCTGCCATCCGTAGTTTACCCAATAACAGCTCAAAACCTCCAAGGAGCTCTTAAAACCAAGGGAACTTCCGAGGAAATCACGCAAATTAAGATCTCCTTAGAAAAAACCAACGGCAATAAGACGGCTGCAGCAAAACTTCTTGGAATTTCACGTGGAACACTTTATTATAAACTCAATCAATATGGTCTAGCTTAAAAAACATACTTCCCCTATTTCTTTAATTTTGCTAGGGCATCCGCCAAAGCAGTATTAATCGGACCGCTATCTTTTTGGTTTTGTAAATATTTACTCACATCTCGCTTGTTTAGGTTTCCCTTCTCTGCCTCTTTTCGTTTAGTAAAGGCAGACAGTTTTTCTCGATATCCGCAGGCACAAGAAAACAGCTTATTTGCCCCGTCCCCTTTAATCTCCATTTTTTTATGACATTCCGGGCATCTGGCATTGGAAATTTGAGATAGCCCTTTTCGGTAACCACATTCTCGATCTTGACAAACCAACATTTCGCCCTTTTTAGCCTTGACCTGCAAAAGGTACTTTCCACACTCAGGACACTTATTTCTTGTCAAGTTATCATGTTTAAAGGTCTGTTCACTGCCGATCACATTGGATACGAGCTGATTTGCGTATCCCCTGATTCCTGTCAAAAAGGATTGGCTATCAGCTCGTCCTTTGCTTATCTCAGTCAGTTGTTGTTCCCATTTAGCGGTCAATACCGGTGATTTTAGTTCTGAGGGGACCAAACCAATCAGTTGGATTCCCTTGGAGGTGGGAATGATTTCTTTGCCCTGACGGCTCATATAGAAGGAATTGAACAGCTTTTCAATGATTTCCGCCCGGGTAGCAGGGGTTCCTAAGCCATGACTTTGATCCATAGCTTCTCTCAATTTCTGATCTCCAATCAATTTACCAGGGTGTTCCATAGCCGAAAGCAATGTAGCTTCTGTATGTCTACCCGGAGGTTTCGTTTTGCCTGGATCTAACTTAATCGACAAGTTTTTGAGCATCTCCCCTTTGCGAATTTCCGGGAGAGTTTGCTCAGAATCTCCATCCCCGTTCTCAGATTGATCGTCTAAGTGACCCTGCCCTTCATAAACCTTTCGCCATCCTTTGAGCTTAACTAGTTTACCTTTAGCTGTAAACGTTTCCCCTTTTATTGCAACCTTAAGGACTGTTTGTTCATATTCAAAGGCTGGAGAAAGAACGGCAAGAAAACGCCTGACGATCAAATCGTAGATTTTTAGTTCCTCAGAGCTTAGCCTAGACAGTGTCGGAGGCTGTTCCGTCGGGATAATAGCATGATGATCTGTGACTTTAGAGCTATCGACAAACCGTTTGGTAATGACTAATTTATTGCGTAAAATGCTGCGAGCCAAATCAACATAAGGCCCCAGAGCAACACTTTTTAAGCGTTCTGGTAAGGTAGGAACGATATCTTCACTGATATGACGGGAGTCAGTACGCGGATAGGTTACTAATTTATGATTTTCATAGAGTTGCTGCATTACTGAGGATGTGGTTTTAGCCGAGAACCCATATTTTCGATTAGCATCCCGCTGCAGTTCAGTCAGGTCATAGGCTAGAGGAGGAAGTTCCTTTTTAGCCTCGTTTTTTACCTCTATTACTTCCCCAGTTTGTCCTGTCAATTTAGCCGCTAGTGCCTCCGCCTTCTGCTTATCGAAGATCCGGTTTTGACCGCTATGATCTTGCCAACGCAAGGTAACACCCTTGCCTAGCGCCTTAAGTGCCCAATAATCTTTCGGGACAAACTGTTTTATCTCATTCTCTCGATCCACAACCATTGCTAAGGTGGGAGTTTGCACTCTCCCCGCAGATAGTTGAGCATTATATTTACACGTCAACGCTCTAGTGACGTTTAAACCAACCAACCAATCTGCTTCCGCGCGACATTCTGCAGCAGCATATAAAGATTCATAGTCCTTGCCAGGCTTCAAATGGTTAAACCCTTCTTTAATGGCCCGTTCCGTTAGGGAAGAAATCCACAGACGCTTGATAGGTTTTCTCCACCCGGCTTTTTTTATGATCCAGCGTGCTACCAGCTCCCCTTCTCGCCCAGCATCTGTAGCTATAATCAGATCCACGATTTCTGGACTCTTCATTAGGTTTTTAACCACGCCGAATTGTTTGGACGTTTCTTTCATGACAACTAATTCCATCTTTGTAGGAAGCATAGGCAGATCTTCTATCTTCCAAGCTTTATATTTCTCATCATACAACTCCGGATCAGCGAGGGTTACCAAATGCCCTAAAGCCCAAGCCACAACATATTTTGCCCCTATGAAGCATCCGTTTCCCTTCTGATTACAATGAAGGATTCTCGCAATTTCTCGGCCCACAGATGGTTTTTCGGTTAATACCAACGTCTTTCCCATATCATACATCCTTTCCTTCTAGTCTCAGAGGCCTACCCTCGACTTTCGTCGTCTTAAACCACGAATCCTTCTCCATATAGCTAAGCCATTCGGACCTCGGTCTTCGGTCTTTCGAACCTCGAACTTCGAACTACGAACATCGATCAGACCCTTCTTTGGTAGTTAACAATTATAAGCCCTAGGGCAACTAGGGCTAGGGCCATAAACATATTTACTGTCAAACCTTCTCCTGGAATCAATAAGGCCGACAAAATAGCTCCTGATACAGGTGTCATAAACTTATAAACGCTAATCTCTCCAGCTTTATTGTATTTTAAGATAGCGTACCATAAAGAAAACGCGGCAGCGGAAAGAAAAGCAGAATAAACGAGGAGAATGACTGCTTTATTGGAAAAAACCAGGGCGTGGGGTTTCAGACCAGGTAGTCCAACCACCACCAGGAGTAGAGATCCTAAAAGCATTTGCCAAGCTGTAACCACAAAGGGATGAACCTCTTTGGAAATCCGTTTTGCTAAAATAGTCCCTAAAGCACTTACAAGACCGGATAGGATCATAAAACCTTCACCTAACCAGGAAAAATCCAAGGTAAAATCTTGACCAGAATTAATAACAATAATCCCCATTAAACCAGCGATTAAGCCCAACGTTTTTCGAAAATCTAATGGGTCATCTCTATATACGAAGTGAGCTAAAACAACTACAAAAAAAGTGCTGGCTGATGATAAAATCGCTGCTTTCATACCGGAAGTATGGGCTAATCCATTATAGAAAAAAAAGTATTGCAAACTAATTTGCAGTATGCCTAATAAAAGAAGTTGAGGTAAAATGTTCAGTCCTACCTTTGGGGACTGCCGAAAACCTACCACAGTCAATAGGAAAATCAGTATAGCAGCTAAGAAGAATCGTATTCCAGCGAAAACTATGATCGCGGACCTATCATTCGCTGCTATTCCTAGCTCTAGATAGCTTACTTTTAATACGGGGAAGGCACTCCCCCAAAGAACAGCACATAACAGGGCGATGACAATGACCCAGTATTTATTGGTTAAATAGTGTTTAAAACGATGATCTTTACTCGGTAAAATCGTACTCATTTTATTTCCTTCCAAAAGGTTGAATTTACCTGTTGATCTTTAAATAATAGTCCCTATAGAGAAAATGGTCAATCTTGACAGAAAAAAGAGAACCTAAAGGTTCTCCTGCAGAGGTTTGCATCCCGCTGACACTCATTATCCTTAAAGCAAATGCTAGGATTGGATGACGTCCACCCATTGTCCACCAGTCAGTTCCTCTAATTCATCTATAGATAATTTTACAGCTGTGTTACATGCCCCTGCCGCTGGAAAGACGCGAGCATAAGCTTGTAGGGAATAATCCAGATAAACGGGAATCTGCCGTCTTAATCCGAAGGGACAAACCCCTCCTACAGGGTGCCCCGTTGCTTCCGATACCTCCTCAGCCTCGGGCATTTTGGCCTTGGCATTAAAGATTTCCTTAAATTTCTTATTGTCAAGCCGCTTATCTCCAGCCATTAAGATCATGATAAAGTCCTCTTTGACCTTAAAAAGTAATGATTTGGCAATTTCTCCAGGGGTTACTCCTAAAGCTTCCGCCGCTTTGGAAACAGTGCTTGTATCCTCGAAGGTTAATATATTCACACTTTTTTGATGTTGCTCAAAGAAATCTACAACATTTTCTACAGACATAGTCAGGCCTCCCCACAAAGATTAAGCGGCAAGACGTTTGTTTGTCTCATATACATGAGAAGATTCTCCTCAATGCCTTGCCACTATAAGTCACTCGATATTACTAATTAATATCTGCATAACACAAGTCTTCGTTTAAACACATAATTGCCTTTGAATACATGTCCCGGTCGATGACAAATTGCATATTAACCTGTCGAAGGGATTGAGATATACATTTAATATTAATATCGTTTTTCGCTAAAGCATTGGCCGCTCTAGCCAGAATTCTAGGCATAGCAATATTGGATCCAATCACACAAACTATCGCTGCCTCCTGTACAGTAACAGTTCGATACTCCGCTTCAAGATCCGATACTAAGAGATCACTAAGATCGCTCTGCCAAATCACGAGGGATATACTATTAGCATTTGTGGTCTTCATAATATAGCTTATATTATACTTCTTGAACTTCTTCATTATTTCTAAATCAAACCCAGTTTCCCCTACCATAGAGGTATCATGGATTTCTAAGATCATAATTTGATCCGAACCCGCAATAATCTCAATTTTCGCCTGAGGACCAATATAGTCGTTGGAAATAACTGTTCCAGGATGATTAGGTTCAAAGGTATTCTTAATACGCAGGTTTATTCCAGCTAATTCTAATGGTTTAGAAGCGTTTGGATGAATGGCTTCCATACCAATGTCAGCAAGTTGGTCTGCGACATCATAATTTGTTCTGCCTACGGGAATTGCTTTATCCACGCCCACGATCTTAGGATCAGCCGAAGATAGGTGGTATTCTTTGTGGATTATTGCTTCATCCGCCTGAAGATGCGTCGCGATTTTTGAGAAAGTGATTTCGGAGTATCCTCTTTCGTATTCACGCATGATTCCTTCGATCCCTTTTGTATAACCAGTAGCAACGATGATTGCTTCATGAGGATTTATATTCTTAAACGACTTTTCAATCCGTTCGCTGATTGAGAGTTGTTTCGAGTCGCGAAAACCTGTTAGATCTACCAGCTCTGAAAGAATCCCATTATTACGGAGAATATTCACCGTGTTAAAAGCAGAATGAGCCTCTCCAATAGAAGCTAGTAACTCCCTCGCGGCGGAGTAAATACTGTCTCGAGCGACATACCCAGAAGCAATAATATCTTCCATACTGTTAAGATAAGCTTTTGTTTGCTCAATCCGTTCTACTAAAAAATCCTTGCTGATTTTTGTATCTAGTCCAAGGCCTGCCAAAGTATCATTAATTTCTAGTGTTTTACTCAACAAGTCATCCATAGCCGCTTCATAATCTTCACCCTTTATAAATCGTTGATAAATACCCGGCGCCTTAGTCTTTTTATCTTCGAGAAGCATATTTGTGACTCCAGCATAAGCAGAGACAACAAACACTCTTCCATAACGAAAACCTTCTGAGCTAGGATAGCCGATAATATCCTTAAGGACATTTTGAAATTGCAGCATGGATGTTCCGCCGATTTTTTCCACAGTTAACATTTATAACTCGAACCCCTCTTCTGTTTTTCTTATTCCTGCCCTATCATAAATTCGTCGAAATTCAATTTATTCCTTCAAACCTACTGAATTTCAGGCATTAGTTAATAATGATTCCCTTACTGCTACTTGTCTATCATCCAATTTTAAAGATTTTAGGACATAAAAGCAAGAGAACCCCTTTATTTGAGGCTTATGCTTCTTAGGAATTTATATTTAAAATCTGGTCATAACTATATATTAGGTCCTAGTAGCATTAAATATTGATAAGTCATAACAGAGAGGTATTTATATGGGTGTATTACTATTAAGAAACTGTTTAACCATCGACCCCGAAACTGGAGAAAATCAACTTCGGGATATTCTTATTGAAAACGGTATCATTAGTCACATTTCTGAATCTATAGAGAATCATTCTTCAACTTGTCAAGTCTACGAAATCGGAGAACGATACGTGCTGCCTGGACTAATCGATTGTCATACACACTTAGGAATCATCGAAGAGGCCACTGGTAAGATAGGGGTTGATAACAATGAGACCTCTGACTCTGTCACACCACATTTAAGAGGTCTGGATGCCATAAACCCCCAAGACATTGCTTTTATTGATGCTATTCGGGCCGGTGTGACCACGGTAATGACTGGACCAGGGAGTGATAACGCCGTTGGCGGATTAAACTTAGTCATAAAAACGCATGGAACCATTATTGATCAAATGATCGTTAGAAGTCCTGCCGGTCTAAAGATTTCCCTCGGAGAAAATCCCATGAGCGCTTATGGATCTCATGGCAAGTGTCCTGTGACGAGAATGGGTATAACTGGACTTATAAGGGACTTGTTTATGAGGACCCAGGATTATATGGAATTAAAGAAAATGGGTAAGATACATAACCGAGATATCCGCTTAGAAGCAGTCATTCCCGTTTTGAACGGAGAGCTATCCTTACGAGCCCATGCTCACAGAGCCGATGATATTGTTACTGCCGTCAGAATCGCCGAAGAATTTAAGATTAAAAAGCTCGTAATTGAACACGGCACGGAGGCCCACTTAGTTGCTGATTACTTAGTTCAGAGGAATATTCCTGTTGCTTTTGGCCCTATGCTGACTCCGAGGATCAAAATGGAGCTCAAGGGCAGAAATTATAATTCAGTATTAAAATTGACTAAAGCAGGCATAAAGGTATCCTTAATCTCGGATCACCCCTATAATTCCATCGATCAACTTAGGACGGTGGCCGGACTTGCGATCTCGGAAGGTCTTTCTCCACTCGACGCTCTTAAATGCCTGACGGTTCATCCATCCCAAGTATTAGACTGTGACCATCGACTGGGAAGGCTTAAAGAAGGGTATGACGCTGATATCATCGTCTTTAACGGTGTTCCCTTCGACACCATGTCGAAAGTAGTGATGACCATCATTAATGGAGAAGTAGTCTATCAAAAGGACTAGTCATGATCTTGTTTAAAAAAATGGAGCTATAATAAATTTTTTCAAATTTATTATAGCTCTGCCTTGTTATAAGCCATTGTAATCGTCAAGCTTGTCTTTAACCAAGCCTCTTTAATCACATTGTACTAATCTCACCATAATAGCGGCTTGAATTAGCTAAAATAAACAAAGGATTCAGCAAATAATCAATGGGATACAAATCATCCCTTGCAGAGATTAGGGCCCTTATTTTCCCAACCTTCGTCGACGGATCAATAGATAGAATGACAAAAGCGTCTTTTTCTTTAGATAAGGGGTAAATAACATTATTCTTATTAAAAACATCGAGATAAGCAGCTAAGGTAAGGACTCTAAAATCACGACTACGCCACCGAATATCATAAAGTTTAAACGCTTGATGGGCAACCAAAGTCAATAGAGTATCCTCGTTCAAAGACAGTTCAATTCCCATCATATACCCTTCATTATTAAGGTCATTCCAATATTCACAATGAAACGTTTTATCAACAGCCTCTCTATAAGTCTTGGTTGCCAAACGCATTTGATTCAAACTTTGACCCATACCGAGCCATTTTATTCTTGGAATGCTAAGACTTTTAACATCATAGTAAAGACCAATATCACTTTTATCGAGGGTATACTCGTCAGTTGTTTCATTAGGCATTAGGTAGATATAGCCCATTTGCACGCTATTATCGCAGGTAATAAGCAAGGAACATCCCCCCCCTAAGCTTCGTATTCTAGCTAATATACAGGTAATAATTCTGCATAGGTGTTTACTTTTCCTCTATCTTAAATGATACATGATTCGACAATCTTTTACAACTTTTGGCTAACGGCATAAAGCATACCGTTAACAAGCATACTTTTGATGTTATTCTTTTATCCATAATTAGACGACTACACTTAAACTATGGTATTCTTAACTGATAACCCTGATTCAGGGTTATCAAACTTACCCGAGAAGGAGTACTTTATATGCCTCGCTTTAACCTGTCTGAACAAATAATTCAGACTCTTGCTGATAATGAGGGTGTGTATACAAAGGGTATAACTTATTCTAAGGCAGGAAGAGTTAACCATTTTAATTTTTATCCAGAAAAGGGTCTGGTAAATGCTTCCGTCGTGGGAGGTTTGAGATATTCCGTTCAGATAGCCTTTGCTAAGGACAGCACCATACGTGCCTACCGCTGCACCTGCCCGGCCTTTAAAGAGTATCCCGGAGCCTGCAAACACGTGATTGCCGTTTTAAAAACAGCTCAGGAAAAATTGCCGACAATTTGGAAAGACCCCGTCGTGCATAACCGCGTCGTTGAAGAGCTTCTTACTGCTTTTGCGAATCATCGCCAAGAAACCTCTTTTGAAGAACTAACCATCAAAGTAGAACTCCAAACCAAGGGCAACCAACGCCTTACTACTTACTTACAACTCAAAATAGGACTTCAGCGGCTTTATGTCGTTAAAGATATCGGACAATTTCTCAAAGCTCTTAAAACTGGTCAATCCCTGGAATTCGGTAAGCAATTCACCTTAGAACCAACGAGACAGGTCTTTAGAGAGGAAGACTCCCCTCTGATCACTATGCTCCAGGAAATGTATGAACAACATACAGCCTTAATGGAAATGCAAGGTCCTTATTATTCCACGGCAATTTTAAACCAAAAGTCCTTGCCTTTGACGGGCTATTATCTTACTAGGTTTTTAGACGCCTTAGGAGACAACGTCTTTCTTTGGGGAATTGGATCTGCTTCCCCAGAGCCTACCCAAATTATTCGCCATGGTTTACCCATGGAATTCTCCTTACAATCTCTAGGGCAGGATCTCGCTTTAGCTCTGGGAAGTGATGAAGTTCCCCTTCAACTTACACCAGATGGCAGCTATTACGTTTACCGCCATAAAATCTATCAAGCCTCCAAAACTCAAAAAGACTTGCTCCCATCCATACTAACAGCCCTTCGTCAAGGATCTACGAGCCAGGTTGTTATTCCCTCAGCTCAGACGGAGTTTTTCGCTTCGGAAGCCTTGCCTTTGATTGGGAAACTAGGTCCGGTATCCGTCGACCCCATCCTAAAAAATAGATTTACCCATGAAACGTTACAAGCTAAGATCTATTTTGACCGAACATCCGAGATGGGTATTATCGCTCGCTTAGAATTTCACTACGGGGAGATCGTGATTAATCCCTTTATTTCGACCCGGGAAACTAGCAAGGAGACCAGCGACGGAGGAAATGCCATCCTGATCCGTTCTTCTGAACAAGAAGGACGGATTCTACGCATCCTTGAACAGGCAGATTTTCTGGTATCCAAAGGAAGAGTCCACCTTAAAGAAGAGGAGAAAATCTATGAGTTCACAGTCAATTGGCTTCCTCAACTTCGAGACCTCGCTGAACTCTATTATTCCGACGAGTTCAAGCTAAAAATCCGAACTACAACCACCTTTTCAGGACATGTTCGACTTATCGAAACTCTGGATATCTTAGAATTATCCTTCGAATACAATGACCTACCCCAAGACGAACTTGCGGATATCTTTGAATCCCTCCATTTAAAGAAAAAATACCATCGTCTTCGGGATGGTTCCTTCCTTGATTTAAACCAGTCTGAGTTGAAAACCGTCGCTGAACTTTTAGAAAACCTAGACCTTAACGCTGAAGATCTAAATAAGAAACTGCTCAATTTACCTGCCTACAGAGCAATGTATATTGATAGTTTTCTACGTCAGGCTAATTTGCCCGGATTTCAACGCAATAATGCTTTTAAGCAATTGGTGCAGAATATTCTGGAACCTCAGGACATGGAGTTCCCTATCCCTGAGGAACTTCAGACGATCCTTCGAGAATACCAGAAAACCGGTTTTAAATGGCTCAAAACTTTGGCCTCCTATGGACTTGGCGGAATCCTAGCTGATGATATGGGGTTAGGCAAGACATTACAGGTTCTCGCTTTTATTTTATCGGAACAACCTACCGCCAAAGGTCCCGCCCTCGTTATCGCCCCCACTTCGCTAATCTATAATTGGCAAGAGGAAGCAAAAAAATTCACACCTGACTTACGGGTTCTCGTCGTTGAAGGCGCTCCTCAGGAGAGGGAAGCTCTCTTGTCATGTCTAGAAGAACAATGGGACCTAGTAGTTACTTCCTATCCTATATTGCGGCGGGACATCGACAAATTTATCAAAACAGAGTTTTCCTACTGTTTCTTAGACGAAGCACAACATGCTAAGAACCCCCAAACTCTGAATGCTAAATCCGCCCAGCAGATTCAAGCTAAGGGGTATTTTGCCCTAACGGGAACACCCATTGAAAACTCACTTTCCGAACTTTGGTCCCTCTTTAACTTTGTTATGCCAGGTTATCTACTATCTCAACAAGAATTCCGTAAAAAATATGAAGTTCCAATTATCAAAGGGGAAGACCCTAAAACAATCTCAGACTTAAGTAAACATGTTAATCCTTTCATCTTAAGACGTCTTAAAAAAGATGTACTTAAAGAACTCCCCGATAAGATTGAAACTCAACTCAACGCTCCTTTAACTGAAGAACAGAAGAAATTGTATGTAGCTTTTCTACAAGAAGCGAAAGGTAAAATAGCCCAGGAAATAGCCGCTGTAGGCTTTAACAAAAGCCACATTAAAATTCTGGCAGCTCTAACTAGGCTAAGGCAAATCTGTTGCCATCCATCCATGTTCTTAGAGAATTACACCGGAGAAAGTGGCAAAATGCTGCTCTTACAAGAAATTCTTACAGACGCCCTGGATAGCGGACACAGGATCCTAATTTTCTCTCAGTTCACCAGCATGCTGGATATCATTCAAAGCTATCTAAGTTCTGAAATGATCGAACATTTCTATCTTTCCGGTTCGACTAAAGCATCCGAACGATTGAATATGGCCAATTCCTTTAATTCAGGCCAAGGTAAAGTATTTTTAATTTCCTTGAAAGCTGGCGGTACTGGATTAAATCTCACTGGTGCAGACATGGTCATTCATTATGACCCTTGGTGGAATCCTGCTGTTGAAGATCAAGCCACGGATCGGGCTCATCGTATTGGGCAAAATAACGCTGTCCAAGTCATAAAACTTATTACCCAAGGAACCATCGAAGAAAAAATCAACGCTTTACAAGCACGCAAAAAGACCCTGGTTGATTCGGTCATTCAACCGGGAGAAACCATGCTCTCGAAACTAACTGAAAAAGAACTGAGAGAACTTTTTGATTTAACTTGAGCCGAGATTGAATAAGCCTAAATAAAGCTTAACTTCTTTTTAAATTGAAAAGATAGTCTGAAAAACTGTTCCCTGACTACCTGATTTAAACTCAAAAATTGCCCCATGCCTTTGAGCAATCCCCATTGAAATTGCTAGCCCAAGGCCTGTTCCATTATCCTTTGTTGTAAAAAATGGAGTGCCCATTTTCTCTTGGATTTCTTGAGGGATTCCTTTTCCTTGGTCCTTAATTGCTAATACAACCCTATCCTCTTTGAGAAAGGTACTTATGAGAACGCAACCTTGTTCTGAGGTAGCGTCCAATCCGTTGCGCACCAGGTTTAAGATCAATTGTTTTATTTCGTTCTCGTTGATCATGATATCGGGTAAGGTATTTAACTCGGCAATAACCTCTTTATTGTTGTTAAAGGCATCCGCTTGGAGCATAGGCAAAACTTTATTAATAACTTCGTTAATATTCTGAGCCTTTATGTTATCAGAGTTTGCTTTCGCTAAGGATAAAAAATCCGTAATTATTGTATTGGCTCGGTCAATCTCGGAAATCATTAAATCCATAAATTCTCTATCATTTTCGTAGATGGGTTTTGCACCAAAAAACTGCAAGAATCCTTTAACTGTGGTCAGTGGATTTCTAATCTCATGGCTAATTCCAGCTGCTAATTGCCCAATAAGATTAAGACGTTCTAACCGACCCAGTTCTTGCTGCTGTCGTTTTGACTCAGTAATATCTCTAAAAAATACCGTCAAGCCTTCTCTGTAGGGATAGGCGTGAAATTCATGATCTTGATCAGAATTAGCCAAACCCTTTGCTTCCCAATGGACAGATTCATTCGTCAACATAGCTTCAAGCATTTTCTGGTAAGTCAAGGGATTTATGCTCTCAGGAAATACCTCGAAAATGCTTTTCCCTAATAGGTCGGTATTCTCCTTCTTATTTACACAGTTTAATTGGTAGTTTACAAAGGTAAACTGCCAATGACGGTCTAGGGCATAAAACCCATCTGAAATCCCTTCCATAATTTTTGTGGTTCTAAGTCTTGAAGACTCTAAATCTTGATTTGCTTTTTTCAGACTATCCGTATAAAAAGCAATTTTGGAAAGAATAGGCCTTAATTCGGGAAGTTTTGTGAGAATTCGATTTTGATCATTTTCCGAATTAGTGATCATCTTACAAAAATCTTCTAAGTATGAAGCTATTTGTTCAATATTCTTTCTGATTAAAATAATGATTAAGATAACCAAGCTAATTGTCGAAAGAAATATTACAGAAATACTTCGGTAAGATTCAAATAAACTGTTCAGATTTCTAACGTATGCCCAAGTATATCCTAATAATCTATTCTTATCGTAGATCGGCAACGTTACAGCAATTATTTCGTTACTATTCCATACAAAATCATGGAATGTATAATCCTTACCCATCGATGACCTAATTTCATCGAAAGGTATGTCGATGTCATTTTCATTGTTAGTAACTATCAGATCTAAATCTAAATCATAATAGCCAAGCGTAAGCGTAGTGTCATTATCTCGATTGTCAAGGATCGGTTGCAAAAAACCAGTTACTTGGATGGTTTTTTGTTCATGAGTTCTACTCTTGTCTTCTTTAATTTCTTGAATATAGCTGACTTTGTATTGTATTTCAGATTGTAAGAGTGAGAGGTTGGAAATTAAACGGTAATTCATACTTAAGGCTTCTTTTTCCCAATAATTTTTTCCATAAATCAAGATGATGATAATAAGAAATGTTAATAAGCCGAAGGTAATTTTGAATAAGGTTAATTGGATGATTGATTGTCTGTCAATTCGATATTTAATAGTTCTAAGCATAGAATCCTCCAACTATCGCCGTTGTATGGATCAACACAAAAGCTGGGAATAACCCAGCTCTTATGTTACTCGCAGAATATCTATTTAATCCATTGTAAGCTACATTTTTGCAAAAAAACTTGAGATCCTAGTCCTTGAAATAGTGTGGTTCTCGAATGGACAGGATGTAAAGTTAACTGTTTTTACTTTTGTAAAGCTTTAGGGGCTTTAGGTTGATACATAAGCCAACCGCATGCAAAAACTGAAGTAGCACTGGCAAGCACCATTAACATTGAAGCAATTGCAGCAAAAATAGATTTTTTCATAGGCTGTATTCACCTCCTCTTCTATTGAATATTGGTAGTAAGGTTAGGCTTTGGTATGAAATACCTAGTACCATACTAACGTTAACCAATGAATTATTATTTAAGATCAAAACTATGCACGAGATAAGTACAAATGCTGTCGAGGAAATCTTTAGTTTAAATCTCAAGCTCCTAGAATTGATTGGTTTAGCAACACAATCTACCGGAGCTAAAAAAGCCACAAGAAAAAAGGAAATCAGTAAAAGTACTATAAGGACATATTGATTTGTTAGTGAGTAGTTAACGAGTTCTTTGGCTGCTACTCCAATTAAGGTGTAGATAACGGCCCCGTAAATTAAACATTTGAAGGGCGTATTAAAGTGGGCACCACCCGATAGCCTTCGCAATAAACTACCGCAAATAGCAGCAATAACAACAGGAATCAAAGCATTGGACAGAAAGCCTAAGCAAATTATCAAGAGAGATCCACAAATTGACAAAAGAGCTGTCTCAATAGCATAGCTGATTAATTCCTTTTTCTCTTCACTATAACTTAATTCACTGGTTATCCCATTCGTAATTTTTTCGCTAATTACTGTAAAATTCATCATAAGACCCTCTTTTTAAGTAGAAATACCTTAAGAAAAAAGCGGAACAAAATAATAGCAGTTCTTGAGGGATTGATATTAGAATCCGTACAACCGAGTCCTTCAATAAGATTTCAGGCGTCACTCCTAAAACAGGCATTAACAAGGATAGACAAATAATCTCAAAGAGTACTAGAGTTACGTAACTTACTAAGCTAGCAATAATAGAGATGCTGAACTCAGCCCTACAGAGCTTAATTAAAAATATTGACATCATGAACATTAACACAAAAGTGTGAACTCCAAAGGGAATAGGAAACAGCCTAACTATATAGGCACTTAAAGCTAAGATAGTCCCTACTAAAAAGATTCTCTTCCAATTGATCGGTATCTTAGCGATTACAAAGGCTAACGTTGCAATGCCCATTTGTTCAGGGATCCCCTGTAAGAGTATCGAAATTAATGGGATTTTAATGGTAATTCACCCTTTCAAATCACCTAATATATGGCTTCTTGTTGATAAATCACCCTATTACGCTCCTATTCTAATTTATCTTTTATTATCGCATACTCCGTATGTCGAATTCGCGTAAATCCTGTCCTACTGTCCGGCTAATGCAAAAAATGCCCCAAGCCGAAAGCTTAGAGCATTTATGATAATCGAAATTTTCACCAATCACTCATTTTCAATGAAGCTTAAATTTGACAACCGCACTCATGAGACTTTCCCCAAGCTTAGCCAGGGCTTCTGCGGATTTGCTTACTGATATCATCGTGGCCGCTTGCTCCTCTGAAGCTGCGGCAACCTCTTGAGTACTGGCAGCGGCTTGCTGAGCAGAAACACCAATTTTCTCCGCAGATTGTACAGCTTCGGAGGTTCCTATGGCCATTTGCTGAGCAGCTTGAGTAATTTGTTGTATTTGTGTAACTACTTTATTAACCTCTTTTACAATAGTTAGGAAGGAATTGCCGGCTACATTAACGGCTTCCACTCCTGCAACCACTTCTATCTTACCTTTTTCCATTACCCCAACAGCATGTTCAGCCTCTCGTTGAATGTTTCCAATAAGCGATGCGATCTCGATTGCCGAGTTGGACGATTGTTCAGCTAACTTCCTAACTTCCTCGGCAACTACTGCAAATCCTCGTCCTTGTTCACCCGCCCTTGCCGCCTCAATTGCAGCATTTAGAGCTAATAAATTGGTCTGATCTGCAATATCCTTGATAACGTCAACGATTTGGCCGATTTGTTTTGATTGATCACCTAAACGAAATATTACTTCAGCTGATTGGACTGAAACCTGTTGAATAGCTTCAATTTTTTGTACTGCATTTTCTGCTTGAGAAGCTCCTAATTCAGCTGCCTGCGCTGCATTTTCACTGCTTTGACTAACACTTTCGGCATTTGTAGCTACTTGTTGAGCATTTGAAGATAACTTTTCAATTACACTAAGGGTTTCTCCAATCGAAACTGCTGTATCCGTTGCACCAGCAGCAATTTGGCCAAGAGTTTCAGACACTTGCTCACTTGATGCCGTTGCCTGCTCAGAAGCAGCGGATAATTCTTGACTAGTTGAAGCCACACTCTCGGACTGAATTAAAACCTCACCGATAACCACTCGAAGTGAGTGAAGCATTTCACTCACTGCCTGGCTTAAAGTTCCGATTTCGTCTTTGTTCTTAATATCAGGCATGTCAACTGTTAGGTCGCCCTCTGCTATGGACTGTGCAACTTTCGTAACCGCAGCAAGAGGACGGCTAATATGCCGTGCCAGCATAAAGGCTATAATTGCTCCTGTAATCAAGGCAATCGTAACAAAAATAATCAGGATCCTCAAAACCGTACTTTTAGTAGCCTTTGCATCTAACACAGCTTGATTACCGCCTTGGGCCTGAAAATCCATCTGTTCTTCCATATCCATAAGTAATTTGTCAAAGCTTTCTTTGCTCTTTTGCGTCAGTAATTGCCTAGCTTCAACATCCTCTCCTGCCTGAGTTAACATCCAAACCTGCTCTGCATCGTTTATGTAGGTATTAAATGATGTCCTCATTGCCTCGCTTTTCGCTTTACCTTCTGTTGTTTTTACATAGCTATTAAATTCCGCAAAGTCTTGTTCCCATTTTACTTTTATAATTGCAAATTGGGCCTTATGATCTTGAAACGTTCTCGAATCTGAACGCATCAGAAATCCTCCTAAAAGATAGCGCCGAGTGTCTTCAGTATCTTGGATTAGTTCCGCCAAGGAACTTGTTGCTTTAAACCAATGTTCACCTAGATCTTCAGATTCTAGATTCATCTTATAAACGCCATAATAACCAACGCCCCCTATGAACAAGGTCAATAGCAAGACTGCAAAAAAACCCATCAAAAGTTTTATTTGGATTCCGTAGTTTATGGCATTTTTCTTATCACCCTTATTTTGCATCTAAGTGACCCCACTTTCTTATTAAACAAATTCTCATTCTTATTCACCGAAAATGCCCAATTTCCTCTTTTTTCAACAAAAGATATTTATGCCCTCTACAAACCTTAGGGTAAAAAAGCCTAAATAAAGATTTATGCCTATATAAAAGAGAAGCCAAAAAGCTTCTCTTTTTATACCATATTTTGTTTTGTCACAATCTTTCTAAGATCGCTCATTCATTCTAATATACTTTCGTCTTGGTGCTACACTTTTATAAGCTGGTCGAATAATTTTTCCACTATTGGCTATTTCCTCAATACGATGTGCACTCCAGCCTACGATTCTGGAAATCGCAAAGATCGGCGTAAACATTTCCATTGGAATATTGAGCATTTTGTAAACAAAGCCGGAGTAGAAATCGACATTGGCGCTGACAGTCTTATACATTGTATTGACCTTTTCAATAACCTGAGGTGCGAGGGTCTCAACCTTGGCATATAGGTTAAATTCGTCGACTAACCCCTTTTCCTGTGCTAGTTGGGAAACATAATGCTTGAGTATGACCGCCCTCGGATCAGATATTGAGTAAACTGCATGCCCAATTCCATAGATTAAACCAGAACGATCAAAGGCATCTTTGGAAAGAATCCGAGTAAGGTATTGCTCAATCTCTTCGTCATCCTCCCAATCCTTCAATTTATCTTTCATATCCTCAAACATTTGCACAACCTTAATATTCGCCCCGCCATGACGTGGACCTTTAAGGGCACCAATCGCTGCTGCCATTGCGGAATAAGTATCCGTTCCAGTCGAAGTTACAACATGAGTTACAAAGGAGGAATTGTTTCCTCCACCATGCTCGGCGTGAAGCACAAGCGCAAGATCCAGCAGTTTAGCTTCTAACGCTGTATAGCTGCTATCCGGTCTTAACATAGCTAGAATATTCTCAGCAATACTTAGATCCGCTCGAGGGCTGTGAATATAAAGACTTTGATTGCCGTGATAATGACTAAAAGCTTGATAACCATAGACTGCTAAAGATGGGAAGCAGGCAATCAGTCTAAGACATTGCTTTAGGACGTTTTGCATTGATGTATCATCAGGATTGTCATCAAAGGAGTATAATGCTAAAACACTTCTTGCCAGTGTATTCATGATATCTTTGCTCGGTGCTTTTAGAATCACATCACGAGCAAAATCTTCCGGTAGTCTTTGGTAAACTGAAAGAAGTTCCTCAAATTCTTTTTGAGCCTTTAGGTCTGGCAACGTTCCAAAGAGTAGTAAATAGGCAGTTTCTTCAAATCCATATCGATCTTCTTTAGTGAAACCTTTTACGATATCCCTAATGTCAATACCGCGATAAATCAATCGTCCCGGAACGGAGACCTTTTCACCCTCATCCATAATGTAGGAGTGGACTTCACCAATCTCAGTTAAGCCGACGAGTACACCTTTCCCATCTAAATCACGTAGTCCGCGTTTAACTTCGTATTTACGATATAATTCAGGTTTAATATAGCCACTTTCTTCAGCCATTTTACTTAGCTTATTCAACATGATTTCTTCAGACTGCTCATTATTTACATATTTCATATACTCTTCCCCTTTTAAGCTCTATTAATTAATTGATTTTTCCCAATCTATAACATCCATAACAAGTGGAATTGAAGCATTTTAAATATCTAATAATATGCTATTGTTCCCTCCCTATCATTCTTTAATCAGAAAAATAATTGTGAATAGTTCCAGATTACGCCGTATACAGCGTCCCCCGCTTCAAAGTATCGAATTTCACCCTTAGCTGAAATAGAGTGCACTGGTTAGTGCTAATGAATTTTTTAGCTTATTTACTAATATACATATCAAAATATGCTAAATTAGGGGGCAAACATGTCTTGGAACATTAAAAAATGGAACTGGTCTGGTAACATGGTCACTGCTTCAACGGCAATTTTTGCTTTAGTGTCAATTATTTCTGTCTATATTTCTATCACTACCTGGCAAACACAGCGGGAAGCAGCACGACCTTACTTCACTTTTTTAGAATCTCCTACAATTCATCTTGCCGAAGAATTAGGGTTCGAGTTCGAGTTTAAATTTAAGAACGTTGGAACTCATCCAGCTACGAATCTTTTTAGTAGGACCTTGGTTTTTGAGCAACAAATGTTGCAAAAGCCGATTCTTATTGACGACTATACAGTGGTTAATGACATTCCAAGGGATACTACCACCAGCTTACTCCTAACCCTTAATAACCAAGACCTTGTTGAAGCACCCAATCTTAATCCCCATTTCATAATAATTTGCCTAAGGTATGCAGATCCAATTGTCCATAAATCCTATACCCAAACAATCTATCTTAAGTGGGCTGGAGTCATTGCTGGTAGACAGCAACCACTGATTCATGTTGAAATGAGTGAAAAAGAAAGTATTTTAAACTACTTAAAAACCTACCACTTACTTGAGTAGCATGAAATCCATACAAACAATTATACCTCAAAATAAAAAACCCGACCAAAGGTCCGGGTTACAGCTAAAGCGGAAAGCTAGGAATCGCAAAGCAAAGCTAAGTGTATTCCTCTCTTTCAACGCTTACGAAGTTAGCTGACGGATTCGGGTCGAAAGTAACCCTACCCTCACAATAATTTTACTAAATGTGAAGGATTCACCCCCGGAAATGGTTTCCCCGCTTCTAAATAGAATTAAGCGATCGAGAACACTATTTGAGTTTTCAATATTATATAATAAGAAATTGTATCACACTTTATTAAGTCAGGTCAAATAAATCACGCAAAAGATCCGGACGTAAAGCTCCGGCATGAAAAGAGCGCCCACTGTTTAAATTGCATAACCATACCTCTGCCGGGCTAAAGATCAGAGGGTCTATATCGTAAAAATTTCCATGATCCTTGTAGATATCTAAAAAAGGCCTCCCATATTCCTTCGAAGAGCAGAACGGAATTTGCCTGACTAGGGCATCTAAGACCTCATCTTCATCTCTGAGATTATAAAGGACGGTTGATCCATAAAGAATTCCATCGTTGGAGCGTCCTAAGGCACTAAGCTGATTACCTGCTACAGGAGGAAGTGGACATGTTCCCCAGCCAGAATCAACCCTTTCTAGATCATACCCTAATTCCATGAGCTTTGACAAACCCGTTTCTAGGGCTCGTGCGGCTATCTGAACTGAACCCACCTGAGAAGCAGTAGGAGCTACTAATATATAAAGATTCTTAGGGTCACATCCTAATTCCTTTAACAGATGTTGAACGACCTCATCTGACGGAAGTCCCTCACATTCTAGACATAGAATCGCCCTTTCCGAGTAGTCTTCGTAGCACGAGGAGGTCTCATATACACTTCCTTTATGAATTATGGCTCGTCCTGGGCCGGAACCCATAGCAAGGGACTTTCCATTTTGAATGGGCCAACCTGCATATTGAGACGCCAGACAAGCCCGCACAGGATGATCTGTATAAACTTCTACCGTTGGCCATCGTAACCCATTTAAACCTGACCAATGTAAGTTTACTCGGGCCAGTCCACCCAGGCACACTTCGGCAAACAAAACCCCTGCCTCCCAGCCACCTTGAACCTGAACTCCGCAGTCAATCACGGTTACCTTATTATAGTTGTGAACTTTGACCCTTAGAAGTTCACTTCTATCGAGGAATTTCTTAACTATAGGAAACGCTTGACGGTTTGGACTTAGCTTTGATGATTGGCTATACGTAACCATGACACTTCTTCCTTTTTCACAGTACTTTTAACAATATTTTTCAGCATACCCCTTTTTAGTCAATTAAATTACCTTTGGAAATCAGGCCATAGAGTTACGGAAAGAAGTTTCTATGATAAAAGAGGTTAACTCGCACATTAAATCTATATATGTATCTTTATCTACATATTTCCCATTACGGTCAAACAACAGTCGCACGAGAGGACGTGTCGGAAAACTAGTAGGTACAGCTACAACTAAACCTCTTTCGCCAGTATTAAGGGTTACTAAGGAATCTTTAGGATAAAGATTTAAGGATTTACGAAATGCTTGGATCACCATTGGGTTAAAATCCTTCTCCATAGCTAATATCATTTCGAGAGCATGATAAGGTGGAAGTGCTTTACGGTATGGCCGATCTGCAGTTAGGGCATCATAAACATCAGCTACAGCAATAATTTGGGCATCTAGGTGAATTCTAGATCCACTTAGTCCATTAGGATATCCATTACCGCTCCAACGTTCGTGATGCTGTCGTACTGTATTTAAGATACTTGGTAAAACCTCCGCATTTCGAAGCATCGCTTCACCTTCAAGTGGATGTTGCTGAATAATGTAGAATTCACTTTTACTTAATGGCCCTGGCTTATTCAAAATCTCATAGGGCACTTTAATTTTACCAATGTCATGAAGGATAGCACCCATTGCAAGATACCTTAAACGTTGCCCCTTATAACCTAATTCCCTAGCTGTTAATGCTGAGAGGATAGCAACATTAACAGCATGGACAAAAGTACAGTAATCATGTTCTTTGAAACTTGCTAAATCTACTCGCAGAGAATTAGTATCTATGTAAATACATTTATCTTTAATCTCGTTAATTATCCACTCTATACTAACCATAGTTTTGGAAATCTGCTCAGAAGTAATTAACCCAACATCGTGATAAATACTCCATAATGAACCTACGATATCCCAATATAGGTCCTTAGGAAAAGACTTAGTATGAGTAACCGTCTTTACCTCAGATTTTAATGTGTATACCTCACTACTTGCCAGGCGTTCCCTGATCCATTCTGTGACTAGTTGCCCTCTTGTCAATAAAAGAAGGCCTCTGGCATCAAACAAATCCATTGGGGCTTGTTTTTCGAAAAACAAGAAACCTTGTGGCAACTTTTCTAGAACCAAATTCATCAAATACTCTAACCCCTTCCAACGTCACTTTGTTTCAGCTTCGCCCTAGCTAAAGTATCTTCAACTGTTTTGAGCAAGACGTTTAAGTCCATAGGTTTGCTTAAAAAATCTTTAACGCCTAGACTTCGTGCAACCTCCTCTATATCGGATTCTGCACTTATCATGATTACTGGAATATTTTTAGCCTGACAGTCCTCACCAAGCATCGATAATACTTGCAGTCCTGTCATTGTCGGCATTCTTTGATCTAGTAGAATGAGCGATGGAGGGTTAAAGGACATCGCAAGGCTTAGACATTCAGCCCCGCTTGCCACCGTTTTGACGTTATAACTTGATTCCTCTAAAACCGTATGAAGAAGAAGTCTTACCCCATATTGGTCATCGACAACTAAAATATATCCCGACAATTTTCTTCCTCCCACCTAAGCACTCTATAATATAACATCTGATATTTCGTGACTTCTAATATTATATTCTATAACTATGTGTTTTGTTTTTCAATCTGATTACATACACACAGTCGGTAAGATGTTTGAGGTGACTAACATAAAATTGAAGGAGAGGTGATAGTGTGTCTAACAACATTCAAGAGGTCGCTGGGAAAAACATACGGCTTTTCCGGCAGTCTAAGGGCCTTACACAAGAAAAACTTGCTGAACTAGTTAATGTGAGTAGTTCCTATATAGGCTATTTGGAACGGGGCCTTAGGGCTCCCTCTTTAGACCTATTAGCAAGAATAGGCACCGTCCTGGAAGTGGAACCTACAGCTTTGCTTTACTCTTCCTCAAATGATTCCGACCCAACACTAAATAAGCTCAATGCCCTTTTGGCAGGAAAAAATTCTAAATCAATTAACTTTGTTTATGAAGTCGCGAGGGCCTATTTCGTATCTACCAGTGAATTAGTTTAACTACTTCTCAGTTACCTCAAAATTCCCTACGCCCAAAATTTGACTAGTAGTACATAAGGGTCTTTTTAATCAGCAAAACCCCCCGGTTCATTTGTACCGGGGGGAGGAATCATTTCTATAATATTGGTTAGATATTGATGTCTGCCTCAGCAAACGATTAAAACGTCTCCTAAATCTTAGTCTCCCCATCATAGGATGATATGATTCTGTATAGATCGGGTCGGCGGTCTCGAAAAATCCCCCACTCGATTCGTTGCGTCTCAAGTTGTTCTAGGTCAAACTCAGCGATCAGAACACGTTCTTCGGTGCGCCCAGCTTCGACAATCTTATTCCCTTGGGGACCTGCAATGAAAGAAGATCCGTAGAAGGAAATATTCGATTCATCATCTTCCTCAACCCCGATTCGATTCGAAGCGATTACAGGAATCAAGTTTGCTGCTGCATGCCCCAGCATACAGGTCTGCCAATGATCTTTAGAATCGATCGATCCATCTTGGGGCTCTGAACCGATGGCCGTAGGATAAAAAAGCAGTTCTGCCCCCATCAAGGCCATACACCGTGCAGCTTCCGGATACCATTGATCCCAGCAGACTCCAACCCCAATTTTTCCATAGCGAGTATTCCAGACCTTAAAGCCCGTATCTCCTGGGTTAAAATAAAACTTTTCTTCATACCCTGGGCCATCTGGGATATGGCTCTTGCGATACTTACCTAGAACGTCTCCACTAGCATCTATGACAGCTAGAGAATTATAACGTGCATAGTTTTTTTTCTCATAGAAGCTGATGGGCAGTACCACCTGAAGCTCTTTAGCTACTCCTTTAAAATGGTTAACCGCTTTATTCTGCTCTAGTTCCGTTGCATAAACATAATACTGAGATTTTTCCTTTTGACAGAAATACGGGGTTTCAAACAACTCTTGCAACAAAATAATCTGAGCACCCTGAGATGCTGCCTCCCTTACCAAACCCTCAGCTTTGGTAATGTTTTCATCAATGTTATTAGAACAGCTCATCTGAGTAGCTGCCACTTTAACCTTTCTCATCTTAATCCCTCCCTGCTGGCATCTGTTGGGTTGTACAATGAACGTTTCCACCCTCCCGAATGATCCCCATTCCATTAACTGTGCGTATCCGCCTTCGGGGGAAGGTTTGGCTTAACACCTGAACCGCTAATCCATCAAATTCTTTTGCTTTCCCACCAAAAACAGGCAAAACAATTCCTCCATTAACAAAGTAGAAGTTCAAATAACTTAAGGTCAAACGCCCTTTGGTAAGGGGATCACATAGTTTGGGAGGTTGATGAATTGGGATAATTTCGAACCTTCTCCCGAGGGCATCCGTCTCTCTTTTTAATATGGCTAAGTTTTCTTGGGTAATGGCATAGTTCTCATCCGTAGGATCATCACAAACCTGCAAGAGTATTTTACCTGGAGCAGCAAAGCAGGCAATATTATCGACATGACCATCCGTCTCGTCTCCATCAAGCCCTTTTTTAAGCCAGACTACTTTCTGGATATCAAGAAAATCCCCTAACACTGCTTCAATTTGTTCTCTACTCATATTTGGATTCCGATTAGGATTTAAGAGACACTCTTCCGTTGTCAGCAGCGTACCTTCACCATCGACATGAAAGGAACCCCCTTCCATAACGAGGGGAGCATCAAACCCTTTCAATTTGACATGCTTCAAAATCTCACTAGCCACTTGGTCGTCTAAATCCCAAGGCGCGTACTTTCCACCCCAAGCATTAAACCTCCAATTGACCCCTGCCCTATCCCCATCATCACGGATAAGAAATGTTGGACCATTATCCCTTAGCCATGCATCATTATGCTCGATCTCAAGGATTTCAATCCGCTCATTTTGAAATAGGCAAGAAAGCTTCTTAAAATCCTCAGAATTTGCTACGACGGTTATAGGCTCAAATTCGGCAATCGCCTTGATGATTTCTGTGTAACCCTGACAGACCTCCTCATAGTTCTCGGGATAGCACATGGACGCTTTTACAGGCCATGAAATAAAGGTCCGAGTATGCTTAGTCCATTCCGGTGGCATTTTATAGTTTAGCTGTTTCGGATTCATTTAAATCCCTCTATTCCTAGTTTATACTCCTGGTAATCCTTCAAATCTATCAATAAGACAAAGAATAGTAGCTGCTTTAAGCAGCTACGTTGGATGATTGTCATCTTCAGCATTATACAATAAAGCCGTCAATTTTTCACTAAAATTAACCTTGTTGATTCCACCAATATTTGTAATGTAACGCAAGTTTATGCTTTTGACAATATAACAAAAAGGGTATAACAAACCTTCGTCCGTCACACCCTCATATCTTCCCTACAAATCTACCTGACTCATGTATTAGGTCCCTTTTTAATAGATCCGTCTTACCGCTGCATTGAATTTTCAGTATTCACATTTTGAGGTTTAGATTTATGATTAACTGAAAGAGTCATATAGCATAATCCATAACCCAAAACTGAAAAACAGATAGCTGTTAGCAAAAAATCTAGTCCTTCCATACGATTCCCTCCCTTTCAATTAACCACAAATTAAGAAGAAATTGAAATGTTCGTGCAGAATTATTAAATAAGTGTCCTCTGAGCGGCATATGCCCACGTCTGGGCTTACCGCTCAGATATCCAACTGTGTCATGGACCAGGCCTTGGCAACAAGACTCCGTTGGAACACTCCCTTTAGGAAGCTCTCTAACTATAGTTTAAGCGAATTGTCTTGAATTTCTCTAAACAATTTATAAACAAATTATAAACTTTTCTGAAATAAGTATCCAAATACCTCTAATGAGGCAAAGATCTATCCCTCATCAATTTAATAGCTCTTCTGAAAAAGGAATATCAATGATAAAATAGGCCTAGGTATCTTCTATTTAAATATGCAACTGATTACTATTAATATAAAGGTAATTCCAAGATAATCAGAATAAGTAAGGGAGACTATTATATGCTTCACGACGAGAATAAACCTGATTACGATCTCGTAGAAAAACCAAGGAAAAGAAATTCTAAAGCCATCCTGAGTATCGTGATCACAGCAATCTTAGGTTTTCTAAATTTTGGTAAACTAGCTGTAATCGGCAAACTGCTGTTTACCTTATTAAAGGCTTCAAAATTTGCAGGGACCTTTATAACTATGGGTTTGACGGCATTACTCTATGCTCAAATATATGGTTGGCTATTTGCTGTAGGCTTTGTTGGAGTAATTTTCATTCACGAGATGGGTCATTACGTAACCAGTAAGAAACTTGGTCTAGATGTTTCTGCTCCAACATTTATTCCTTTTCTTGGTGCCTTTATTAGAATGAAGAGCATGCCTAATTCTGTTCGGGAAGAAGCCATAACAGCCATTGGTGGTCCAGCAGCTGGGGCATTGATTACCTTTGTTTGTTTAGGTCTCTACATGCTGACAAGCAGTCCCTATTGGGCAGGATTGGCCTATGTCAGTGCCTTCATAAATCTTTTTAATCTACTTCCCTTCGGCTCCTTAGATGGGGGCAGAATCTCGAAGGCAATCTCTCCCTTTATCTGGGTGATTGGCTTAGTGATGGCTCTGTTCCTCATTTGGAAACTACATGCCTATATACTACTTATTATCGTGCTTTTCGGGGCTTATGAAGTCCTAACCATGTATCGCCAAAAATCAGTTACTGCCCAATACCTGAGCGTTGAGCCCAGTTTCAGGCTAAAGATTGGTATTTCATATCTTGTTCTAATCGGAGTTTTAGTCTTTCTAATGATGTATTCGTTAGATATCTCCAAGACATTTACGGAATCAATTTATGGACTACGCTAACAAGACAGAGCGCAACTCAGTCGTTGCTGCCCAATCTACACCTTCTTCGACAACCACAACCCCATAATCCTCTCTGGCCTTCGCACGGGAAATAACACCATCTAAGACATCTTGCTCTACTTTCCCTGGGTCTCTCTGCCAAGGGTCTCCCCAACCACCACCACCAGAGGAAACCATGGTCAGTACCGTTCCCTTCGACAAGGAGCGCGAAGGTTCTTTGCTCTCTAGAGGAATCTTTTCCCCATTAATTGTTAACAATTCAACGTAGTTCAAACTTCCAGGCTTCCCTTTTGCTGCGCCAAACGGTGGAATTTTCATTCCATCACCAAACATCACAATATTGGTCGGGTCACCCTGAAACTGTATACTATAGCGAACACCTGGTCCCCCGCGCCACGTTCCCGCTCCACTGGTATCGATTTCCATTTCATGACACAAGGTTAAATGTGGGTATTGGATTTCATTAGCTTCGATATTTGGTGCTCGCACCCCCCCATAATTGGACAAGGGAGCCATATAAGGATAACCATCCCTACCAGATATTCCTCCACCTGAACCTAAGGCACAAAAGGCAAATCCCACATAAAATTCCTGGTTTCGAGGATCGATGCCATAGAACGACGGCCCACAATAACGCCCAAAACCAGCAGGCAATCGTTGACCCGCCACAGAGTCTAAAGCTTGGAAAATTGAGCTGATTATTTCACTTGCCGGAGTTAACGTACTCAAGGTAACCGGCGCAGGATCATAGGGGTTCACTAAACTGCCCTCTGGCAAAAGAACCTTAATTGCTCTAAAAGCACCGCTGTTTCGTGGAATGTCTGGACCTAACGCCCAAAGGGCGCCAATCCAGGCAGCTGTCGTACTGGTTACTAACGCCGAGTTTACAAAGCCCTTGACTTGAGGATCAGTGCCCTTAAAATCAACCGTCATTTCTTCTCCTCTAATCCTTACTTCTACCTTGATCTTAATAGGATTCTCTTGAAAGCCATCATCATCAACCCACTCTTCGGCAGAGTAATCTCCATCCGGCATACCTTCAATAGCTTGACGAGTAAGGTTTTCGGCGTGATCTAGCAAATATTCTACTGTCCCTTTTATTCGAGCAGGAGAATAATCATTGAGTAACTCTGCTAAACGAGCAACTCCAATCTGGTTGGCTCCCATTTGAGCCCACAGATCATTTTGGAGCATCAGCGGATTTCTTACATTTCGTAGAATTAGGTCCATAACCTCGTTAAGAACTTGCCCCTTGCTCACAAGTTTAATCGGTGGAATACGCAGGCCCTCCTGAAAAATTTCAGTTGCTTTAGCATTATAACTTCCTGCGACGGACCCTCCGATATCTCCATGATGAGCCCTGCTAACACAATAGAATAAGACCTCTCCAGCCACGACTAATGGAGTAATAATCCCAATATCCGGAAGGTGGTTTCCTCCTTGATAGGGGTCATTAAGGATAAAGACATCCCCCTCTTCAATCTGCTCAGAAGAGTATTTCCGGATCACTTCTTTAACACTAAAGGTTCCTGCTGCTGCAAGAATTGGTATGCCATTTATTTGAGAGACTAAATCCCCCTCACCGTTACATATTCCACAGGCGAAATCGCAGGCCTCAGCAAAAATAGGAGAACGGGACGACCGCTCTAAGGCATAGCCCATTTCTTGAGTAATCGTATCCAAGCGATTAGCAATTACAGCCCGTTCGATTACTTCATTCATTTTGGCATTCATAGTTATCGTCATCCTTTCCTATCTTAATCCTTAAATTCCTCGCCTGATCAAGTTCTGCCTGACAGTTTTCTTCCAGTAATATTGTCGTGAAGGTCTTTTTGATTAATGCGGGCCCCTGTAAACACATTCCGGGGTATAAATCCCGCCAATGAAAGATATCTACTTCCTGAAAAGCTCCCCGCAGATAGACTGAGGTTAGCTCATTCGATTTAGGTATCCTCTTACTAGTCTTACAGGTGAATGGATTTCCAGTGTTAACTTGGATCCCAACTTGATCTGATTCAGTCTGAAGACATTCCTCCCTCTCCAGAGCTAGTAATCGAAGATTGACAAGTAATAAAGACTTCTCAGGCTGACTATAGCCATAAAGTTTCTGATGGGTTTTATGAAACTCCGTGCCTAACTGCTGCCAAACCTCTGGATCCGCTGCAACCCTTTGGAAATCTATGTTTATTTCGTGATGTTGGTCCGGGTACTTTAAATCCGCCGACCAAACATATTTACGTTGTTTTGGGCACACGCCTAAACGTGATAACTCTTGATCCACCTCGGATTGCAACTCAAGTATAACTTGATTCCAGCTTGAGCTAGGTATCTCACGCAAAACTCCATAGACACTGCGCAAGGCCTCTACCTGAAAACGAGCGTGATGTAATCCCTGAGCACAAAAAACAGGTGCAAGTTCCGGTACCACCACTTGCCGTATCCCCACTCCTTCTGCTAAGGTCGTGGCAAACAACGGCAGAGCACCACCAACGGCTGCCAAGGCAAAGGAACGAGGATCATACCCCTTTTTGACGGTCATTAAGTACACAGCATCCACCATTAAGGAGAGGGCGATTTGATAAATAGCATAGGCAGCTTCTGGGACGGACAAGCCTAAGGGTTGAGCAATCTTTATGTCAATAGCCTCATAGGCTTGTTTTTTCTGCAAAGTCATTCGTCCACCTAAAAAGTTCGAACTATCTATTAAACCCATGATCAAAGCTGCATCCGTAATCGTCGGCTCTTGGCCCCCTAAACCGTAACAGGCGGGCCCTGGCTTAGCACCTGCTGAATGGGGCCCAACTCGCAGCATTCCTCCTTTGTCCAACCAAGCAATACTTCCTCCACCTGCCCCGACGGTATGAATATCTAACATTGGAAGTTGGATAGGGTATCCAGCGATCTCCGCTTGAGGAGTCATCTCCATCTTGCTCTGTCTGATTAAGGAAACATCGAAGCTTGTCCCTCCCATATCTGCCACCACTAATTCAGGCAATCCCTGCTCTCTAGCCAAAGCCCATCCTCCTTTTACCCCTCCTGCCGGGCCAGAGAAAAGTGTATGGACAGCGCTTTGGCTAGCTTGAATTAGATCCGTTAAGCCGCCATCATTTTGGGCAATCGAAATGGGTACTTGAAGGCCCTTATCACACAAAAGTGACCTTAGGTCTTGTAAATAATTGCTTAGGACGGGACTTAAGCGAGCATTTAGAACAGTGGTAACCGTTCGTTCATATTCACCAAGCTGGGAAGAAAGCTCTGAGGACAGTGTGACAAAAACTCCAGACCAAAGTGCTTGTAAAGCCTCTTTAAACTCGACTTCATGCGCAGGATTACGGCAGGCAAAAAGTAAACATACTGCCACAGATTCTATCTCTTCTTGACGCAAAAACTGAGCTATTTCCTCAATCTGCCCGTGGTCCACCGCTTTAATCGATACACCCTGAGAATCCATGCGTTCCCTCAAACCAATACGTAAATGACGGGGTACTAAGACCTGCGGCAAAGCAACCCGAAAATCCCACTGCTCTGCTAGACGTGAACGACGTAGTTCTAAAGCATCTCGAAAACCCTCAGTTGTTATTAGAGCCGTTTTGGCTCCCTGACCCTCTAGTAAGGCATTAATCCCAACCGTGGTGCCAAGAACAAATTTGTTCGTTTGTCCGAGAAACTCCTTGAGAGAGAGGCGACACTGCTCAGCTAACTCACTCAAGCCCTTTATAATCGGTTCCAGTGGGTCTTCATGACTCGAAGGAACTTTCGTTGTAAATGCACGTCCCTGTTGATCACGCACTATAAAATCCGCAAATGTTCCTCCCACATCAACTGCAATTTCGTACATAGTCTCCTCCTCATCCAAGTCCAAAAGTTCCCATAAACCGACGGATATTCTGCTGTACCTCGGCGGACATTTCTATAGTAGGTGCAAACCCTTCTAGCGGTTTAGTCGCATCAATCCCCATCTTAGCTGTGCGACTTAAGTCATCGCTGGAGGGATCTAGAGTACAGCCCATTCCCATATGCTGAGGTATGATAGTTACTCCCCTGTCCGCTTGTAGTCGAGTAGCCATGGCCCATAAAACCTGTCTTTCATCGAAGACATCCACATCTTCATCAACTACCACCACCATCTTAAGATTATGGTCCACGGAAAAGGCCGTAAAGATTGCCTGCTGGGCCTGTCCTTCCGCAATTTTTTTCATAGAAATATAACAGTGAAACAATCCACAGGCAGAGATGGGAGCATGAACACTTTTAACGTTGGGAAGTGTCCTATTCAGGGCATTTAAAACGTCCCCTTCTCGCTGTACTGCCACAATCGTAATATGCTCGGAACTCATGCCTGGGGTAATGTCTTGGAATAGGGGTTTCGTACGGTACTGTATTCCTTTAACTTTAAACACGTTTTCTGTACTGCGATAACAGGCATAATTTGTAAATTCCGCAAAAGGTCCTTCGGATTCTCGTTCTCCCGCAACAATTTCCCCCTCAATGACCACTTCAGCATAGGCCGGGACCAGCAGATCCACGGTCTTACAGCGGGCAACCTCAAGAGGAGCCCCAAATAACCCCCCCATAGCTGCAAATTTACCCAGATCATAGGGAATTAAGGCCATGGACCCCATGGAAATATTAGGATGTATTCCAAGCACTATAGACGCCTCCAAGGATTTGCCTAGTTCTTCTGAGCGGCGAAAATACTCCCATAAACGTTGACGAGAGTGGAGGCTAATCCCTAACTTATCCTTCCCTTTAAGCTGCATTCTGTGATATCCTGCGGTATCTGCACCCGTTACAGGGTCTTTTGCAATAACTAAACCAGCGGTAATGTAAGGTCCTGCATCAATAGGGAAGTGGGTTAAAATTGGCAGCTTATACAAATCGACCTCTGAGCCTACAAAAACGTTCTCTCGAAATGGAGCTTCCTCCACCTCCACTGGTTCGATCCGCTGGTTAATTCGCTTGGAAAACTCTGCCGCGAGATCCTTGGGATGAACATCCATAGCTAACGCCAAACGCTCGCGGGGAGCCAAAACATTCGTTACAACCGAAATATCATGCCCTTTAACATTATTAAAAATCGTCAATGGATAACGTCTGGCCTTCTCTAACTCCATTATTAAAGTACTGATTTCATACTTTGGGTTGATTTCCTCTTGAACATGAACAACTTCCATTGGATTCTGCTTTTTTACTCTTTCAATAAACAATCTCAAATCCTGTTCCAACATTTACCCCTCCCAATAATTTCAAAATAAACCCGTCGTAATGCTTAATGATAATCGTAGAGTTTTAGCGAGTATCTATGGACTCTTGTATACCAAAAAGACGACAGAAAAAGCCCGCAGTCATAGACTGGGGGCTTTACCATCGTCCACCAAAGCCTGGTCAAAGCAGGCTTCTCATTATTATAGGCAGGTCTTCTGGCTCAAAGTTCATCATCACCCTACGCCTTCCCAGCTATCGCCAGTGGCAAAATGTATGGGACTCCCTTTTCACAGTGGTGGGTCCGCTCAGGATTAATCCCTGATTCCCTATTCTCCCCATCGGGGCACCTATAATAGTTGATGATCAATCCGAAGTGTAAACATTATCGGACTGCTTTGTTAATATTGATTCGACACTTAAAAGTAATTTCCTGCTAGTGTATGATCTTTTTTCTTACAGACTCTAAAGCCAGTTCCCTAGTAGTAACTACTAAATGTCTAAATTTTATTAATAGACCCTCATGCCGCTGTGCGGTACCACTGATGAATGATAAATCCAGTACACTTTGTCATTTTATCGTAGTGCGGGAGCGCGTGAAGAATTGCTACGAAAGCGACTTAAGTGCTATGTCATCCTGAAGGAGGTACGACTGAAGGATCTAGATCCTTCGCTATCTTACAAGGATGACATTAGCCTTAACTTGTTTTCAGAGTAGTAATTAACCGTTTATATTTAATATAAGTAAAAACAATTAAATTGCCCTAAAAGTTTGGAGATCTAGCTTAGATTAATGTCAATGTTTGTTTATAGTTGTAATATCCGTGAACAAACCATCGAATAGTGTACAAAAAAGAATAGAGGGTTTTCGTAATTTGAAAAGAATACTATAATAGTCACATTTTAAAGTGTTTAGTAGAAGGGTGAGGTTTTCTTGGTAGCAACTGAAGTTTTGAGATTAAAGGATCCAACATGGTCTCGAATTATTTTCAAGCTCTTATCTTTAATTATGTTTTCCGTATTTACTTCCTTTCTAATTCTCCCATTATGGGAAACTTCCTATGTCGTAATTCATACAGTGCTAGAGATTTTCTGCATCCTTATAGCATTATCCTCATTCTTGGTCGTTTGGTTTGTCAGCAAAATCCAAAAAATAAATCTAATTCTAGGATTCGGTTTCCTAGGAGTCGGAATTTTTGATATTTTACATATCTTTTTTTGGCAAGGCCTCGGATTATACCCTCATGGGCACTATGATTTATCTGCTAAGTATTGGCTAGCCGGTCGATTCTTTGAGGCACTCTTTCTGCTTTTAAGCACAACCTTAATCAGTCGATTCATTAACCGATATAAAGGCCTTGCAATTACGGTTTTTCTCTCATTCGCAGTAGGTGCATCGATTCTTTATACCCCCCACCTATTCCCAGTCCTACTAACCCCCGAAGGGGTAACACCTATAAAGATCGTGATTGAATATGTGATTATAGCCATGTTTATCTTGTTTCTTTACAGATTATTAAAGGGGTACCTGCAAGAAGACATAGTCACCAAAGAGTATTTAATCCTTGCGATTCTTGTTGCAATCCCTGCGGAATTATGTTTCACAGTTTTTACAACCATTACAAACTTCTATAATGTGCTAGGACATGTTTTGAAAATCGTTTATTACTACTTTTTATTACGAGCTGTATTTGCGAGTTATGTCATGTTTCCCTATGAAAAACTTCAGCGCTCGGAACAACGATTTCATAAAACGTTTCAATATAGCCCAGTCTCAAAATCAATTCTTTCCATCAAGGAGAGTCGGTTCATTGACGTTAATGACATGTGGCTTCAAACAACTGGCTATATCAGAGAAGAAGTTCTTGGCAAAACAACTCACGATCTAAATTTTTATCCCATTGACGTTATCGAACAATGTCAAATTGAGATTGTATCCGAGCATAAAACACTCAAAAATCAACGCTATTTCTTCCAAACCAAAGATGGAATAGTAAGAGAGGGATTGTTCTCTACCCAGAAGATCTGGCTCCAAGGAGAGTCATGCATTTTGATGGTTATATTGGACATTACGGATCAAATACGCAATGAAACTGAACTACTGCGCCTCGATCGGCTAAATCTTATCGGACAAATGGCAGCAGGTATAGGACATGAAGTACGTAACCCTATGACAACTGTGCGGGGTTTCCTTCAGATACTCGGCGAAAAGAGAGAATGTGTTAAGTATCAGGACTATTTTTCCATTATGATTGAAGAACTCGATCGCGCTAATTCTATCATCACGGACTTTCTATCCCTATCTAGTAACAAGCCCTCTAATGTTCAATTGCAAAACTTAAACAAGATCATCGACGATCTTTATCCTTTACTTCAGGCAGATGCTTTAAACTCCGATAATAGTGTTCAATTAGAAAAGCTCCCTGTTTCAGATCTAAAAATCAACAAAAATGAAATCCACCAACTAATACTTAACTTAGTACGTAACGGTATCGAAGCTATGAAAAAAGGCGGACAAGTTACTATCAAAACGTTTATGGATGGGGATGAAACTGTCCTATCAATCATAGATCAAGGCACAGGTATTGAACCCGAGGTTCTTGAAAAAATAGGTACTCCCTTCCTGACCACTAAGGAAAAGGGAACAGGATTAGGCTTAGCGACATGTTATTCTATTGCAGAACGAAATAATGCCAGAATCGATGTAGATACTGGTTCTCAAGGAACAACCTTCTTTGTAAGGTTTAGGACAGCTAGTTAACTCTATTCAATCACAAACTCTTTGTCCACTATAGTTAAACCAGTTCCACTAAGACAGTAAGAAAGGGCTTCTAAGCCAATTTTACTGTTTTTTTGACTTTCTAAGATGTTCATTCTTTTTGGAGATCTTAATCAAAACTGCATCAAATACTTTTGATTTTTATGGTATAATCGACATAACTCGATTAAAGAAAGGGTGAACCTTCTGAAAAAGCTCATTTTATCTGTCATTACTACGCTTGCACTTACTTTATGCACGCCTTTCATAACCCAAGCAAGCCCCTTAGCTTATTCAACAGAGCGTATTGCTGGACAAGATAGAGTTGAAACAGCTCTTAAAATATCACAAAAAGGATGGAACTCAGCTCAGACAGTTATTCTATGTGAATACAACGATTTCCCGGATTCTATAGCCGCAACCCCTTTCGCAGTTAGCCTAAATGCGCCTATTCTGCTTACCAGAGGAGAAGCAATTGACCCCCGGGTAATTCAAGAATTGCAGAGATTATCCCCTCAAAAAGTCATCCTACTGGGCGGAACTGCTTGTCTGCAACCTGCCATTGAAACGGAATTAACAGAAAAATTATCAATAGACTGGGAACGTATTGGCGGGTTTGACCGTTACGAAACTTCCGTACTTCTTGCCAAAAAATTATCCAGCGATTCCTTGATTCTGGCCAATGGTGATGATTTCCCTGATGCTCTATCAGCAGCAACCTTTGCCGGTATAAGGCAGATTCCCATTGTTCTTACCTCAACTAAGCTTCCTGATTCTGTTATTAAATACTACCAAGAAGCTAGGCCTCAGCACTTGATCGTGATCGGGGGGGAAGCAGTCATTCCTTCAGATAACTTAAAGAAAAACAACTTCACCGTAGAAACTCGTTTGGCGGGTTATGACCGGTACGGAACGAATGCGGAAGTCGTTTCTCATATGAAGGACACTTACCAATCAATCGACCTTTTCTTAGCTTCCGGTATCACATTCCCAGACGCGGTTGCCGGCACCGTTCTTGCTTCCAAATTCAAAGCACCTCTTTTACTTACAGAAATAAACGACATTCCACCCTCAGTTTATACCATCATGCGCGAACATATGAAAGTAGAACCTCCTGTCCCTGCCCAAGCACCTAAAGATAACAGCGAGGATAATACTAGTGATAAGGCAGCTAGTAATTTACATAAACAAGGAAAAATTACTGCCTCCGGTGGCTTAAACCTTAGAGAAACTCCCTCCTCCACCGGGAACGTGCTTATCACAATTCCAGAAGGAACGACTATTAACCTTGGCGATAAACAAGACCAGTGGTATAAGACCACCTATCAATCCAAAACAGGTTGGGTATCTGCAAATTATCTCGCCGTAATATCCATAAAGGGGATCATCAGTGCTTCGGGAGGTTTGAACCTTAGAGAAACCCCCTCCTCCACCGGGAACGTACTTGTCACCATACCAAAAGCTACATCTGTTGAGCTTCTTGAACAACAAGACCATTGGTACAAGACTACCTATGAATCGAAAACAGGCTGGGTCTCTGCTGATTACATCACACTTGCCACAACAAACGACAATAGTTCTACATCCAATAACGGCACTACTCCCAACAACGGTAATTCTGCTCCCTCAATTGATTTAACGGTAAATGGTCAAGTATACATCCTAGGCGGGACGGCGATTATAAGTCCTACTTCCCAAAGCATCATTGAGGGTAAAAAGTCTTCAAACTACAAGGACAATCTAAAGGACTTCCCCCCTCTTCCCTCAGAAATAAAAAAACCAGATCCTCCTCCATCAAGGGGGGATGACGATGATGCACCTCCTGCAGAGGATCCTATTACTCCCTCACCCCCTGACACAACTTATGATCCGTCCAAAGAAGTTCTTATCAATCCTTTTCAAGAAATCCCGGCTAACGCCCTGGCTGGCAAGACGATTATGCTGGACCCTGGACATGGCGGACCGGATAAAGGGGCAAGTGGCCCCAATAAAACTCATGAAAAGAACAACAACTTAGCAATAGCCCTTGCTTTGGAGGATACTTTAAAACAAGCAGGAGCAACCGTTCTTCTTACACGAGATAAAGACATCTCACCCTGTGATAACTACTCAGAAATCGAAGACCTCCAAGCTCGGGTAACCATAGCCAATAAATCGAAAGCTGATCTATTTATCAGCATTCATAATGATGCTAATCTTAAACCGACTATTCAAGGCACTTCAACCTACTATTCTGAAGATAATCCCAAAAACTATGCGAGCCTACATCTCGCCAATAGCATCCAATCTGCAGTCATCGACACAGTTAAGACAAATAACCGAGGACTCAAACAAGCATCCTTCTATGTGTTACGTAATACAACCATGCCTTCAATTTTGCTTGAAACTGCCTTCATCTCCAATCCCTATGAGGAAGCAAGATTACAAAATCCTACCTTCCAAAAGAATGTTGCCAGTGCCATTTTACTTGGTATCTATAACTATTATAAAAATCCTCTACCGGAAGCGTAAAACAAAAACAAGGTGCTCCGCATTAACCTGCGAAACACCTTGTTCTTTTTAGTTTACTGATCTTTTGCCGGAATTGGTCCCCGTGAAACAGCAATCTTACCCGTGCGAACGATTTCTATGATGCCATGATCTTCTTCTAAGACTTGGCAGAGGGCATCGATCTTTGTTTCATCCCCGGAAAGTTCGATAACCATTGTCTCTCTGTTAACATCGACAATGCTCGCTCGAAAAATCTCGACAATATTAATAATATCCGAGCGTGTGGCCATACTTGCTTTTACCTTAATTAAGGCTAACTCACGCTGAATCGATTCCACCGCCGTTAAATCACTAATTTTAATGACATCGATTAACTTAGAAAGCTGATTGACCACCTGTTCCTGCTCTTTTTCATCTCCTTCAACCACTATCGTAATCCTAGTGGTATCGGGTTCTTCGGTATACCCTGCCGCAATACTTTCTATATTGAATGCCCGTCGACTTATTAGTCCAGAAATATGAGTCAAAACTCCTGGTTTATTTTCTACTAATACAGCGAGTGTATGCTTCATCCCTCTACTCCTCCCATCATCATCTCATCTAAACATGCACCCGCAGGAACCATAGGCAGTACGTCTAATACTTCGGGAATCCGTATGTCCACCACCACTGGACCTGGGATAGCCAAGGCTTGTTCAAGAACACTTCCTAGTTCTTCTGGCTTGGTAACCCGCAGACCTGCCACACCCATTGCTTCAGCCAATTTTACAAAATCTGTGGCTGATCCTTTTAGACTTGTCTGAGAATAGCGCCCACCATAAAACATCCTCTGCCACTGAGCAACCATGCCTAAGCACTGATTATTTAAGATAAGGACTTTAACCGGAAAATTATACTCCGCAACCGTAGCCAACTCCTGGCAGTTCATCATAACCCCGCCGTCCCCGACAAAGAGGATAACAGGTCGATCCGGAAGTCCACATTGTGCACCTAAAGCAGCAGGCAGACCATAGCCCATAGTACCAAGCCCACCAGACGTGAGCAGGGAGCGAGGATTTTTAAAACCGTAGAATTGTGCAACCCACATCTGGTGTTGCCCTACATCCGTCACAATCACAGCATCCCCTTGAGTCAACTGGCTAACTTTTTCGACAATCCCTTGGGGCATAACATGGTCTTTATCTTGTTCATAGGTTAAAGGCTTTTCTATATACCAGTTTCTCACTTTCTCCAGCCAAGATCGAACTTGTTCCCTGAGCTCGCCGGGAACCTCCTTAACTCGTTGGGATAAGGCAGGTATTGACCATTTGATATCTCCAACAACACGTATGTGTGTCAAAACGTTTTTATTAATTTCTGCTGGATCGATATCAAAATGTACGATTTTAGCCTTTGCAGCAAACTTGCTTAGGAGTCCAGTCACTCGATCATCAAAACGAACCCCAATTCCTAATAGCAAATCACACTCCGTGGTAGCCATATTCGCTGCATAGGTTCCATGCATTCCAACCATACCTAGAAATTGAGGATGGTCATTCGGCAAACAACCTAAACCCATCAATGTCGAAATAACTGGAAATCCAGTCTGTTCAACCAAATCTCTTAACTCCTCAGAGGAATCTGACAAATTGACCCCGCCGCCAACAAAAATTAACGGCTTTTGAGCCGACCTCATTTCCCCATAGACCTTGTCAATCATTTCAGAATTCCCGGCATACACGGGGCGATAGCCACGAAGCTTAACTTCATTGGGGTATTGATAATCAAAAGAAGCTGCAAAGACATCTTTCGCGATGTCAACGACAACAGGCCCAGGTCTACCAGTGCGCGCAATATAAAAGGCCTCTTTAAGGGCAGCAGGTAAGTCCTCAACCTTCTTTACTAAATAGTTGTGTTTAGTAATAGGGGTTGTAATACCACGAATGTCCGCCTCCTGGAAAGAATCCCTCCCAATTAGAGGTACAGATACTTGTCCTGTAATAGCCACTAGCGGAATAGAATCCATATAGGCTGTGGCAATTCCTGTCACCAGGTTGGTAGCCCCCGGGCCAGAGGTGGCAATAACAACTCCCACTTTACCAGTAGCCCTGGAATAACCATCCGCCGCATGGACTGCTCCTTGTTCATGCTTAGTTAGAATATGTCTAAAGTCCGCTTGATACAAAGCATCGTAAAGTGTTAACACTGCTCCGCCGGGATAGCCAAACACTACATCAACCTTTTCATTTTTAAGAGATTCAATAATCGCCTCTGCTCCGGTAATAATCATTTTGTTCCCTCTCTTTCAGCTTTCTCCAACGAATACTTTATTGGGAACAGAGTATTCCCCATCTACGATAACGGTGGAGTATCTGTTAATTTTAATTGATTTACTGCTTACAATTATATCATAAATAGAGACCCGTGGAGAAAGTTAGTAATAGTTATAATCCATAAAATAGCTTCTAGTTTTCTTCGACATATCGCGCAATAAAGGTCCCCATAACCAAAGCCCACACCGGAGCACTGATATTATAGATTGTAATATTCGAGACTGCGATGACAAATGTAAAGGCAGTACTCAATTTCATGGTTGGTTTTGAGAAGCCTACGGATAAACTATTTCCAAATACGCCTAACAGAGCAAAACCAACAAGGATTGAAACAAACTCAGAAGGTAGGCCTTGAATCAAGGGGACCAGCTTCCACGCGAATAAGCCGAATAAAAGAATGATCATCCCTGAGACAACGGCTCCCATATAGCGCGCCTCCTTCGGACCTGCCTCCTTATCCGAGCAAATCGCTGTCATCATCCCTGCAATATTTGCTGATTGACCTCCGAAAAAACTGGTTATGATTGAAAACATGCCGCTAAAAGCTATAACCCGATTCACTGGAGGGTGATATTCATTCTGTTCCAAGCCTCCTATCCCAACCGCTGCATCATTACTCAATATTAGTAAGGCAAGCGGAACGGAGACCGAGAGGAAGCTTAGGAGATTAAATACAGGGATTTGAGGAGTTGGGAGAACAAACGCTGATACCAATCCGACACTATTTAAGGGTTGGGTCAAGATTAAAAGCACAAACCCTGTCCCAATGGCCGCTACCATGGGCGGAATCCGATTATGACCTTTGCTGAAAATAATATATGAAACAAGAGATACTCCACCAACCAACGGAAGTTGATGGAAAGATGTAATAAAACTAACCATATACTTTGTAATCATTCCTGCTAACATCACAGAGATGATTTGTTTAGGTACGTATTCGAGCAGCTTCGAAAAAACACCAAGATATCCAATCATCAGCATTAGGAGCCCTGAAAAAATATAGGCACCAATTAACTGATGATAGGTAAACTGGGTCGTAACCGTCGCGAGAAAGGCAACTCCTGTAATGGAATGGGCGCCCACGATGGGCATGCGATAATACATAGGAATCACAATACTATAGATTCCACCAAACACATAGACTGAGAACATCCAAAGAATCGTCTGAGTCATTGTAAAGTTACCCTTTGATGCGGCTTCTAATATAATAGCCGGTGGACCGGTTATCGCTAAAAGTCCTGAGGCAATTCCGGCGGCCATATTCTTATGATTAAGATCACTTATAAAACTACTCATGCTTATTGTCTCCACTGCAGGACTCTAAGGCGATTGCCTGCTTTAGTTTTTCCACCAAGGGAATATCTGCAGGGGCAAAGTCATATAAATCTAATTCATTCCGATTTGCCCACACAATTTGGCTGTGGACTTTCAAGGTGAAGTCGCCCGAAATCCATTTACACCAATACGCCATCAGTTTGATGGTACCCCCTGGATAGTTATATATGCTTTCTCCGAAGAAATCCAAAACATCTATATAAACCTCTAATTCTTCTTTAATCTCACGTTTTAAACATTCCTGTAGAGTCTCTCCTGGTTCAATTTTGCCCCCTGGGAATTCCCATTTTCCCGCTAATTTATCGTCCTTTGTCCGTTGGGCAATCAGAACTTTCTTATCCTTTATGATCACCGCTGCCGTAACTTCTTTCAAATGTCTGTCGCTCCCTTTCTAAGGCCTTCACTAAGATCATTAACTTGTAGGTCCCATGGTTTATGTTCAACCGCATTTTTATCACGATCTAATAAACTTCAGCAAAGTAATGAAAAATCCCTTCATAAGTCGAATTATATTTTCATGTTTTGCTTATTTACCATGATATTTATTTACTGAATTCAACATAAGAACCACCATTCTAAAACTAGTTGCCATAGCAACTTATTAATTGTATATTGAGATTGAAGGTACTATGAACCTCAGGTATTTCCTGAAATAAACATCGAGGGAGGTAAAAAAATCTACATTAGCAAGACTAACTCCGCACCTGAAGCCCAGATCTGGAATAAAACTTTCTTCTTAATCTTATTTGTATCATTTTTAATGTTTATGTCAATGTATATGCTTCTCCCAACCCTTCCTTTATATGCCCAGACCATAGGAGGTAACGAGACTGTTGCCGGAACGATTGTCGGCATTTTTACCCTCTCTGCTGTTGTAGTACGGCCTTGGTTTGGTAATCTGCTTGATCGAAAGGGTAGAAAAGTAATACTAGTCATTGGAGTTATTATTTTTCTTGTATCCGTACTTGCCTACAACCTAGCCTTCACTATTGTTACCCTACTATCTCTAAGAGTCGTTCATGGTATCGGATGGGGTGCATCCACGACCGCTACAGGAACCATGGCTTCAGACGTAATCCCTGCTGCTCGACGGGCTGAAGGAATGGGCTATTACGGAATAGCTGCCACCATCGCCATGTCTCTCGGTCCAGCGTTAGGATTATACCTAGTCGAATATAAGAGTTACACTTTCTTATTTACAAGTGCAGCAATTATAGCCGCCTTTGGCCTATCAGGCTCATTGTTTATTAATTATGAAACACCTCGAAAAAGCCAGAACGCCGCCCAAACTCCAAAAGTCAAAGGGGTTATTCTGGAAAAAACCGCGCTGCCTCCCGCTATTGTTTTGTTCTTTATCACTTTAACATACGGTGGAATAGTTAGTTTCTTACCTTCTTACGCGGATTACCGAGACGTGAAAAACATCGGGGTATTTTTTACGGTTTATGCCTTTGTATTATTAATCGGCCGTCCCATCATTGGAAAACTAGCGGATCGGTATGGTCCGCGAAGATTTCTAGCTCCCGGAATATTATTAATTGCAACTGCCCTTCTTTTGCTGACCAAAGCAACCTCATTATCTATGTTTCTGCTCGTCGGGATTATCTACGGCCTTGGCTTTGGAACCGTCCAACCAATTCTAAATGCCCTAGTCATTTCCTTTGCTCCGCCTGAACGTAGAGGGGCCGCTAATGCCACCTTTGCGGTAGCAATGGACTTAGGTATTGGCCTAGGTGCCGTTACTCTCGGCTTCTTGGCCCAACAACTGGGCTATATATACATGTACGGCAGCTCAGTCATCTTTGCCCTCCTAGCCTTGGTTATGTACTATGCCTTACTTCACAGAAAACTTCCCCATTGAACCAATGTGGCGCTGTTATGATAGGCGCCACATTTTACATTTAATCAAATTGCTAGATCCTGTTTCTCAAACACCTTTTGTGTCAAAAACCATAGCACTGCCGAAGTGACACTAAGACCTATGATAGTCAATACTGGGTTAACTGTTCCCTCTAGCACCTCTTGTGGCTGAAAGCATTGAAAAAGGGAGAAGTTTTTCACCCAGGATAATTTATCACTAAGTCCTCCAACAATATCCAAACCGTAAAAGGCCATCGTTAACCCAACAGCATAAGTTAAGGCCCGTTCTTCCTCAACAAACCATGCTGAGAAGAAAAGACTATATAGTTCAATCACTGAGAAAAAGGCAATTCCTAGCACTCCCAAGAGTAAATAATTGAAATGATTAATTTCTATACCCGAGCAGAACGTACCGATGAATAGTCCGACAATCGTTACAGCGACTAGAATAGCATTTGTACTAAGCAAAACTCCAGTTTGAGTTGAAAGAATCTCACTTCGAGATACTGGTGTGGAAAGAAGTAAGGCCAAAGATCCGTCCTCCACCATTTCCGCAAGTAAGGCATTCGCGGTTTGTACTCCATATAAAGCCATGAGCATAACCCAAATCCTAGCGTAAAACTGGCCCGAAATAAACGCTTCAAATGTATCAGTTCGTGCATTTTTCGAGACCCCAAAAACAGTCTTTACAGTAGATGGCATGGTCTCTGCGATATCTATAACGGCTGGGTTTTTTGCAATTATGGGATAAACCCAAGTTAAGAGTCCTTGATAAAGAAAGATCCCCGTTGAAATAGCTGCTACTTTCTTGCGATATTGTTTATACATTGCCCGAAACAATGCTCTATTCATAGTTAACCCACCTTAAAGTTTGTCGTTGGTCTTTCAGCCAAACAACGAGACTATCGGTAATAATCCATAAAGGCCTCTTCTAACTCCATAAAGTGTTCTTTAAAGCGTTTAACACGCACTTGTCCGAGAGTTAACCACAAGTTATCCAGATCACCAGCTACACGAACGACAAAGCATTTCCCTTGAATAGGGGTTAGATCTAAGGGGCTCTCTCTTAGAAGTTCCACATCCTCGTCACTATCAACTTCAATTTCAAAGGTTTGATACTCCGCTTCTCTGAGCTGAGAAATAGATTGTATGGCAAGAAGTTTACCTTCTCGTATAATCCCAACTTGTTCACAGGATCGCTCAATTTCTGAAAATTGATGGGTGGACATAAATAAGGTCTTCCCCTTCCTCTTTTCCTCGAGGATTAAATCAAGAAATACTTTTTGCATAAGGGGATCGAGTCCGGATGTCGGTTCATCAAGGATGAGCACCTCGGCATCCAACATTAACGCAGCGATGATCCCTAACTTCTGTTTCATTCCTTTAGACATCTTACGAATCAGTATCTTTAAATCTAATTCAAGGGCACCTGACAAATAATCTCTATTTTTCTTTATTCGCCGATCATAGCCATGCATTCCCGCGATAAGATCTAAAAAATCTTCTCCCATTAAGTTCTCAATAAAATGAAGTTCACCAGGAAGGTAACTGACGAACTTCTTTACTTCCGTCTTTTTTCGCCAGCAATCAAGTTCCTTAATCGTTACTCGTCCGGAATCAGGCTTTAAAAAACCCATTAAAAGACGGATGGTCGTTGTCTTTCCCGCTCCATTCGGACCGAGAAATCCGAAGGCTGTTCCAGGTTCGACCTGAAAGCTAATATTCCATATTCCCCGTCCCTCTTGACGATATACTTTGGTTAAACCTTTAACCTCAATCATTTACTCCCTACTTCCTCAAACGACCTCTTAAATACTTACAATCTATTCTAAACCGATGGCTTTTTAGCAAAAAAATAATGGGACACCTTAAACGGGAGCGGAATCGCCTCAACCTCTGTGAAACCCGTTTGATCTAAGAGATCCAGCATTTCTTTTTCCAGAGGCAATCCATCAAAACCCTCGTGGCAAGACAGGAAAAAGCTCATTAAGTTTTGTGGAATATGCGTATTAAATAGTTGAAAAGAAGCATTAACTCCACGCAATGCTGTTAAAATCCCAATTTGACCTCCAGGTACTAATAAACCCTTAATAAGATTCAAAAGATTTACGCGCTGTTCACTACTAAAATAGTAGATATTATTATTCAGCAGACAACAATCGAAGGCCCCCAAAGTGTCCGTAAACTCAAAAACATCCGTTGCAACGATTCGAATTTGTTCCCGATAAGATTCTGTTAGCGCAGCAGCCCTATTAGCTACCGACGGATTAATCTCGAGTCCGACGCACTTTAAACTTGGGAATTCTTCAACAAGCCTTCGTAAAAGCACCGCTTCACCGCAGCCTACATCTAGAACGTTATCCCAACGATCCTTTTCGCATTTTCCCCGTAATAATGGCCAGACAAAGGGTTCTGAGGCTTTTGAGGCTCTGGAAATAAGCTCGTTTTCCATTTCACGATCCAACTGATCTTGCGATATCTCCTTTCTCATCAAATCAGGCAATTTCGCAAAGCATGGCCCCCAATGAAGAGCAAACTCTTTGTACATTGCTTCTAAGCCATAGTCACGGTAATCATAAATGGCCTTTCCCATTTTACTTAGTTTATAATTTCCATGTTTGAAAACTATCAGTTCTTGAACTCTTGCTTGTTCAAGCCAATGGTCAAGTAACAGTGAGTCCCAATTCGAATTTTCTGCAAGGATCTGTTCTTTAGAAGCTTCTTTAAAAAGGCGTTCCCAAAGTCTTAGTTCAAAACCTGTGTGCACAATCCACATAAATCCTAAGTTTTCCATAAGCGATACTGTCTTTCCAAGAAGCGCCAGCATTCCTATTTCCACTGGAGGTCTCCCTTCCATTAAATAATTTCAGCAAAGAAAACTTGCTCACCCACCCACACACAACACGACACACAACACACACACACACGAAGACACTGTCTTCGTACGGGTTAGATTTTCTTGCAGACACTGTCTTCGCACGGGTTAGCTCTTCTTTCAGACACTGTCTTCGCACGGTTAGCTTAGCGGAGAAGCCCTGGTTTGTGGCCAATATTTCCAATTACACCTTTTTATACTTCTATTGTATGTTTATGGGCAAACTAGTTGTGTCTGTCTCCCTAGTCCCTCTAAACTTATCCCGCAAATTCCTCCAGTATATTCCCCAGACAGACCGCCGTATAAAGGGTTTAGCTTGATTAATTAGGCTAAAATTAGGATCTAGCCCACTTAAAGTCCCTTCAAGAGTCAGCAGCGATTTACCTAAAAGAATAAATTCAGAGGGAATAATAATTCCATGCCGAAAGATGATGTCCATGAAGCCCTGAATTGATTGGCCCATATTGAACTTCTTTGCCCTCAAATGTTTACGACGCAAGGTTAATAGGTCTCTCTCAAAATGAAACAGGTCAAATGAATCGGGAAGTATGCCCATTTGCGAAAGCGTCTTGAAAACTAATGGATTATCTGCTCTTATGAGTCCGGAAACCAATGATAAAATATGATCTCTCCTTGACTGGGATAGATGCCCAATTATCCCAAAGTCAATTAGCCCAATTTTTCCCCCTGGTGAAATAAGAACATTACCAGGATGAGGGTCCGCGTGGAAAAACCCCTCCAAAAAGATTTGCTGGAAGAGCGCTTTACTCAAGCAACTCGCAATACGATGAACATCATAAGATGTCTTCTGAGAATCTATTATTTGATGTAATGGAATTCCCGAAATATACTCCATAGTTAAGACTGAAGGACGAGAAAATTCCCAGTAAATCTTCGGAATTACAACACTAGAGTTTCTTTTATTTAATTTCGCAAGTTTTTCAGCATTTCGACCCTCATTAAGAAAATTAAGTTCTCTATTTATTGTGTCGGAAAATTCCTTTAGCATCATCCGAAAGGGGTAGCGTTTTCCCCACTGGGTATTCTGTTCAATTTTGTTGATAAGGAGCAGGAAAATCTCTATATCTGTTTTAACAGTTTCTCGAAGGAATGGTCGCTGGACTTTCACGGCCACCCTGTCTCCATTATGCAAAACTGCCCGATGCACTTGCCCAATCGATGCTGCCCCAAGAGGAACAGGGTTAAATTCTTTGTAAATCGATTCTAGGCTGGATTGTAAAGATCCTTCGAGAACTCGCCGCACTACCTCAAAGGAAAGTGGATGAACTCGATCTTGAAGTTTGGCTAATTCCTGGACAATGGGTTGGGGAATAAGATCCCCCCGAGTACTTGCTATCTGTCCAGCTTTTACAAAAGCCGGACCAAGTTCCGCGAGAGCGTTTCTCAGACGAACTCCTATAATAGTTAAGTCCTCTTCCTGTCTTGGCATTAAATTCCCTGGGATAAACAAATAACCCAGTCCATGTCTTATAAAAACAGAAAGGATCTCGTAGTATCGAGAAAAATGTCTCGCTGGTATTTCCAACATATTCGTTGCTCTCCATTCCTATGGACTATTACATTAATGTTATGAAACTTTACGACTAACGTGACAGTGGAGGCGTCTTCGGTTATACTCTATTAGCTGAGTGCGACGGCTCCCACGAAGCGGAAGTCTTAAACGTGATATTGAAAAACTGAAGCATTTAATTGTGGTTAACAATTTATGCTCCAGTTCCTATTCTTGATCTTCTTGTAAGTGTTGGCTTTATTCTTCAAGAAGACCATCTATGTTCCAATTTTATTTACTGATATGTTACCCTAGTCCGGTTACGTAACTCTTGAAGACGGTTCCATTGCTTTTGCATAATAGATAATCGTTCAACAAATGGTAGAGTCTCCCAGTGTTCATAAAGATATTCGTTAGCCCAATCATAGTGAGCTAAGGTGTTTTGAATAATTTCAGATTCCGCATTTTCGTTTAATTCTTCGTGGTAGATCCGTTCAGCAATTTGTTCGAGGCGGTTTTGCTGTTTTTGTAGAATGATATCTAAGAGATTTGGATCAAGATTATCCCATTCAGTTAGCAGGGCATCGTTGGCAGTATCATAGTTTTGTAAGGTTTGTTCAATAACCTCTTGGTTGTTCATTAGCATCCTCCCTTAGTTTTAGTTTTAAGCATACTGTTTAATGCAGACATATCTGTGATTCTCTGCGAAAAAACAGCAATAAGTATAGGCTTTGCACGCTTCAACAGCATTATGCACTCATCCATAACTTAATTCAATTTCCCCTAAAAGCAGTTTGGTAAAAACACCTATGATTGACACAATATATACTAGGCGAAATATAATGTAGCTAGCCTACGGATAGACTAGCTACATTACGTTTTAACAATTAAACGGAGGGATTATTATGCCACAAATTAAAATTCGAGGAGTCGAAACAGACACCATACGTAAGTTAAGTAATCAGCTTATTGACGAACTTGCCCAACTTACACTGTCTCCAAAGGACGACTTTACCCTTGAAGTGATGAACTCAACCTATATCCTAAATGGAGAGGTGGTTCCTGGATATCCTTTTATCGAGGTCGCGTGGTTTGACCGCGGACAAGAACTTCAAGACCTAGCAGCTCAAATCATAACCCGCTTGATCAATGAAGCCGGTTATCCCAGCGTGGATATCATGTTTACGATTTTAGAAAAACAACGCTACTATGAGAATGGCGAACATTACTAAATCTATGCGATGAATATCCATTGGCTGACTATTAGGCGATTATTTAATCGTCTTTTTAATTTCCTCGGCGAATACGCCTGCTTAAAACAAACCCCAACCATGAAGATCCGATAGTTAGACAAGCGTATAGAATATTTAGTCCTATAAGACTCGTCTCCTTAAAGGAATATAGGACTAAAATTAGAACTGCAGGAGCACTCGCACAAACCCATACCAACCACGACTTACTCCTGTCTATAAAACCAAACACAAAACCTAGTATTACATAGGCTAAGATCACGAGCAGGAATGTAATTAGTCGTTCGCTAAAGGAGCCGCCGATATCGGAAAAAACAGAGTTAAAGACGATGAAGAAACCTGGAATGAGCCCTGCCATAAAAGCAAAAATACCAATGATCAATTTTCTCAACACAATCCCCCCAATTTTAGCATTCTTCTTTATACTATACCCAAAAATTCTAAGGTGCCTATAAGGAAACTAATGCATTAAATCTGTCGTCCGAGAAATTAACTAACTGATCCGTTCTAGACAGCTGTTATTTACAAGGCATAAACTAGCACTATGTATGAAACACTAGTAAAACAAATCTAACAACGTCTGGAGTGTCATTAGTGGACCAAATCTATAACAAAGGCCAGCAAGAAATCGCCGAGAAAATAAGCTCAAGTGCAAAAATATCTAATTGGAAAGACTGGAAATGGCAGCTTAAGCATTCTATCCGGGATATAGATATGTTTGAAAAACTCCTAGGTGTCACATTTAAAGAATCGGAGAAAAAGCAACTTCAAGAAACCATAGCTAAATTTCCCCTGTCCATAACCCCCTATTACCTTTCGTTAATCGATACAGATGATTATGTAAATGACCCCATTTATAAACAAGCATTTCCTTCCATATCCGAATTACAGGTAGGGGATTATGAGATGCGAGATCCTCTTGATGAAGACAAAGATAGTCCTGTCCCTGGAATCACTCATCGCTATCCTGACCGAGTACTATTCCAAGTCTCTGCAACTTGTTCTATGTATTGCCGACATTGTACCCGAAAAAGAAAAGTTGGAGATGAGAGTTTTCTTCCTAGTAGAGAAATATTATTAAACGGGATCCAGTATATCAGGCAAACTTCCGCCATCCGGGATGTCTTGTTGTCTGGAGGAGATCCTTTTTTGCTGTCTGATGAAGACATAGACTGGCTCTTAACAGAATTAAGGACGATTCCTCATGTTGAAGTTATTCGAATCGGTACGAGAATACCTGTTGTCCTTCCCTATCGAGTTACAGATTCTTTAGTTTCGGTCCTGAAAAGGCATCATCCCCTATGGGTAAACACACATTTTAATCATCCAAGAGAAATAACGAAGTCCTCTAAGGAAGCTTTAAGTCGTTTAGCTGATGCTGGCATCCCTTTGGGGAACCAAAGTGTTCTGCTTGCTGGGATAAACGATAGTCCGAGCATCATAAAAAAACTGGTTCATAAACTAGTCCAAAATCGTGTCCGACCCTACTACCTATACCAATGTGATTTGTCTGAAGGATTAAAACATTTTCGCACTCCTGTCGGCAAAGGAGTGGAAATTATGGAGAGCCTGATCGGTCATACAAGCGGGTTCGCCATCCCGTCATACGTTGTTGATGCTCCAGGCGGGGGAGGAAAAATTCGCATTACTCCTAACTATCTTCTTTCCTGGTCCCCTGATAAAGTGGTACTTAGAAACTTTGAAGGAATTATTACGACTTATGAAGAACCTAAATCATACGTAGATATCTTTAAAAATAAGAGTTTTAATCCATCAGACACCAAGCTTGAGGGAGCAGAGGAATACAAAGCAGTTGGTATCGAAAAGCTTCTATCGGATGCTAACGATACCATATCACTGATCCCAGAAAATACAGAGCGGATCGAGAGACGAGATAATGTATGATTCCATCACGACTCTTGGGAACTCCAATATTCAACATGGAACCTATAATGATCGAATATATTTGATAAAACTCTCTCAGGCCGACTTTCCTGCAATAATTCCAAAATTAGATAGTCTTGCATCTCAAAAGGGATATACAAAACTATTTGCCAAGGTACCAGGCTATGCTAGAGATACTTTTTTAGAAAACGACTATAGAATAGAGGCTTCTATCCCAAAATTCTATAATGCTAACCAAACAGCTTACTTTATGGGAAAATACTTTTCCGAAACACGGAAGCAGTCCCAAAATTTAGATCTGATTAAGGATGTCCTAATTGCTGCCAGATCTAAGTCAAAAATAGAAACCCCCATAGTCCTACCTTCATGTAATTTTATCTACCGAGAATGCCATGAGGCCGATGTCTTGGAGATGACTGAATTATATAAGAAAATTTTCAAAACCTATCCCTTTCCTATTCATGACCCCGATTATATCGCGGAGACTATAAAGAATAATGTTACTTATTTCGGGATATGGCATAATCAATCGTTAGTTGCCCTCGCCTCTGCAGAAATGGATCTGCAAGCTAGCAATGTCGAAATGACAGACTTCGCAACCCTACCTGACTTCAGGGATAAAGGTCTTTCTACCTTTCTCTTGCAAACAATGGGGAATTATGTCCAGAGGAAAGGAATTAAGACAGCTTATACTATTGCCCGCTCTATTTCCTACGGGATGAACACTACTTTCGCTAAAATGGGCTATTTTTACAGTGGTACATTGATAAACAACACCAATATATCCGGTAGTTTAGAGTGCATGAACATTTGGTATCATCACCTCTCTGATCGCTGAATAAAAGGAAGTGTTTAGGATAAACGCAGGTAAAAGAGGTACTCTGGCAGTTGGTATGTTGAAGTAAAAAAGCGGCTTGCATGTAGAGTGCAGGCCGCGCTAAAGAGGAGGAGTAACTGATTTATTGGTTTAATGAGATACTTACAAAATAGGAAAAGGAACTAATATTAAGGAACTACATATCTTCAAATATCTGAAGTTTACTCAGGACGAATCGCCCATACTTTCTTGGAAATCTCTTCTGGATCAACGGTGATCCGAGCTACCCCGCTGTCCATTGCAGCTCGAGCGACTGCAGCAGCGACAGCTGGAGCAGCGCGAGGATCAAAGGCTTTCGGAATAACATAGTCCTCCTTGCGTTCTTCATCACTAACCAAACCCGCAATCGCATATGCAGCGGCAAGTTTCATTTCCTCATTAATCTGTGATGCACGAACGTCTAAAGCGCCACGGAAAATTCCAGGGAAGGCCGATACATTATTAACTTGGTTCGGCATATCAGAACGTCCAGTACCTACGACTTTAGCTCCGGCTTCTTTGGCTAAATCCGGCATTATTTCTGGTACCGGGTTTGCCATAGCGAAGATAATGGGGTCTTTGGCCATTGATTTGACCATCTCGGGAGTAACCGTATTAGCTGCTGAAACCCCGATAAAGACATCTGCCCCAACCATGGCGTCAGCAAGAGAACCCTTAATCATCGTTAGATTTGTTACTTTGGCGATTTCGTCCTTGGATTTATTCATACCTTCGGGACGCCCTTTATAAATCGCCCCCTTAGTATCGCACATAATCACATCCTTAGCACCAAGACTCATCAACAATTTAATAATTGCCACACCCGCAGCTCCTGCGCCATTTGTGACAACACGAATGGCATCAATTGATTTTCCGACGACCATTAGAGCATTAATCATTCCCGCCATGACTACAATAGCCGTGCCATGTTGGTCGTCATGGAACACTGGAATGTTCATCTCACTTTTAAGGCGCTCTTCAATCTCAAAACATGCTGGTGCACTAATGTCTTCTAAGTTGATTCCACCAAACGTGGGTTCCAAAAGCTTTACTGTTTCAATAACTTTTTCTATATCGGTTGTATCAATGCAAATCGGAAAAGCATCTACTCCGGCAAATGTTTTAAAAAGGACGGCCTTACCTTCCATTACAGGTAACGAGGCCTGAGCACCGATGTTGCCGATGCCCAAGACAGCCGTACCGTTACTAACAACGGCGACAAAATTACCTTTATTAGTATAGGCATAGGCTAAATCCTTATCTTTTTCAATATCCAAACAAGGTTCAGCTACTCCGGGAGAATAAGCTAGGGATAAGTCTCTGCCATCACGCACCGGTACTTTGCAACGGACATCCAATTTTCCGACATTCTCGCGGTGAAGTGCTAAAGCATCTTCTCGTAGTGTTCCCATAAATCCAATCTCCTTTTTCGTTAATTTTGCTTCTCAATTTTATCACTAACAACCTTCATACCCTTACGGCATTTTGCAGTAGTACACGAACTACATTGCGTTCTACGATAATAAGCAATCTGAATGCCAAATCCGAACTTAATTTCAAACAGTTTAACTAATTATGAAATATAAGGATATCCCCACAACTACTAGGGTTTTTAACCCTTTTTGCTGCTTATAAACACAACCTATAGAAGTGCTTTACAGTAAGACTCTCCTAATTTATATCTAAATTATAGATTCTAGAAGAAATAAGTTCCATTTTTAAGAATAATCCTAGTCATGTTTCAGAAGGATTATTTGTCATAATAAAAAGAGACCACGTTCATAACGTAGTCTCGGGTAAACAGAGTAATTATAGCTTCTATAAGCCCTTCGATACCTTCCGGTAAACAAGGTAGGAATACGCCATTGAGCCTAGTGATAATATCACGCTAACACCGACGATTAGTGGCATGGTCCAATTTGCCGGCAAAAGACCAACCGGTAACAGAATCACACCACCCCCAACCCATAAGGGCGCCATTGCACGATGAGTCTTATACCATACCTCCTCGTTGGCCAGCGTCCAAGGGGTCCGAATACCGAACATATAATTATACTTAATCTTACCCATGTAATTGCCAACGATGATAAATAATAATCCGACACCCGGCATTGCAATGTGAGGAACCGCCATTTTGTATCCGTAAACAGCAGCGATGGTGCCAGCATAGATAGCACTCATAAAGAGTATGATTGCGAATACTACTAAGGAATAAACCTTACCCATTGACTGGTAATTAACCTTCTTCGGATCGATTTTCGGGACAATCCAAAGCATTATATATATTCCTAACATGAGTAGGGGCATAAAGAAAGCTCCACCAAATCGTCCCATATACCCATCAATCTCCCCAGCCGAATTCCAATGGGAGGGAACTTGTTCAGGTAAATGAGGGTATAGGATAATAGCTGCGATTAAACATCCGAGGACCACTAACCCTGATAAAACAATAAATAGTTTGCCATCTTTAGCTTTTTTAATATCTGACATACCTTTCCTCTCCTTTTCAGGTTATTTTGTTCTTTCGTCGCTATTAGGGGTTTTGCTGATAAATTCCATAAGCACACCCACAAGTTCTTCAAACACCGAAGTATTTAATGAATAGATGATACTTTGCCCCTGTCGTCGATCACTTACTAGATCAGCTTGTTTGAGAATTGTCAAATGATGAGAAATACTCGGCTTTGACATATTGAACTTTTCTGCGATTTCTCCCGCACTCAAATCTCTTTCCTTTAAATACCGAAGGATTTGTCGGCGGGTGTTGTCTGATAGCGCTTTAAATGTTTCCTGATGGGACATAAATAGTTTCACCTCCAAATAGAACCCCTTTAGACGTTCAAAATGATTTAATAAGATACTTATATATTTAGTTAAATTTCTAAATGTAATAGATTTATATTACACCAAGGGGCTGAATGATTCAAGACCCTCAACACAAATCTTTAAAATATTTACCTCTTCAGATTTAACGATACATAAAGAAACTTCATGAACTTTTGGGTTCACAAATGAGAATGAAAATGAATCTTCCGCACTATTCCACACTAGTTAAGATCCTTCGCTGTTTTCAGGATGACATGAGTGAAAGAGGACCCTAAAGTTATACTTTCTGCAGTACAAAGGAAAACCCACATCTCTAATGTGGGCATGTGTCGCTATAAGAATTAAAAATTCTCCAGCTTTATGATGTGAACATTTCGATTATCCTTCCTTAGTACGCAGGCTAAAACTCTCTTTTGCTTTCACCATTGCCACGATAATTTCATTGACGGGAACGGGGACCCTTGATTCATGGGCTAGTTTTACGACAGCTCCATTTAGTGCCTCGATTTCAGTTTGGCGGCCACTGCGAATGTCTTGAAGCATTGATGAATGATGGGCAGAGGTTGGTGGTAATAAGTAGTCATAGAAATTTAATAGATAGGTTTGAGCATCAGGCCAAAACATGGGGATATTTCTTGCTTGCAACAAGTCAAATATTTCTCTAATAATCTTATTCATAAGCTCACGTGTAACAGGTTCTTTGGCCAACTCTCCATAACTCACCTCAAAAATTGATCCCAGGGAATTAAGAGCTGAATTATAGATGATCTTTCCCCATATATATTGCATAATTTCCGAGGATGCTACAGTTGGAATGAGTGCTTTACTGAAAATTCTTGCGAACTCGTCTAGTAATACTGGATCGATTAGTTTTTTTGGAGAGCCAATCAACACATCATCGGCAATGACCGTTACCTTAGACTCCCCAGGTGCTAAGGTCTCTGCCCCAAAAATAACTCTACCTAAAACAAGCTTTTCCTCTGGGATGGATTTAGCGGCAGCCTCAAAATTACCATAGCCATTTTGAAGGAGAAAGACGAAGGTCGTATCTCCGACGAGTGGTGCAATTTTTTCCGCAATCTCCTCGGTAATGAATGATTTCACGGTTACAATTATCATATCAAAGGTCTGTCCAGCAAGTTCCGAAACATCCGACACGACATTAGCGAGTTTCGTCCTATGCGCTCCCCAAATCCCAGTAACCTTTACCCCATTAGACCTTATTTCATCAATGCTTGCGGGTCTACTGAGCCCTGTTACCTCGTGCCCAGCTAAACTTAGAAGGCAAGAGTACACGGTTCCTAAAGCCCCTAAACCAATAACCAAAGCTTTCATTTCTTTTCTCCAATCCTTGATGATTTGAACAGAATTTCCTTAGCCTTTTTTACCTATTGTCGAGGAGCCCATAACATGACAGAAACCCCTACTATACAGATGGCAGCTCCTATCCAATCATAGGTGTCGGGAACTTTCTTATCCACAGCCCATCCCCATATAACTGCCAAAATAATAAACACTCCTCCATAGGCAGCATATACACGACCAAAGCTGGGAAACTTCTGTAATGTGGGTATGATACCATAAAAAATAAGGATGAGTCCTCCAATTATACCATACCAAACAGGCCGAGCTTCTCTAAGCCAAAGCCATACCAAATAACCTCCTCCGATTTCGGCCAAACCTGCCAGTATGAATAGAAAAATTGCCTGCACCATGAATCTTCCCCTCCTTTGCCATATCTCACTATTTAAAATATACTTCAACAGTATAACTACTTAAGGTTTACCTTATATTCCAACTACACTAATTATTCTTTCGAGAATAGCTGTAGCTTCATCTAAACTTCCTATTTAGGTTAATTTTGCTTATACTAAAAAGAACGTTGACCCTAGTAATACTTCTAAATAAAACGAACTAAAAGGAGAACTAATGCAACAAACTCCAGTCTTGGAACTGTCAAACTTAAGAAAAACAATTAAAGGTAAGGCTATCGTCAAAGGGGTAAACTTAACTCTATATCCCTCTCAGATTTTCGGTTTTCTTGGTCCTAATGGTGCAGGAAAAACAACCACCATACGCATGATTGTCGGATTAATAAAACCAACAGAAGGGTCTGTGAAAATCTGCGGTTATTCCGTGACTAAGGACTTTGTTAAAGCTTTGTCGAATGTCGGCTGCATAATTGAGAGCCCTGATATGTACAAATACTTAACGGGCATGGAAAACTTGTTACAATTTGCATCCATGAATAAAACCATCAGCCGACAGCGGGTTAAAGATGTCGTGGAAATGGTGGGGCTTCAGCATCGGGTCAATGACAAAGTCAGTACCTACTCTTTAGGTATGCGTCAACGTTTAGGAATCGCTCAGGCCATCCTAGCTAGACCCAAACTTTTAATTCTAGATGAACCTACAAATGGACTCGACCCAGCTGGAATTACCGAGTTTAGAACCTTGATCCGTAAACTTGCCTATGAGGAAGGGATGACCGTCTTTGTATCAAGCCATCTATTGTTGGAGATTCAGCAAATGTGTGATATCGTCTCAATTATCAAGCAAGGTAGTGTCATGAAAACTGCCCAGGTTCAAGAAATCCTTAAACACAATGATAAAATTGAATGGCAGTTAAATGCTCCTGACAAAGCAATCTCTCTGCTAAGGGAACATTGGAAGATCGAGGCGATTCAGTTAAAGAAGAATACCATCAGCGCTGACATAGGCCAACACCCCCTTGATAAACTCAATGAATTTTTTATTCGAGAAGGGCTAGCACTCACCTATTGCTCGGCAAAGCAAAACACGTTAGAAGATTTATTTCTAGACCTTACGGAAGGTGATGAAATTGTTTAGCCTAATTGAAAATGAAGTAATCAAGATGATTTCCAAGAAACGACTAATGTTTGTCTTTGCGATACTTGTTGTGCTGATCTCGGTTTTTGCCTATGGTCAAAATCACACCACCGAACGAACTAAGGCCCAACTTACTCAACGAATGGGAATTGCGGCAACGGATGATTGGCGTAAGCTGGCGGATCAACAGCTAATTGATATGAAAAACAGACTTGACAGCCCTTATCGGGATGAGAAGGATAAATCCTCACTCCGGGTAAGAATTGAACAACTACAATATAACCTCGATAATAATATTAACCCGCTAGAACAGTCTGCAGCAAAATTTACCACTAATTCATGGAACAATCAATTTTCTTATTTCTGCCCCTACTGGTTATTATGTTAGCAGCGGATATGGTGTCGGGAGAATCCTCAAGCGGAACCATCAAATTACTTCTTGTTAGAAATGTCCCTCGATGGAAAATTCTTCTCAGCAAATATTTAACCTTGATGATCTTGGAAGTCATTATTTTATTCTTTGCTTTTGTGTTATCCGTGCTTATTTCAGGCTTCTTCTTCGGTTTTGGCGGTTGGCTTGCCCCAGTTGCGACAGGTTTTAAAGTTATAGCGGGAAAGCTAGACACCTCCACGGTTCTCAATGTCCCTCAGTGGCACTATACTCTGATGGTTTATTCCTTAGCTTATTTTGTAGCAGTTGTCGTAGGAAGTATCTCGTTCATGATATCTATTCTAGTTAAAAGTACGGCTGCTTCTATTGGAATTATTATGTCCACCCTCGTAGCAGGTAATTTCATTAGCTACTTTCTCTCTGATTGGAAGATCACCCGCTATATGTTCATGGTCAATTTACGACTTACAGATTATTTATCGGGATCGTTCCAACCTATCGAAGGGATGACGATGCTGTTCTCGATTTCGGTCCTGCTGGGATGGACCATCGCTTCAATCCTTGTTAGCTTTCTCTACTTTACGAACCAAGATATTCTGGTCTAAGGAGATATGAATGTGTTAAAAAAGAGCATGTGGTATTCTATTCTGGCCATCGCTTGCGCGGGCTTCATCCTTTTAGCGAGCGGTTTCTATAAAGCGATCATGGTCACAACCATGGATAGTCCTCAGTCATCCTCGGCAGACCCAATAACACAAACACCTGAGGATTCCACACACTCGTCAAAGAGCCCCAACACAATCCAATTGCTTATCCTGGGAGACTCTGTTGCAAAAGGAACGGGAGACGAAAAGAGCAAAGGGTTTTCTAACTATCTCCCGGAGAATTTCAAAAACAACACCTCTAAAGAAATCCTTGTGCAGAACGCAGGCATAGATGGGCTAGAAAGCTTAGGTCTTCTGGAACAACTCCAAAGCCAACGTCTTGAGAAAGTGATCATCAATTCAGATGTTATTGTTATCTCTATCGGCGGTAATGATATTCGAAGGATCCTTTCGTTGAATACTCTTGAAAAAGAAGACGAATTTAATGTGAGGCTAAACAGTTATCAGAGCAATTTAAAGCTAATATTTAAAGAACTAAGAAGAACCAACCCGAATTCCATAATAGTTTTTCTAGGTCTATATAATCCCTATGAAAGAGCCACTAGTCTCGAAGATGCTAGACTTCTAAACACATGGAACTATAATACCCAACAGCTTATCGAAGAAGATAGGAACACCCTCTTTATTCCAACCCATGACTTACTGAAATATAATTTGGCGAGATATATCGCCCAGGATGGCCTGCATCCAAATTCTGCAGGATATCAAGCCCTTTCTAATCGAATTAGTAAATCGGTGGAATCCATTCTTACAGGATTATAGGTTTAATAATTAGGGTGGTAACAAACTTTAAGATGTTTGTTACCACCCTTTCATAATATATTCACTTACCACTAGTGGGATAGTAGGTACTTAATTCCAATTCCTTTTCTTGGGCTAAATGACTTTTAATTTGGGACTGAATTCCGAACTCAAAAATTAATGGGTAGATCCTCTTTACTAATTCAGCTGGTAATTGCAGTTCATTAGCAAGGTTGACTAAACGCTGAACAATTTCTTTTTGTCGACTGGCAACTTTAACCTGATCTAAACGTTTTTGATCCCCTAATTTGCGAACGATTTGCATTCTATCTGCTAATTTCTCTAAGATTATTTGATCAATACTATCAATCTGAGCCCTCAGAGATTCGATAGTATCCTCAGGTCTCCCAGCAGTGAAAATTCTCTGAACCGAAGATGCGACCACTCCAAGTTCTCCTGCTAATTGAATAAACTGTCCTGGCGTTAGCGACTGAGGTCCATCACTTGCCGCCTCAGCTGGATTAGGATGTGTCTCAATTAGTAATCCATCTGCACCTGCTGCAATAGCGGCCTTGGATAAGGAGGAAATTAAATCTCTACGACCAGCTGCATGACTAGGATCAACAATAACTGGTAAGTGAGAGAGTTCTTTAGCAACCCCTACAGCACTAAGATCTAAGGTATTTCGAGTACTTGGTTCATAGGTCCGAATACCTCTTTCACAAAGAATAACTTGTGGATTACCAGCGGCTAAAACATATTCTGCAGCTAACAACCACTCCTCTATCGTCGCCGACAATCCTCGTTTGAGAATAATAGGTTTGTTTATTTTACCCACCAATTTTAATAGTTCAAAGTTTTGCATATTTCGGGCACCAATTTGAATGATATCGACTCTGTTTACAACTTGATCCAAACTCTGTGCATCAATCACTTCGGTAACACAGAGTAAGCCATGATCTTTGGCGGCTTGGACCAGATAATTTAGCCCCTCTAACCCCAACCCTTGGAAACTATAAGGAGATGTGCGGGGTTTGAAAACTCCACCTCGTAAAATCTTCCCTCCAGCTTTTTTAACGGTTTCAGCCGAACGTCTCATCTGGAGACTCGATTCGACAGCACAAGGCCCACCTATCAAGATAATTTCTTTTGCACCGATAGTGACGTCCTTTAACCCAATCACACATCGTTCAGCTCTACGTCCTGCCAGTATTAGGTCCTTCACAATAACAGCCTCCCTCAAATTGTTATCATTTGCGGGTTTTTTTCTCTGCACGTTCAATCCTACAAGTCCTGGAATAGAACGAATAATGGCCATAACGCAAAAAGCCTGCCCTTAGATAAGGACAGACGTTCATCTGCTGTACCACCTTAATTGATGCACAAAAAACTATGCATCCTCTAATGCAGAGTGCCAACACACCCTTAGCCCTTTAACGCTGGCTTTGCGTTGGTAGCTACTAAAGCTTAAGCTTTTTCGCTCCACCCTCTGAGGCCCATTTACCCGCTCCATTACCTACCGAGCTTCCACCATACTCGGCTCTCTGTGTGGTTGGTCTTGCGGTTTTACTTCCCCATCAACGGTTTAGATAATAATAGCACTCTGTCATACTGATTTCAATACTGAACAATGCATTTATTGTAAAAAGGCATTGTTAGAATAATAATCCCGAATCTGTCTTAATACAGCACAAAAAAACTATTGTCTGTTGGTAACAGATTTGTTATAATTTCAGCATGTTCCTTTTACCCATCAACGGTAGCATAGAGATAAGTAAGTTATGTTAATTAAAGAAGAAAGGATGGAAGTACGGTGTGTAAAGTTTATTATATCAAATAACTGAACGTTAAGGGAACTAGTTTTTTTAGTACGGTAGGAATGGTAGGAGCAATAGGTTGTCTAATAGTGAACTCGTTTAATCAATCTGAACATTGATTTCAAGTAATATGTCCAGCTAATGCTAATAGTCATCTGCATTTTATCAAATGGAACGGGGTGGATTTATGTTAGGGCTGACTGACCCAGGAATCATTGCCGCATTTCTTATGTCCATTGGCAGTGCCCTTTTATGCGTTGTGTACGGTTTAATCAATTGGAATAATGACTAGAATTCATTGTTTGAAGGGTGGAATAGCAAGTGGGAATTTTTTTAGTTGTTCTCGCGATATATCTTTTAATCACAGCATTTCTTGGATATCTTGGTTATAAACATACAAAGTCTTCGAAGGATTACATGGTGGCTGGAGGAAATATCCATCCTTACGTCATGGGCATGGCTTATGGAGCAACCTTTATCTCTACTTCCGCTATTGTTGGGTTTGGTGGAGCAGCAGGATTTTATGGACTAAGTATGTTGTGGTTGACATTTGCAAATATTTTTGTTGGAATTTTCATAGCCTTTGTTTTCTTTGGCAAGAAAACACGCACCTTAGGGCAAAAACTTGGAGCCTATACCTTCCCCCACCTATTAGGGGCTCATTTTCAGTCTAGCTTTATTCGCAAGTGGTCCGCGGCACTCATGAGTATCGTTTTGCCCCTATACGCTGCAGCCGTAATGATTGGTGGTGCCCGATTTCTAGAACAAACCTTACAAATGAATTACACGACTGCATTATGGGTTCTCTCACTCATAGTTTTAGCGTATGTTTTCTTTGGCGGCCTGAGAGGAGTCGTGTATACGGATGCCTTTCAGGGTACTCTCATGTTCATTATGATGTTTCTATTAATTAGTTTAACCTATATAAAACTTGGCGGCATCTCAGTAGCACATGCCAAACTAAACGCCATGTCCAGCTTAGTCCCTGAAGCATTAGCAAAACAAGGAATGACTGGTTTTGCATCAATGCCCACCTTTTTAAGCCAAAACTGGTGGTTTGTCATTTCCACCTTAGTGCTCGGAGTTGGCATCGGTGTCTTAGCACAGCCACAACTCATCGTTCGTTATATGACGGTTAAATCTGGCAAAGAGTTAAACCGAGCCTTAGTTTTCGGCGGAGTTTTTATTTTATTCATGACGGGTGTAGCATTCACTGTCGGTGCCCTTGCCAATGTTTACTTTCATGAAACGAGTAATACGATTGCCATGACGGCATCCGCTATTGGAGGAACTGGTCCTAATACAGATAAAGTAATCCCCTTGTTCCTGTCCCAAGCTTTTCCCGCCTGGCTCGTTTACTTTTTCTTACTTGGTCTGTTGGCTGCGGCTATGTCTACCTTGAGTGGTCAGCTGCACATTATTTCAACCTCGATCAGCTATGACCTTCTAGGTAAAACCAGTAAAGATGACTCATCTAAAACACTATTGTTAGCCCGTGGGGGTTTAATTGTTGGGTTTATTGCTACTGTTATGGTAGCCAACGTCTTACCAGGTAACATTATTGCTGTAGCCACCTCGATCTTCTTTGGTCTTTGTGCCGCAGCTTTCCTGCCAATATATGCTGGGGCCCTTTGGTGGCCGCGCGCAACCAAAACCGGTGCTACTTGGAGTATGGTCGTTGGAACCTTTGTTTATAGTTTTATGTGCATCTTCGTGTACACTAAGGAATCGGCTATCTTTGGATTAGCGAAGGCTATATTTGGGAGAAATTCTCTTGCAGGAACAGGACCCTTAAGCTATGTCGATCCTTTAATAGTAGCACTTCCAGCCAGTATTATTGTCTTCATCCTTGTCTCCTTAGTAACCAAACCCTTAGAAAATGTTTCTTAGCAACTTTTTAACTAATTTGAACACTATCGGCGATCTCTTAACCAGATAGGCATTAACACAGCACCAGAACAATGTGTGTTAGAAAGGAGTAAAAAAGAATGTTTGCTATCGTAAATTCCGATTGTATTGGATGCGGTGCCTGTGAAGCCATTTGTCCTCAAGTTTTTAGGATGAATTACGAGATTGCCGAAGCCTATACAAATCCGGTTCCTCAAGATGCCGAAGAATCAACGAAAGAAGCAGCCAAAAGCTGCCCCGTAGCAGCAATTATTTTAGAGTGATCACCTTTTCTCTTCCTAATTCCCCCCGCACCCTGGATTGATCCAGGGTGTTGTTTTTTAAGCTTTTAGTTTACAGCTAGAATCGAAATATTATAAATTAGGAGGTATTTTCGGTAAAATGTAGAAATAATTATATACATTCCTAGATAATAGGCATAGGGCACTCTTCTGAAAACAAGAAGTTAGAGGTGATCTACTTGAAGGTTAGACAGAAAATATCTCTCATTACCATAATCGGCATAGTGTTTATTGCTCTAACTTCCATCATTTTTATTAGGACATTATTTATTAATTACGCAGAAAAAACAGAAGAAACAATGGTCCGTCAAGATTTTCAACGAGCAACGTCGATTATTCAACGAGAAAAATCTTCCTTAGAAAGTACAGTGACTGACTGGGCCTACTGGGATGATACTTTTAACTATCTTAATGGCACCAATAGCGAATATGTTGATGTGAATCTTCATGATAACACTTTGACCTCCTTAAATCTAAATTATATGGGTTTCTTTGATATTAAAGGGGATACAGTTTTCACTAAGGTATATGGAATCGAAACAGTAATCGAGAATTCTCTAAAAGAAGAATTATTTAATATTTTACATATGAAAAAGAACTATCAAAATTTACTGTCTAGTTCTAAACCTCTAACAGGGCTATTGATAATATCTGGACAGCCCTTACTTATTTCAATCTCGCCTGTGACAACATCTAACATGGATGCTCCAAATAATGGAGCTATTATCTTTTGCAAGTTGATTGATGAAAAATTCCTAAATTATCTTGAAGATGCCTTAAAGGTAACCATTAAATTTGAAGCATCACAGAATCCCAAGATTCAAGAGGTATTGCAACAGGCACAACAAAGGGTACCTTTTGAAAACACTTTCTTGCACATTAAGAAGACAGCAGAATCAGTAAGGAGTTATTCCAGGCTAAATAATATCTTCAATGAACCTGAGATTATTTTGGTCCTTGATACCCAAAGGCCCCTGTATAACGATGGATTGGCTATTATCAATTACACAAGTTTAGCATTTTTCGTGATACTACTCATTATTACCAGCCTTTATTTGTTTTGCTTAGAATTTCTATTAATCCGCCGAATTGAAAAACTTAACTTTTTTATGAATTCTGTTAGAACCAAAAAGGAAATGTCCAAAATGATCTCATTACCTGGGAATGATGAGATTTCGAATCTCGCTGGGAGTGCAAATAATATGTTACAAGAACTTCAGAGCTATTATGAAGAAATAGCTACGAGTGAAGAACGTTTTAAATTAATCATGGGAGCAACAAATGACGGCTATTTTGATTCTGATTTATCGAAGAATGAATTCTATATTAATCCTGACTGGCTAAACTATTTAGGATACGTGAATCGGGATAGTTATCTCAATTATAATCAAACCCTCAAAACAATACATCCAGAGGATAGAAATCTTTTTCAAGTTACTTTGGCTAATTGCTTAAATGGTAACACCGATAATCTATATGTAGAATACAGAACTCGGAAATATTCTGGAGAGTGGGTGTGGGTCCAAGTTCGAGGGAAGATCGTTGAATACGATGAGTCTAAAAAACCAAGCCGTTTAATCGGCACAATTTCGGATATTACCCAACGCAAAAACTATGAAGCAGACAACCTTTATTTGAGTCAGACGGATGTGGTTACGACATTAAAAAACAGGACGTTTGTGGAAATATTACTAGAAAAGGCTGATACATGTATATTCTGCAACAGTTGGATTATACTGGGTGATATAAATGGTCTAAAACTGATTAACGATACCTTTGGTTATCATGAAGGAGATCGTCTCTTACGTACCGTTGGAGAAATTCTCAAAAATTGCTGTTCAGCCAATGATATCCCTGCCCGTTGGAGTGGAGATGAGTTCATTATTTTTATTAAAGATAACCATGGGAACTATGTTGATAATTTGATTAGGAAAATTAAAAAAGAGTGCGAATCTATTAAAGGTTTTCAAAGTCCAATCAGTATTTCCTGGGGTCGTGCTAATAAAGATAGTCTACACACGGATATGAGAGCTGCTTTAAAGCTGGCAGAGGAAAGAATGTATCGAAAAAAACTACTAGAAAGCCGAAGTGCTAAAAGTTCAATTCTAAGTTCTCTCGAACAATCTCTTCATGAAAAACATATCGAGACAGAAGAACACACCCGAAGAATAGCTCAAATGTGTGTTCAGATAGGTATGAAAATGGGGCTAAATCAAGAAGAACTTGATGAAGTGGCCTTACTAAGCTTGCTTCATGATATTGGGAAAATTGGTATCCCAGAAGCAATCTTACTTAAACCGGGTAAACTAACCGCGGAAGAATGGGAAATTATGAAGACCCACTCTGAAATTGGCTATCGGATCGCAGTTTCGACACCGGATTTAGCTCACGTTGCCAATCAAATCCTATCCCACCATGAACGATTTGATGGAACCGGTTACCCTCAGGGCCTAATAGGTAAAGAAATACCGAAGTTGTCCCGATTATTGTCAATTGTCGATTCCTTCGATGTTATGACCCACGCTAGACACTACAAAGAGGCTATGAGCATAGATAAAGCTATTCAGGAAATCCAAAACTGTTCTGGTAAACAGTTTGATCCTGAAATGGTCGATCAATTTCTAAACATATTACGTAAAGATGCATCTAGTTTCTAAAATGTTAATTGGATATATAAAACTTAACGGTGACTGTTGTTCCAGTTGGATTTGATTCAAAATTAATAACAGCATTATGGCGAGCAGCTATTCTTTGGCAAATTGCCAAACCTAACCCAGTCCCCCGTTCTTTTGTTGTCAGGAATGGCGTACCAAGCTTTTCGAATATCATCGGATCAACACCACTTCCCTGGTCGCACACTTTTAGGAAGATGCAATTTTCAAGATTATTAGTTTTAATGGTTAGAATCGAACCAACGTTCATTGCCTCAAGTCCATTTCTTACTAGGTTCAGAAGTAACTGTCGAAGCTCATTTTCGTTTCCCTGGAAGTTCGGTACCTCTTCAAGCTCAAGAATAATTTCCTTATCTTGATTAAGGGCATCTGCTGATAAGAGGGGGACTAGGGATTCTATGATCTTTTTAAGATTTATAAGGGTAAAATCAGCCGATTTTTCTTTGGCCAGACTTAAAAAATCAGTAATAATTAGATTTGCCCTATCTAATTCTTGAATCATTAAATCAAAAAACTCATGATGAAGTTTTGCTTTATCCTTAGAGTCAAGGAGTTGCAAAAAGCCTCGAACCGTCGTTAGAGGATTTCTTACCTCGTGAGCAATACCCGCAGCCATTTCACCCACCATATTAAGTCTTTCTAAACGCGCTAATTCTCGATCAGCCTTTTTTCGATCCGTAATATCCATTAAAACTTTAAAGATTAAATTTGAGCCATCGATATCAGTAAAAGGCTGAATATATACCTCATAGGTTCTGTTTTCAATCAAAACTTCATTCCATAGAGGGGTAGAGTTTCGCAAAACTATTGGAGTTAAGCAATCCTTACATGGAAAGTCCAACCCTGCTATAGCCTCATAGCAGTGGTTACCTTCACACGAACCAAACTTTGCTTTAAAACTTTTATTTGCAAAACGGATCTTGAAATTTTCTTCTTGTATGCAAATCAGACCTGGAAAACGTTCAAATAAGGTATAGAGGCGATGATGTTCATCTTTGATAATCTTTTCATTTTTCTTTCGTTCGTTAATATTACGAGAAAAAACTGCTACTCCGCTTTCTGTAGGATATATACTACATTCTACCCAATGCCCCATTAGACACTCGAAAATTTCTAGTTGAGATTGCTGCCCATCCCTCATTGCTTTTAAGCACGACTCTTTAATTACGGTATTTCCATACTTAAACGTTTCCCAGTAATCTGTTCCTACAATACTGCTATTAATTCCATTTGCCTCTAAAGCTTTAACCATGGCGTTATTGACATAGCTTATTACCCATTGTCGATCGATAGTATAAAAACCGTCACTAATACTTTCTAAGGTATTAATCAACTCCTGATTAGCTTTAGCTAATTTAGTTTCGGCGGCTTCTTTTTGGTGGATTTCACTTCTTAGTTGCTCATTCGTTCGTTCTAATTGCTCCGTTCGCGATTTGACCAATTCTTCTAAACCTTCCCTATACTGCCTTAGTTCTTTCTCTTTTAGCTCACTCTCCGTTAAATCCCAGACTGAAACAACCCGTATTAGCCGAGTTTTATATGTAAATGCATAACTATCTGTGTGTACAGGAAAGCGACTTCCGTCTTTTCGAATATGAGTGGTTTTGTAGGTACAATGACCTTGCTCATGGATCCTGCGAATAATGGCTGGAAGGTCTTTATGACACTCTGGAGCAAATACATCATATACAGTTTTTTTAATCAATTCGGAGGAACTATATCCATGCATTTCAGCATAACAAGGATTAACTTTCAGAAAATCACCGCTAATTGCGTCACAAACCATCATACCCCAATAGCTCTCGTTGAAGATTCTATCCCAAATTTCGTTATCCTCTTGAGCATTTACTAAAGTTTCTTCAAACATAGCAATCCTTTGTTTCAAATCTAAAATTTCTTCGTCTTTAGACATTTTCTCTCACCACTCTTCTCAAATTGATCAAGAGATCAATATATACTCATTCTATAACTGACTAAATTTCCCTTGAAAATTATATCTAATTATTTCAACACGAATTGATAGATTCTTTGAATTTTATGTATCTTTTTCGGGAAGATACTCTTGTTTTACAAATATACCCATATATTTTGTTCGAATCAATGCCGTTATACAAAATGCAAAACTTAAGAAGTCATTTACTTACCTATAAAAGCACCTAACCTCTCAATTAAATTGAGAGGTTAGGTGCTTTTATACAACCTAGTATTCCGTCCTGTTAGCGTAAACACTTTTTTACGGTCCAAAAGTTTGGACCAAAGATCGGAAGAAATCCGGGACCGGTTCTGATTTGCGTTTTACGGGGTTGTAGTTTACATAGATGGTTTGGGCTATAAGCACCAAATCCTCTAAGCCCGTCTTGTAAATCTCAAACTCAGCATTATAACTTGTATTTCCCACATGGGATATACGCACACCTATATCTAATTCGTCATCAAACATAGCGGAACTCTTATATTCCAGAGTGGTTTTGACCAAAGCCATATCCATCTTGCCTTCTTGAGCAAGTTGCTTATAATCAAGACCGATAGTTCGAAAATATTCAGTAACTGCTACATCCAGATATGTTAAGTAGTGAGCATTAAATACAATTCCCTGCCAATCAACTTCCGAATACCGAACTCTTAACCGATGGAAAAAGCGAAAATCGCTTCGCATATCATCCCCTCCATGTCATAGTTTTTTACCAGATTTCTCGGTGAATACGCGTATTATCGAAGCGGTCAGTGGCTTGCTTTAGTTCCACCGGGTACCCTAGAGATACGATACTAAACGGCACCAGCTCTTCTGGAATACCAAAAAGTTTTCGCATTCCATTCAGCCTCGGAGGGTCAGGATAAACTGCAAGCCAAACGGCCCCTAAACCAAGTGAATGGGCAGCGAGGAGGATATTTTGGGTTGCTGCTGAGCAGTCCTGAATCCAAAGTTGTTGCAGTTCCTCTTCATACTTTACCTTGGTTGGGTCGGCAACAACTAAAATTGCCACGGTTGCTCCTAGGAGCATTTTAGAATACGGATGAAATTCAGGTACTTTACTAAGATTGTCCTTGTCAGTAATAACCACAAATTCCCATGGTTGCTCATTGCCGGCGGAGGGAGCGTTCATAGCTGCTCGTAACATCCACTGTACCTGATCCTCGCCAATGGGTTGGTCAAAGTATTTTCGGACACTTCTCCGAGTCATAATGGTTTGTATTGCTTCGTTCATGTCACTAATCCTCCCCATGTGTTAACATGGTCTTAATAACAAGATCCAAACTTCATGTACTTTACAGTAAACTGATCATGCAAAAACTATCCACTATTTTTCATAGATAGGCGCCCTTTTTTCTAAAAATGCGGACATACCTTCTTTTTGTTCTTCACCAAAGCATAAGGCAAATAGATTTCCTTCGAGTTCACAGCCTATATTAATATCTACCTCCAGACCTTTGTTGATTGCGACTTTTGCTTGTCGAATAGCGTAAGGTCCTTTGGCAAGAATAGCTTCTGCCAGATTTACTGCCTCAGCCAGTAAGTTTTCTGCTGATACGACTTTATTAACCAAGCCTAAATCCAAAGCTTCAACTGCACTAATCGTTCGACCAGTTAAAATGATTTCCATAGCTTTTGCTCGCCCAATAAGGCGCGGGAGACGCTGCGTTCCTCCGAAGCCCGGAATAATACCTAGGGCTACTTCCGGTTGCCCAAACTTTGCTTTATCCGTTGCAATGCGCATATCGCAGCTCATTGCGAGTTCGCATCCTCCCCCTAAAGCAAAACCATTGATTGCCGCAATCGTAGGTTGAGGAAGTTCCTGGATTCGTTGAAATAAAACTTGACCTTGACGCGCAAAGGTATAACTCTCTTGAGGGGACTTATCTTTCATTTCTGATATATCTGCTCCGGCGACAAACGCCTTTTCACCTGCGCCGGAAAAAATTACAACATCAATTTCCTTGTCTTGGCAGATATTGCTTATTATTTGATCTAATTCGGAAAGAACTTCCGCATTGAGTGCATTGAGAACCTTGGGTCGATTTATGGTCACGAAACCTAATCTATTTTCTTTCTTCAGCTCAACGACTGACATCATAATTCCCCCCAGCTATTAATATTGGTAGAACCCTTTTTCGGTTTTACGCCCTAAGAAACCTGCACGAACCATCTTTCTGAGAACGGGACAAGGTCGATATTTTGGATCACCAAATTCGGTATATAACGTTTCCATAACCGCAAGACAAACATCCAAACCAATCATATCACCTAGTGCAAGAGGACCAATCGGATGGTTAGCTCCAAGTTTCATCGCAGCATCGATATCCTCTGGAGTTGCTATACCCTCCATATAGATAAAGGCAGCCTCATTGATTAATGGAACAAGCATCCTGTTAACAATAAAACCCGGAGATTCTTTGACTTGAACGGGGACTTTTCCTATTGCTTTGACAAATTCGTTGACGGTTTCAACCGTTTCCTTACTTGTTGCTGCTCCGGCTATTACCTCAACAAGTTGCATAATATTGGCTGGATTGAAGAAATGCATTCCAATGACATTTTGGGGACGAGTTGTTGCCGCAGCTAATTCACTAATGCTCAAAGCAGAAGTGTTCGAAGCAAAGATCGTTTTTTCTGGACATTGCGCGTCAAATTCTTTGTAGACACTTTTCTTGATTGACATGTTTTCTACAATAGCCTCAATAATTAAGTCTGTATCTTTTAATTCTTCGGCTAACTCATTTGCATCATAAACTCCTTTTAGGTTTCCAAGAATCCCTGATTTATCCTCAGCGGACAGTTTTCCTTTTTCAACCGCTTTACTGAGTATTTTATCAATAATTTTAAGACCCTTTAGAACAAAAGCTTCTGAGACATCACGTAAGATAACTTGAAAGCCTGCCTGTGCAGCAACGAGTGCGATACCAGCGCCCATAGTTCCAGCACCTAGAACAGCTATTTTTTTCATACTAAAATCCTCCTCGTAAATAAGAATTAAGAATAGAGCTACCCATCACTCAACTAATGATGGTAACGATCTAAATTACAATCTTTTTGCTAAATAACAATGGTTAACATTTCTGCCTAGTAAAAAAAAGGGGCTTAGGGCAGCCCCTTTTTGCGAAAAAAATACTATAACATCTCGACAACAGTTGCCATAGCCGGACCTCCACCAACACATAGCGAGGCAACGCCATATTTTCCACCACGCCTTTTCAGTTCGTTAAGCATGGACACGATAATGCGGACACCTGTACACCCAACAGGATGCCCTAATGCAATTCCCGAACCGTTCGCATTGACTTTATCCATATCAAGGTTCAGCTCTTTGTTGACTGCTAAAAATTGGGCAGCAAAAGCTTCATTAATCTCAAAGTAATCGATATCGCCAATTTCAAGGTTTGCATAGTTTAAAGCTTTTGGAATAGCATAGGCTGGTCCAATTCCCATAATTTCAGGGGCCACTCCATACGAAGCAGTGGACAGAACTTTGGCAATCGGTTTAATTCCCAGTTCCTTTGCTTTCGTGGCTGTCATTAAGACCAAGGCTGCTGCTCCGTCATTCAAACCGGATGCGTTCCCTGCTGTAACGGTTCCATCTTTCTTAAACGCAGTCCTAAGTTTTGCTAGGCCCTCCAGAGATATATCAGGACGAGGGTGCTCATCCACTTCAACAATAGTGGTCCCTTTACGAGTCTTTATCTCAACTGGCACAATTTCTTCTTTGAAACGACCATTTTGGATAGCTTCTATAGCCCGTGTATGACTGAGATGGGCAAGACTGTCTTGCTCCTCACGAGTGATGCTGTATTTTTCAGCAAGGTTTTCTGCTGTTACGCCCATATGATAGCCCATAAAGGCATCCACTAAAGCATCATAAGTAAGGTGATCTTGTAAAGTGTCAGGTCCCAACTTAATACCTTGTCTAGAATTAAGCAGCAGATGTGGAGCCCTTGACATGCTTTCAATTCCAACAGCAACACTGACACTCGATTTACCCAACAGCATTTGTTGGGTTGCAATCTCTAAGGCTCTCATTGCCGACCCGCATTGTTGGTCGACGGTTGTCGCCGCAGATTCAATGGGGATACCAATGGCCAGCTGTATTTGCCGAGCAGGATTTCCTTTTACTCCTGCTTTATAGACCATTCCACCGACAACATCTTCAACAAGTCTTGCCGCGACACCAGCTTTCTCTAAGGCACCTTTGACCGCTATCGTCCCGAGTTCAACGGCCGAAACATCTTTTAAGGATCCTAAAAAATCTCCAATAGGCGTTCTTGCTGCACCTACGATTACTACTTCTTCCATGGACTTGCTCCTCTCTTGGTGAACTTCAGATGGAGTTAAAACTCCACCTGAAGTGAATTACAGTTATACGCTCTTACTTGTTGATTTATCTGTGCTATTAAATGGAACAAATTTGTCTTCTTTTAAAAATATCGTTCCAACGGATGCTAATACGGCTAATGCTGCGAAGAAGATGAAGGCGCCCGTATACGAGTATCCTGATGCAGTTTTAACAACTAGGAATCCGGCAACCAGTGGACTGACAAACGAGCCTAATTGACCAAAACCATTCGAAAGTCCAACGGCACTTCCCACGATATCTTTAGGATAGCGAATTTGAGGGTATGCATAAACAGCACCAAAACTAAGATTAACGAAGAAACCCAGTAACACAAGCATCGTAATAATAATTGGAACGTTTCCAGTGGGAACCATGCCGACGTAGAAAAGAACAGGTATACTGACAATATAGGATATTAGAAGCACTGGTTTTGTTTTGTTTTTGAAGACTTTATCAGTTAGACGACCACCAAGCAGCATGGCTATAATGGCTACAACATAGGGCAAAGAAACCAGGGCTCCCATGGTTTTGAGACTAAAGTGATGTTGATCATACAGGAAGGAAGAAATCCAAGTTGTACTTCCCCAGTAGATCGCTAAGTTACAGAAAAGAACTAAGCTGTAGATCCAGAAGTTTTTGTCTCTAATAACGATGGACATACCGCCTTTTTTACCTTCGACAGTTTTATCGCTGACTAATCCATCTTGGATATAATCAAATTCTTCTTGTGTCATACGACCTTTTTTCAACATTTCTTCAGGCTTATTACTCACGAAATACCAAAGAATGAACATACCCAGAAGTCCTGGGACTGCTAGTACATAAAATACTGGGCGCCAGCTCCCGAAAGCAGCTGCTAAAGCAGTAATGACCATGGGAATAATTGCAGGTCCAAAAGCCCAAGCTGTCGAGAAGAAGGACGTCGCTGTTCCCTTTTCTTTTTTAGGGAACCAGTCTGCAATCGTTTTGTGTGCTGGAGCAAAGTGATGTCCTTCACCAAGACCTAACAAAAGACGGATCCAAATAAACTGGGCGTAGCTACGAACTAGACCTGTGAAAAAAGTTACGGCTGAGAACACAACAATGGCGATGCCCATGACCTTTTTAGCCCCAATGCGATCAGCTAACCATCCACCACTTATTTGAGCAAAGGCATACGCAAAGAAGAAAATTGATGCCCCAAAACCAGCTTGTGCAGGAGTTAATCCCAAATCATCCCGAATCATGGGCAGGAAGATTAATACACTTGTTCGGTCAAAATAGTTGATGACATATAATAACCATACTGCAACGAGGACTACATACCGATAACCCCAGGCTTTTTTACCGACAGCTTGCATTTGTCCCATAATCTAATCTCCTTTAATTATATTTGACTAGTGCAGTTTTTTCCAGTTTTATCTATAGCTGTAAAGCCTTTATTCGGCTGTCCAACCGCCATCAATGACAATCATTTGCCCAGTCATATAGTCCGAGGCTTTCGAAGCCATCAGAACTGCGGCCCCGACCATATCATTAATTTCACCAAAACGTCTCATAGCAATTTTCTTCGTGATATGATTGTGGATTTTTTCTTGTTTCAGGTCAGCTTCGTTCATTGGCGTAATAACATAGCCCGGACAGAGCGAATTCACTTGGATGTTGTGTTTGGCCCATTCTAAAGCAAGAGCCTTAGTCATTTGTACTACGCCACCCTTGGCAACACAATAAGGAAGAACCTGACGGTCGCCTACTAAACCAAGAATGGAAGCAATATTAATAATTTTGCCCTGTTTTTGGCTAATCATTTGACGCCCAACTGCTTGGGCACAGAAGAAGACACCTTTAAGATCGACGTTCAAGACACGATCCCAATCTGCTTCAGTTAGGTCTTCAGCTTTCTTGGTAATAGCTGAACCAGCATTGTTAACGAGAATATCAATTTTTCCGTAATACTCTGTTACTTTCTTCACTAAATCTTCAATCGCTTGTAGATTCGTGACATCTGTGGCAACAGGTAAGGCATCATGTCCAAATTTTTTAATTTCTTCGGCTACTTGATTGCAGTCAGATTGATTTCGGCTAACGATGACGAGATTTGCACCAGCCTTGGCCAAACCTTCGGCTATCCCTTGTCCAATCCCTTTAGTGGAGCCGGTCACAATAGCTACTTTATTCGTTAAGTCGAAGCTTGGATTATTCACTACATTACCCCCTATCAAAACAATTGGTGAAGAATTTCTTGAGATGTTTCTAGCATTTGAACATACTTTTCGAAGGTTAATCCTTTAAGCCCGCTTCCTGTATATATTTGTCCAGCATCAAGGATTCTTGTGATTCGAACTTCTTCTACGGTGGGCGGCTCGGTTACTTTTACATCGTCTGCAATTTTGAGTTCCCATGAAACTTCCGCTTTTACTTCTTCGACAGTAACACCAGGATGAACACTGTAAAGATACGCTTCTTTGGTTGTAGGATCGAACCTAAAAACACATTTGTTGGTTATGATTGCTGCAGGTCCCCCGCCGGGCAAGCCATGTTTTTCGCGTGCATCATAGCCGTCAATATAGCCGGGTGATGTAATATAATCGACCCTTTCCAGAAAACGCCGTTTCTGAAGGGGAAGTGTGAGGATTGTTCTCCCTGCAGAACTTGCAATATCATTGGCACCACCGCTACCCGGTAAGCGTGAAGCAGGGGTATAGTAATCTCCCTCTCCAAAAATGACGGTGCTGTTTAAATTTCCGTATTTGTCAACCTGGGCTCCACCAATCATTCCAACATCAAAATATCCGCGTTGTTGATCAGAAAAAAGACGCCAGAGTGACGTGGTACAAATGCTGTTTTCGACGCAGGCATTGTCGCCAATTCCTAAAATCACACGATAGGGCTGTGGTCCAATGCTTCCAGATTCCATGGCCATGATGACATTGGGGGCATGGGTTAGTTTTGCAACCATGGCGCCTAAGGTCGGGACGCCTACTCCAGCAAATACTACGTCACCATCCATAATCTCCTTAGCAGAAGCTGCTACTAGAAGCTCTTGCAACGAATAATCTTGGGCATATTCTTTGCTCATGTTTATCCCACCTTTCTAGTTAGTATTTTGCTTTAGTAAAGCGTCGTTCAAGTTGCCGTAGTTTTTCAAGACGGCCAAATCCCACTTTTTCAAGATAGCCCTCCCAACTACCAGGAGCAAAGCAGTAGTCTTCTAACCATTTCTCAAAACCTTCTCTTGTTTTAAAGGCAGATAATTGTTCAGTATGAAAGGGCATGTCATAAGCATAGGCATATGGAAAATTCCAAGGATGAGAGGCAAATGGTACTTCGACAACCGCATCCACTGCATACTCCGGAATGATCGTTAAATTAGGGTGGCGTTGTATTTCCTCGGTACTCACAATCTCCTCACAAGTAACGATGGTGTGTTTAGCAGCCCGAGCCAGGTTTTCAGCATTCGAAGAAAAACCGAACATCTGAGCATTTCCTCGTTTATCGGCACGGGAAACATGAACAATGGCTATATCAGGATTAACGGCTGGAATCAAAGCTACTTTTTCTCCGTTATAAGGATCTTCTTCAACCTTAATCTTGTCGTTATACTTTAAGAGGTCCGAACCCAATAAGGATTTGGTCGGAATATATGGAACATTGATAGCACCCGCTAAAAACCTTAAGCCAATGGTATAATTCGAGTACTCCACCAGTTCAATTTCGTGGGGAATCTTTTGTTCGATTGCTCTGCGATAGTTATACCCTAATCCAGCAACTGCATATGAACACCAAGCTATTTCGGCCTTCTTAATCGCTCCAGCTCCTATTAACATATCTCCGCTTTCACAAGGGCTGTCTCCCACAAAGGTTAGATTTTTAATTCCTTGCCTAATTATTTCGTAGGTCGGAGCAACACATTGAGCTCCTCCCATACCACTAAACGAAATCATGCTTCCATCGGGAACATAGGTTTTAATAGCATCGGTTAGGGTCATCCGTTTATCCGGTTTCTTTTTGTCATTAGGATTAATATTAATCAAGACATACCGCCTCCTTTTCTCTAATCGTTCTTAGAATTTGGCTCGGTAGTTCTGATAACGAATACTGAATTCGCTCCACTGAACTGCCAGACACGTTAATCACAGGACCCCTAAATTGAGGACGAGTAGCACAGTCCGATGTGCAGCCACTAAAAATCAGAAGGATATCTTTTTGTTGCTCCTCCCAAGATACAAACTCCAAATCAGGTCCCAGTTTCTTGAGGTTCTCAATAACTTCTGTTCCTTCGATTAGCGGATTACAATGTCCGCAAAATTTAACACCAATTATAGTTTTCATAAACTTTAACACACCTGTAAGAGTAATTATCGAACAGTTCAATTTAAGGAGATTTGTATATATGACTAGCTTGTACACTAGCCATATATACACCGATAGCAGCCCGACAGAGTCAGTGCCCCTTCGTAAGAACAAACTATAAGTCTATCAGATCCCCCTCCTCGCCCTTTCCCTTGTTTTGTTCTTTATGTGTTGTCATTCGCTATGCTACATGCTATTTTGTCTTTTCATCGCCTTTTGGTTTAATACCGGCAATAGCCATTGCACAGCGTTTCTTATGCTCTAGATTAGATAGCTTCGAGTACATTACTTTTTGCGCTTGAGGAGAACCAGCTCCATGCATACTTTCGATCAATGCCGTGCCACCCGTCATATTTTCAAGTAGTCTGGCCATACGCATCCGATCTTCAGTTGGAACAGATGCAACACCTTTGAAATACTTTTCCACATACATACCAATTTCAGGATTCCTTAGATCAGATTCTGAAGGAAGTGTAGCAGTCAAGCCCCCTCCAATATCTTGGGCAATTCGGTCAATATCATAAATCAGCCGAGTAACATTATGTTTTCCGACATTTGCCAGAAGAGGATCTACAAAATATGATCCTGAGGCAGTTTGTTTCCCCTCAGCAGAACAAGCGATGGAACAAGCATAGAGGGTTTCTGCCAAGTGAATCATTTCGTTGATTTTATCTTTAATATGAGCAGCCTTCGCATAACCACTGTAATCAGCCATAACTGCCGCAGCACCGATCACGATATCGGAAACGCCACCCTTACAGCCGCCGTAGTTTTGTCGGTGATAGCTTGCAAACCGTTCTACCAGCATGCCGGCAAAATCAGTTTCGCCACACATGAAGACCTTTTCCCAGGGCACAAAAACATTTTCCAAAACGGTAAGACATTCGCCGCCGACAATACCGAACTGAGCGTTCCCTTGATCTATTTCCCCTTCACATTTACGGTCATCGTTCGTCTGTCGACCAAAGATGTGCAGTACTCCAGGGGCGTCAACTGGTATTGCACAGGATACCGCATAATCTTTATCTTCGGCGATCATGCCCATAGTTGGCATAATTAACATCTCATGCGAGTTAACCATGCCCGTCATATGAGCTTTTGCTCCTCTGACCACGATTCCCTGGTCATTTCTCTCGACAACATGTACAAACATATCAGGATCCGCTTGCTGTCCTGGTCGCAAACTTCGGTCTCCTTTGGGGTCAGTCATGGCTCCAGCAACCATGATATCGTTATCCTGCATGTATTCGATATATTTTTTCATGCGTTCATGATAACTAGTTCCAAGTTTCATATCCATTTCAAAGGTTGTAGAATATAAAGCGTTTATGGCATCAAACCCAACACATCTCTGGTAACATGTGCCTGTTTTTTGAGAGATCATACGTAACATTTTGACTTTCTTGATTAAGTCTTCCCTGCTTTGATGAATATGAGTAAAGCGATTAATTTTCTTACCAGTAAGATGTGAAATGGTGGTCACCAGGTCTTCTGTGGCAGGGTCATGGGCAAGCTCAAAGGTCATCGCTGCAGAGTTCACATGTCCACGAATAAAAGGATGGTCGATTACCTCTTCACTCTTTAAAAGTTGACCTTTTACATAAACCTTGATATTGCGGTTCCGCAAACTTTCGATATACTCTTTGCCTGTTTTCATAATCATTTCCCCTTTTAAATGTTAGTTCTCGCAGATGAAATGTAATAAGTGCAAGACCTATGCCACAATCAAGAAATGCAGTTCACTCCATAAATGCCTGTATTTAGTGTGATTTTGCAGCCAACGAACGACTTCTTCTTGTAATTAACTGCAGCAAATTGCTACAGTGTAGTCATTCGCTACGCTACGATTAGGTGAGCAAATAAAAAAGGTCCTCCCCCGCTGGAAAGACCTCTGATGTATAAAACTTTACATTATGCTTTGTTGAAGACGTTCTCTTAAAAGAGCATCATTGGTGATTCAAGTCATATTTATCTAGTTTTCTATAAAGTGTCGTTCGAGCAATACCAAGCTTATTAGCGATTCTAGTAATGTTACCAGAATGTTCAGTCATTAAATTTGAAATTAATTCTTTTTCTAGTTCTTCAAAAGAATTATGTGGAACAGGATTCTTTACTTTTTGAGAAGTCGTAAATTCATAGGGAAGAAAGTCTACTAACAACTTCGAACATTGCGCAATATTCATGGACCTCTCAAGAATGTTATACAATTCTCGAATATTCCCCGGCCAATCATACGCATAAAAATACTGTTGTACTGCATCCTCTATTTCATTAACATCTTTCCCTAATTGATGATTCATCTTTTTGATAAAATGCTCACATAGAAGAGGGATATCGTCTTTATGCTCGCGTAAAGGTAAAAGGTTTATCGAAATTACATTTAATCGATAATATAGATCACGTCTAAAATTTCCGTGATCAACTTCTTTGATCAAATCCCTATTCGTTGCCGCAATTATTCTAACATTAACTGGAATTGAATCTTGTCCCCCGATTCTCATAATTGATTTGTTCTCGATGACTCTTAATAGAATAGTCTGCAGTTCTAGTGGCATTTCACCAATCTCATCTAAAAATATGGTTCCGCCCTCTGCCATTTCAAATTTACCCGGGTTGCCGCCACGCTTCGCACCAGTAAAAGCTCCGTCTACATAGCCAAAGAGTTCACTGCTAATGAGTTCTCGAGGCATCGCACCACAATTTATGGCCACGAAGGGTCCATGTGAACTCTGGCTCGCATTATGAATGGCCTGAGCAAAAACATCTTTCCCTGTGCCACTTTCGCCAAGTAGTAAGATATTTGAATGACTCCGAGCGGCATTTTGGGCTAACTCTACAGTCTTAAGAAACATTTCATTTTTTCCAAGAATATCTTTAAACGTCAATTTTGCTTCTAACCCTGACATTCTTTGCACCAATTTTCGAGTTCTGTTAATCTCATTAAAGACTATAACAGCTCCCTTCATTCCACTAGGAAGACCTTCGATTTTCCTGGAAGAAATAATGGCTTTTTTAAATTTTCCATTACTAATAATGTCTACTTCACGATCCGTAAGACCTAATAAGTCTTTCCTATTCTCCATCAAAAAGGATGATTTAAGATAGGTTCTAATATCACTACCGATGATTTCAGCCCTGTTACCTTCAAGCATTTTAATAGCATAGCTATTTATATGAGTAATCATTCCATCTTCATTAACTGCCATCATTCCTTCGGAGACTGATTCTACAATTGCATTCAAATAGCTGTTAGCTAAATCATATTTTTCCCAAGCATGCTTGCTCTCTAACTGTTTTTCAATCCCATGTACCGAAGCAACTACCATACCAAGTGTATGAGAATGAGCCTTTTCAAAATCACCTGTCATATCCAAGATTCCCATGATATTTCCTTCTGCGTCATGAATCGGAGCCGCAGAACAGGTGGAATTGTGGGAACAGATACAAAAATGTTCATAACTTATGACCTGAATAGGCTGATCAAGTTTTAGAGCAAGGCCAATCGCATTTGTCCCTGCACTTTCTTCGCTCCAATCAGCTCCAATAATGAAGTTACCTTTGGAAATTGAACTAACGACTTCTTGATCACCAATAATTTTAAGAATGATACCTTTATTATCAATTAGTGTAACAGTAAATCCAGAACCGGCAACAAATTTATATAGATTCTCCATTACTGGTAGGCTGACATTGATTAAGTCTCTATTCAAACTCTCATTATAAATAATTTCTTTATCTGATAAAACACGACTAACCTTTTTCTGAAAAGGGCTTATTCCGTTGTTAACACTATTGTGCCAAGAATCAACAATGATTTGGCGAACTTCACCAGTTATCAATTGACCAGCTACAAAGTTTTTCCACGAATCCTGTATTGCAGGATAAAAACTATGATTTTCTAACTTGACTCCGTCATCGTTTATCAAAGTGAATTTCTCCTTTCGAATAAGATAAAATCGATTTTAAGCTCAATTATAACTTAAGCAACTTGCATTGCTTAAGTTATAATAATTATTTGCGCATATTATATAAATTTCGATATTCAACCTCATTTTCCTCTCCAATAGCCTTTCGGAAAGGAACAGAAATATATCAAAGGTACACAGATAAAAAAGGATAAAGGACTATGATATAATTAATTGTATAATTTCATTATTAGGTACAAGTGAGTATTAAAAATGCAATCCTAATATCCACCGAAATAAAGAACAGGTGTAGGATCTCCCTACACTTGTTCTTTATTTCGTTAGCTTTATAATACAGCTGCCTAACTCTTGTTCTGCCAATTTACAGGTAAGTGTATCACCGTCAAGAACAGGACCGACTCCTGCCGGAGTACCAGTAAAGATGATATCCCCTTGCCCAAGTCCCAAGTGCATTGCAGTATATTCAACGACAGTCGGTAAGTCAAAAATCATGTTTTTCATATTACCCCGTTGAACCTCTTGTCCATTCTTTTCTAAAGAAAAATCAATATTCATCAAAGTTTCAAGTCCCTCAAAAGGCTGCCAAGGGGTTATGACTGCGGAGTTGATAAACCCTTTGGCGAGCACCCAAGGATGCCCTTTCCCTTTTAAATCTGTCTGAACATCCCGCAATGTAAAGTCGATACCAATAGCCATCTGGTCCACTAAGTCATCTACCTTAATTCCCGGCTCATATCGTCTGGCAATATGGAATACAAGTTCAACCTCATATTGGATTTGACCACGATTTCCCGGCAAGATCAACTCACTTCCATTGGCCTCAGCAAGAGAATGAGTTGGCTTTGTAAACAGCAATGGCACTTGCGGAACTGGGTTATTTAGTTCTTGAGCGTGTTGAACGTAATTTCGGCCTACACAAACTATGTTTTTAATAGATTTTAACATACTTTAACCCTCCTAATGCTTTAGTAAAACGTACTTTCTCGCAATAGGCTTAAGAAACTAGTATATGACCTCTCTTAAGAATAAGCCTTTCGCTTGAGCTAAGGGTCCAGCTTCCGATCGCTTCTTTTCATTTAATGTTTTCTCAACATCTATTGCCTTAAGATTGCCTTTACCTACTTCAATAAGGGTTCCGACAATGATTCTTACCATATTCAACAAGAATCCATTACCATTAACCTCTATCACTAAGAGACCATTTTTTTCAATTATGTTAATGTAGTTAATCGTTCTAACCGTTGATTTATCACTATTCCTCATGTTCGTAAAACTTTGGAAATCATGACTACCTATTAACACCTCAGAAGCCTGTTTCATTTCAGAGATACTTAATTTATCTGGCAGGTGATACGAGTATTTTCTATTAAATACATCTCTGAATTTATTGTTATTTATATTGTAGATATAGGTTTTTGATTTCACATTATATCTTGCATGAAATCTCTCAGCTACATCTTCAATAGCTTTAATTCCTATATCTTCAGGCAAGTATTCATATAAATAATCCATCATAGTGTCTATGCTAAAAGCACATTTCGTATGAAAATTAGCAATATAGTTTTCAGCATGTACCCCTGAATCTGTTCTTCCACACCCCACTAACAGAATTGCTTCTCCAGTCATTTTTGATAATACTGCTTCTATTTTACCTTGTATCGTTAGATCAGTGTCTTTTTGCCTTTGCCAACCCTTGTACTTGAAACCATCGTACTCTATAGTCATTTTTAAATTTCTCATGCGTTCCACCTTTTATCTGTTATTAAATACTATTTTCGCTTTCGGATACAAGATAGTATACTACAATAATTGTCAGAGGGCTAATTAAGGGGGTGGGGATTTGTAACAGTCCTTCGTGCTGGCAACAAATAAGATACGGCACTAGCGACCAACAAAATAACCGTAGTCAATCCAAAAGCAAAGAAATGCGTCCCTAAGGTCTCATATCCCCATCCACCTAAAAATGTGCCAATAGCACCTCCAATTTGATGTCCAAAATAAGCCCATCCATATAAAAGACCCAGTAATTTAACCCCATATAGATCACTAAGAATAGCCGAGGACATAGCCGTCGATCCGGCCCATACCATTCCACCAATTGCTGCCACCAGATAGAGTTGCCATGGGTTGACAACTAAAACTAAGCCCAGAAACCCCAGCCCCCGGACAAAATAGATCCAAAACAAAATATTCTTTCTGGAATAGCGGTCAGCAATAGAGCCTAAGAACAAAGTACTGAAGATCGCTACAATTCCTATCATCCCAATTCCAAACGAGGCTGTCATCGGTTCAAAGTGGTGATCAATTAACATTGGTACAGCATGAGAACCTAAGAGGTTCATACTGAACCCGCAAGCAAAAAGACCAATGACAATCTGCCAATAGACTCGAGTATTGACAGCATCCCTCCAAGTTATTTCAGGCAGATTTACCAATTTATTAACCTTGATTCCCTCATCAATTTCACCTTTCTTCATATCCGCTCCCTCCGGTACCTCATCTCTCATTACAAAGAGAGCACAGGGAATCACAATACAAACAAACAAACCAGCAAACATAAAAAGTGTTTGCTGCCATCCTAATGACTCGATTAAGAACGTCTCAAGTGGGGACATGATCGCGATTCCGGCCATGGAGCCAGTTGATAAATAGAAAAGTGCTTTACCCCTTTGACGAACAAACCAGTTGCTAACAATCGGTGTTAAGGCAACCGGACTCAAGAAAGAAAGCCCTAGTGAAAGCAAGATACCAAATGACAATAAAAAAGAAATTATCCCTCTGGCATAAATAGTCCATACCAAGGATACATCAACCATAATCACGCCTGCTATTAAGACCAATCGTGTGCTATACCGTTTCAAGAGAATCCCAGCTAACGGCATCCCTAAACCATAAACCAGCGCACTGACCGCCACAATAAGCGAAAATTCTGTTCTAGACATCCCCAAGTCGTGTATAACTGGCTTGACAAAAGGACCAACCCCCAGCCTGAATCCTACGGTGAGCAAGGTTATTATAGAAGCTGCAAGGACAATGTACCAACCATAATACTTACTGTTGCTATTCTCGTTTACGTCAATCCTCTTCTTTCCCCAAACTTTTCGTATCAATTCATTCTATACATAGGCTCATTTAACCTTCTAAACTATAAATAATTTTTAGCATTCAATGTGAATGCTACTATTATTCTAGATTAATTAAAAGCAAAGACCAACTCAACAAGCGGTCTTTGCTTTTTCACAGGATCAACTTGTGCGTTTTCAACCAGCATCCCGGAGCAGAACTCTTTACACTTAATACGCATCAAGACACCCCAATATGTTGAATTAGAGCAAGTACTTATCGACAAACCTCTTTAATGACTTCTGGAACTTCAAAAGGCAATTCCACGACCCTAGCACCCGCCTCAGTCAAGGCCTTAACTTTGCCCTCATAAGTCCCCATTCCTCGTTCGATAATAGCCCCTGCATGCCCCATCCGTTTTCCAGGAGGTGCACTCTTCCCTGCTATATAGGCTATTACAGGCTTGGTCATTTCTTTAATATAAAGGGAAGCCTCTTCTTCGGATTTACCCCCGATCTCACCGATTAAAACAACCACTTTAGTTTCTGGATCTTCCTCAAACCTCTTTAAAACGTCTACAAAGCTCAGACCCACGACCCGATCTCCGCCTATGCCAACAACTGTTGACTGACCGATGCCCTGAGCAGTAAGGTTACCTACGATTTCGTAAGTCAGAGTTCCAGAACGGGCCACAACACCCACTGATCCTGGAATAAAAAACTGATTTGGAGGGATACCCATCTTGCATTTACCTGAGGATACAATCCCAAATGTATTGGGACCGATTACCGTAGCATTGACACGTCTTGCATAAGCCACAATTGCCATTTCATCATGGACAGGGATATGCTCAGTAACAATTACGACAACCTTGATCCCTGCTTCTAGGGCTTCAAGGGCAGCATCTTTGACAAAGGCTGCTGGTATAAAGATGACGGACGCATGGATTTGATGGTTTTCACACGCTGCCCGGACACTGTCGTATACGGGGATCCCCTCAACTATTGCACCACCCTTGCCCGGTGAAGTACCAGCGACAATCTTGCTGCCGTATGCGAGCATTTGCTGAGTATGAAAAAGTCCTTGTTTGCCGGTAAGGCCCTGAACCAGTACGTTTGTATTCTCATCAATTAATATGGCCAATCTAACGAGTCCTCCTTGTTATGTGCCTTCTATTTTTGCGCCAATTCAACGGCCTTTTTGGCCGCATCTTGCATGCCGTCGTAAGCCTCAATGCCTGCTTCCTTCAAAATAGCCCGTCCTGCTTCTTGGTTGGTTCCTACGAGGCGAATTACCACGGGAACCGGGATACCTTTATTTTTTTTGACAGAGACAAAGGCTCTGGCAACATCGTCACAACGAGTAATGCCTCCGAAAATGTTGATGATAATTGACTTAGGGTTTCTCGATAAGATCAGTTCGAGAGCCTTAGCCGTACCTTCCTCTCCGGTCCCTCCCCCCGCATCAAGGAAATTCGCCGGTTTTCCACCGTAATACGCGAGGGTATCCAAAGTACCCATG
>NZ_JABZFS010000007.1:0-24086 GCF_014237355.1 Desulfosporosinus sp.
ACCGGTGCCTCTCCATCAATGGATACTTTAGCGATCCCCTTACCGGAGTCCACATGGGCTAACCACTCAAGGCCTGTTCCGTAGAAGGTATACTCGACTGCTGCTCCCCCTTTGGAGGTCTCGATGATTTTTCCTCCGCTGTAAGAGGTGCTGGTTTTGTAATCCCAGATTCCACGATAGTCCATGGTAATGGAGTCCTCTTCCACCCGGCTATGTTCAAGAACCGCGCCAATGACTTCAATAGAATCCATAAAGACATAGGTATTACTGGAGAGTTCGTTCTTCGTCCCAGTTACACGGATGCTTAACTGATGCAGGCCTTCTGTCAGTCCCGTTGTCTCATAAACGGTTTGCTGCCATTGGGTCGTCCCTGACTGATATAGGTCAACTAGCTCTTTATCTCCATCTAACGTTACCTCCGCAATTCCTCCCGTGGATGATCGCTGTGAGATCCAGCGAATTCCTGTTCCATAAAAAGCGATATCCACCTTTGCCTCCGCCGTTCCACTGCGCATGTAATAGTTGCCGGTTGCACTGCCGCTATACACACGATTATCCCAAGTGCCCGTGTACTTAATCCCGGTTCCATTGTCGTCATAACTTCCCACATACACTGCCGGTAGAGCAGATACCACAGGGGAAGCTTGTGATTCATTTCCTACAACATCAACAGCTGTTATATGGTAATAATAAGTTGTTCCATTAGTTAAAGAAGTATTGATAAAGGATGTGCCTTCTTTAATTAACCAAGGATTAACCCGTACAAATCCACTGTTACTTACAGTTGAGCGATAAACATTATATCCTTCTAAATCCGAATCAGAACTTACTTGCCACTTAAGTTCGACTCGTTCATTCCCATTAAAAACAAACGGCGTACTCGGAGCCAATGGCGGAATTTTATCATCACTATCGATAATTTCAAAACCGTCAATATTCACGTAAGCACCCGAAGCCTGTGGATTCTTATTTCCGGTGATGCGAATTTGAAGGGTATGATTGCCTCTATCTAAATGAGTTTTTCTGAAAATCACTTGCTGATAGGACGTCGTAGGACTATAAAGATCGATCATAGCTTCGGATTTGCCGTCAATTAGAATTTCAGCAATACCGCTGCCTGAGCCCGTTGCTCCGATCCATTTAATACCCGTCCCGTTAAAAGTGAGACTTGCCAAAGCCTCCGCAGTGTTACTGTGGTAATAATAATTTGCTGTCGCATTAGTACTCCACGGACGAGACCACCCAGTTGAGTATACGATCGAAGAATTGTTGTCTTCCATAAAGGTCGTGTCCGCTGCCAATACAGGTGTAGCAATTAAGAATAACATTAGCACTAAAACCGTGGACAAAAAAAACCTTAGCCCTCTTCTCTTTCTCAACATACCTTCCCCTTTCCTAATCGTCCTAACGAACGTTTGGATCTGTCCAATACCAGAAATAACCACGGGATTTACTTTCTTTAGAAACATGTAATAGAGTCGGCATAATCAAAAATGACAAGGGTTTCCCCTTGTCATTTTGTCTCTCTGTCCATCAACGTTCGAACATGGATTCTGTTCGGTTATTGATTCTGCCTATAGAAGATGTATACCAACTAAGGAAAAATCCACCCTTTATGGTACTTAATATGGCACTTAATTGATAACTGAGCTTATTATACTGTAGCACAAGAACATGTTCAACCAATTACTTCCATCATATTCCTTCAAAATTCCTTCTAGAGCTTAACGTTTCTACACTATTCAACTCTTAAAAACAAAGCTCCATGCTCATTCGTCGACTATCTGGAGACAAAGGTTGGTATTTGTCGATAGATTTACTTACCCTATGATCTATAGAAACTATTTTACCGTCGAATCAATTCAAACAGACTATTTCTTAAACTACGATATATTGGGTAAACCCACAATATCCTTCACTCTCAAATAATAAACATTTTTCAGAGCCAAGCGAGTATAGTTTTTACAAGCTAAATAATAACTTAATAAGTTAGTTGGTGTCAGGCATCGAGTTCTTCCCAAGGTATTGCCAATTATCCAGTAACTTGATAAGTTGGTATCGGGTACTGGGTTCCCAATTGTGCTAGCATCTTTAGAATAAAGAAGGAGGGGGTTTAAGTGTCCATCAAATTACATCATGTTTTGAAGCGTGTACATGCACTCCCCCCCTTACCGGATTCTGCCATTCAAGTGATCGACCTCACCAAGAATCCTGCCACCTCCGTTAAAGAGCTTGAAACCGTTATTAGTAAGGATCCAGCTCTTACTGCAGGAATTCTTCGCCAGGCTAATTCAGCCTATTATGGTTACGCAAGGAGAATCTCATCACTTCAGGAAGCTATTGTTTTACTCGGTTTCCAAGTAACGCAAGAATTAGCTATGTCTGCAGCGATTTCACCAATACTTAGGGCCCAACTTTTGGGTTATCGAATAGATCAAGAAGAACTGTGGAAACATTCCGTGCTTACCGCTATGGCTGCCAAACGAGTGTGTCAACATTGTAAACTCCCGTATGGAGATGTAGCCTTTACTGCAGGTTTGCTTCATGATATAGGAAAACTAGTCATTTCCATATATGTACAGGAAGTAGGTGATTTTCTTTTAAAAAAAGCAAAGGACACCTCACGGTCTTTTGTTGAACTTGAAGAGAAAGTGATAGGTTTTGACCATGCAAGAGTCGGAGGATTTCTTGCTAGAGCTTGGAATTTGCCTGATGAATTAGTAGCTGCAATTTCATTTCATCATTCCTTAAGTAATGCTCAGAACTATGAAGTACTGTCCAGTGTAGTCCATGTAGCTAATGGGCTTTCAAGTTTATTAGGAATTGTCGGGGGCGTAGACAGTTTATACAACCCTATTAGACAAAAAGCCCTTGACCTCCTAAGGCTTGAAGAGTCGGATTTAGAACTTTTAAAGGAAGACCTGAAGAAAATCCTTCTAGACCCTACCATATTTTCATGATTGATGTATGGTTGTAAGCAATAGTGTCCTTCCTTCCATCCTCCTCTAAGGGTTCCGAGGTTCTCGCGGACCCCTCCGAAGAAACTATATACAAGCTGTAACAAAGATAATTATATTCAATATACTAAGATTAGGGCAAACTCGTCCTAATTTTAAGAAAGGGAGATGGTAAAGTGCCAGTAATATCCAGCGAAAAAGATACTGTGCTGGTTGTAACCATTCAAACCGGGTTAACCCCACAAGGCTCACCCAAACTAAGTCATCGTAGCATCCCTAATGTGAAGTTAAGTGCTACAGACCAAGATGTGTATGATGTGGCAGTCGCCCTTTATGAGCTTCAGGACTACCCTTTAATCGGAGTGCGAAGAGACAATCGCATCGATTTAGCAGATTCAGCGGTTTAAAAGAAAGGAGAATATGATTGGCGAGTGTAACGAAAAAGGTCTTAAGAATGACCTTTAATAACACCCTAGGGAACGCGGTGACATTAACTTTACCATCTCCTAAGGCAGATTTAACCTCGCTCCAAATCGAAGCTGTCATGGATCAAATTATCACAAAAAATATTTTCCTCACTTCCGGAGGTGAACTCATTTCCAAACGAGATATTAAAATTGTCGATACAACCACTAATGATCTCTTTGATCAGCCGGTAGCCTAAAATACCCGGAGACTAAAAATTATAGATAGGGGTCCTGCTAAGCAGGGTCCCTATCTATTCGTCAAAACTATCTCCCATTATGATCGTGAGAAAGAGCGAGTTCCCTTGAGTGATAGATGCTTTGCCAAACTCGTTGTTACTCTATCACGGAAAAGCTAGGATCTCTTTTCTCTACGAGGTATTGCAGTAAAGCAATAATATCTTTTACGTTAGGAACAGCAATCGCTGGATCATCTTCTACGATGGCAGCCATATTAATCAAGTTCACTTGCAAGTCTTCAAAACCTAAAGTACGAAGATTTGCTATATATTGTAGACCTGCAACGGCATCCCCGACATTATGGTTCAGCCCTGCTTCGTTGAGAATTTTCCCTCTTATAAAGGAAAGATTCGTTTTAGGAATGCTTACGATATTCAGGGTTTGATCTCTTACCATGGAAAAATGAATCTCAAGACTTGCTAGATCCAGAGCCGACCCTTTTAATACCAGTGGTAAGAAAAATAACTGCTCCATGTTTTCGGTACTACTTGTAGAAGCATCTACCACAAATACCTTTCCCGCTGACAGGTTGTTTTGTTCAAATTGACCAAGCTTGGCAATATCTAAAGCCTCGAGTAGGCTAACTTTTGTGGGATCATAGGAGATTTCAACTTGATAACCACTCAATTTGAAGTTTTCCACAGGATTTCCATCTGGCCCAACGACGTTTTCTAAACCAATATATAGACCCGCGTCATCTCCATTGGGGCGTATTCCCATTTGGATAAGGGCTTCAGCAGTATAGGCAGCACTAACGATATGAACCGTTCGGACGACTTCCTCCGCCTGATTTCCGTAGGCATCTATGACATTATAACGAATCGTATAGGTGCCCACTTGAGCAGTGTCTACCGGGTTGGTGACAATTAGCTCATCCGTGAGGTCTCCGTCAACGTTATCCTCCGCAGTTGCCCCCGCATCAATATAGGTCGAACCCACCTGAAGCGAGATCTCTGGCAAGCCATTTAACGTGATCACAGGCTTGACAGTATCAACGGAGGGATCAAGGTGAATTACCGCATCAACTTCGTATTCATTCTCAGCTTGACTACCACTTCCGGAAAAGGTAAGCCAAGCTGCACTTACATAGTCCTCAGCATCTCCGTACCACCAGGGCATGAAATCCAGTTCATTCTCCTTGCTAATTTCAAGTTTATACTGCCCGGGAGGAAGATCACTTAATGAATAGTTTCCATTACTATCGGTGGACGTTGAACTGAAATCATAGTAATCATCATCGTAAATAGTGACCGTCATGCCTTGTAAGGGCAAACCAGCCTGATTGGTAACGTGACCAAAAACATTTCCCCCAATATAAAGATTAGCATTAATTTGCGTGAGAGCATCTCCAGGCAGGATATCGATGTAGTCTGCTTCCGAGGGCTTAGATCGCTGATTATACCATACCACTGGATAATTAGACTTAAGAAACGAAACGGTGTAGCGCTCGGGCAGAAGATTTACAACCCTATAATTCCCTGTAGAATCAGTAGCCGTCGTTGTAACGAGAGCATTATTTGAGGCCTTATAAACTTCAACCGTAACCCCGGTGAGTGGACTCCCACTTAAGTCCCTTACTATCCCTGAAATGGATCCATAGATCTCAAAATCTGCATCAATTGAAGAGAGAACTCCGCCATTGGTTACTGTCAACGGTGACGCTGTATCATAACCAGTCGTCTGAAGGTACCACTGCTCCAGAGTTTCTTCCCAAGGTGCATCATACTCAAATTTCAGAATGTACGTTCCAGGGTTAAGATCCGATAAGGTGTAGTTTCCATTCGCATCGGTTACTGCTGATTTTACTTCCACCTCCGGATCATTAGCCTCAAAAAGGATAACGACCGCCCCCGGCGTCCCTTGACCAGAGGCTGTGACCTTACCAGTGATGGAGCCGTATAGATCAGTGGCTACAGTGACATTTAGGGGTGAGGTTTCGTTTCCTGCTGCATCGATGGCAACTACAGAAAACGTTTGAGTGGTCCGCGGGTCAAGTCCTTCTACGCTATAGAAGGTATTGGGGAGTAAAACCTTTCTTAGTTGTCCAGAAATGGGGTCGTTTATTGTACTTTCATAAAGTGGAGGAATCATGTCAATGAGGGTACTATTTTGAATCACCTTATAGCCAGATAGCCCTAACCCATTATCGACTGCTTTTCCCCAACTGAGATCCAGGCTTGTCGAACTAGACTTGGTAAAGGTTAAGGCTGCTCCGGTTGACCAGTAAGGTGGTGTGATATCTGTTGAGGCTTCCACACTCGGTCCAGTTGTACTCAGATTTCCCGCTGGATCAATCGCATCTATTTTAAAGGTGTACATCGTATTCGGAGCTAAACCATCGACGTGATACATTGTAGTGTCCCCGGCAATCGTGGCAATTTGAGTATCATTTTGTTTAAGACTATAGGTGCTTACTTCTCGATTATCCGTTGCAGGCGTCCAAGATAAATCCAAGCTTGTCTCAGTTCGATTATCAGATCTCAGAACACTTCCAGCAGGCCAGCCTGGAGCAAGTGTATCGAGTGCTAAGGTTGAGTCCGTACGGTAAATTGGCATGGAGGTCCCGTTATTATCAGCGTCCCTCGCATAAAGATAAAAGGTATAGGCTTGGCCCGGGGTTAGATTTTTGACTTGGTATTGTGTTATATTACCGGGTATTATGATATCAGTTAGGCCATTTATCGACAGTAAATAGGATGACACCCTTACATTATCCGTAGCCGGGGTCCAGGTTAAATCAATTGTGGTCTCGGTGATATTTGACGAAGTAAGAACACTTCCTTCCGGCCAGACCGGAGCTTCCGTATCAGAAATTTCGTTAGAAACAACCTCATAGACCAGGTTGTATGTTGCATTCCCTTTGAGAATATCATTCGTATAAAGGCTTTCTACTTGGTCTCCAAGTCCAAGTTCAGGAAAGACAGTTAAGTTATCGATAAAGATATCCAATACAGGGTCCACTGCAAATAACTTTAAAAATGCGGAGTCCTTAAAGGGACGTTCATAGGCATTACTGCCAGTAAAATAATAGATTTCATTGGTGTTAATATTAATCGTAGATGTTCTATTCGTTAGATCTGTAGCTATTTCACCGTCTAAGAACACATCGAGATAGACTTCATCTTCAGAAAAAGTATCCAAGGTATCAAGACATTGAAGATTCTTAAGGATAATTTTATAGGGTTTAGTTGGATCAACGTAGGCATGGCTGAGGGTCGGAGTTAACAGTACAATAAAAATGGTTAAAGTGAAAATCCAGGGGAAATATCGCTTTAACTTGGCCATTAAATATTCACCCTCTCCTAATAAGGAATTTAGACTATAAGTGCCTCAGGGGTAAAAGACCCAATCAAGGTATCTTATTCCTAACTACTATTCTATCTTCCGTCGGCTATTCCTCTATTTTTATTACCATTAATGTAATTTATTGTATACCTTTAAAGGATTCTATTTAACCGTTTTCCTACTTCTTATCCACAATTTTTCCGGTTTTCCAACCTGTTGCTTATTCCCAAGCCCTTTACTATTCCAAAACACACCTTGAGAAATACTTCACAGGTCTAAAAACATTATATATTTACCTGGAAAAATGAAGGAATTAAGTAAATGTATAGAGAATGACTAATAAATTCCCTTCCCTTGGTTTCCCTTACAAAACTTATTATTAAAGGAGGATAAGGATGGATAAGACAAAACGGACGACTCTAAAAGTTATGCTATTTATTGTTTCTATTATTTTTTGTTTGTTACCCACAAATCTTTTGGCATCAACTCCCTACACAGCCAGTCCACTGGTCAAAATCGGAAAAAACCCTAATTACAATAACAGTGCAGGTTTATTTATCGGAATCCAAGGGATAAAGAATCAATTAGGAGAGCCTGTACAGGGTATCAACCTTGGGGCCTACCAAATTGAAATTGACTACAACCCGGCAATAGTAACCATACTCGATGTAAGAGACGAGGCAGAAATGGATAACTTTACAAAGAGTATTGTCGATGTAGAAAGTAAAGCCTATATTGCCGGTGCTACCGATTCCGAACCGGTTAATTATGACAGCCTAGTTTTTGTACCATTGGTCGTCAATGGATCTGTGAAAGATCTCACCGATTTAACGATTAGATTTATTGGAGTAGTCGATACTGACTTGAATGAAGTTAGTATTCCTGAGTATCATCTAAATCTGCAGCGTGGTAAAGTTGTCAATCAAGCAACATCGGGCGATCCCAGTATTTCTGATGCCCTGGCAGGGCTCCAGTACTTAGGAAATAATAGGGCTCCAGGGGTTGATGAGGGACAGGTAAACCTTATAAATATGGGATCCATCAACCCATTGGAAAATCAGGTAGGTATTGTAGAACCCAACGTAAAAGATATTATCTCCTTAATGCAATACCTTGTACATACCCGTAATGACTATTTTGAACAGGTCACACCACAAGCCAATGACTTGGCTATTACTTCGGTAAGTGCACTTACAAACGATGGACGTGTACTATCTATTGAATTCAATAAAGCAATATCTTCAGTGAACAAGTCAGAGGTTAAAATTGTTAACTCAACAACACTGGCTCGTATAGGCGTAGAAAGTGTTGAGCTTTCTCATGACGGTAAAACTCTTGAAGTGAACTTGTATGATAATCCTACTGCTGGTAATTTTGTAATCGAATATCTAACAGATTATACGGTAACCGTAAAGAATTTATCCTTTACTTTTCTACGTCCTGCTTTTAATTATGGACGTATAAGAGATATCGATGTAAATAATCGTACTATCTCAATGAATGGCCTTACATTTACCATCCCTACATCGACTACGTTTGATTTTCAAGCTTCCTTAGGTGCTAAAGTGCGTGTCTGGTATAATAGAAATTATGAAGCTAGAAACATATTGTTTGAAAATGAGACTACTGTGACAGGCAAACTAGACGTTATTAAAACACATAATCCTTATGAAAATGGTAAAGTAACCGTTGATGGAGTCGAATATGACCTCTCTAACAACCTTGTCTTCTACAACAATGACTACTCTAATCCAATTGGATCCGAAGGAACGGAGTATGACTATGCAAAGGTCTTCTTGGACACAAGTGGGAAAATTGAGTTTATTTCATCCTACAACTTTGATGATTTATTTATTGTTAAATCCACTGAGGGCAATGTTGCAATTTCATATGATAATGGCGAATTGGATTTAGAAGATTTTATTATCGTTAAAGACGGGAAAACAATCTCAGTCAGTGATTTAAATCAAGACGATATCGTATTCTTTGAAACTAGCTCAAATGATGGAGATGGAATAGCGGAGGTTTATAATAACTCAGTTACAGGTGTGATAGAAACAGTTTACTCGGACAGAATTAAAATAGGTGGGATAAATTACAATTGGGATGGTCGTTTTGGATCTGCCAGATATCTAGATGGTAATGAGTTCGATTGCTTCGATACAGATAAAGCGGAAGCGTTCCAATCAGGTGGGCCCGTTACAGCTTATTTAAACAGATATGGTGAGATTGTTTATTTAATAGGCACAGGCCCAACTCTTAATTTAAACACTCTATCAGCTTACAATGTTGAAAACATAACTGCTTATATCGAATCTGGCATTCCCGATGGGGGTACATTAGATATAGAACTTCTCAATGAAGATGGTATTAATGTAACAAAATCTTTACGTGTAAATACCTTAGATAAGGTAACGGTAACCACTCCTGCAGGCAATTCTATGGTTTATGAGGCAAATGACTATTACCCTAGGTCTACAATAGAAATTGCAGAATTTGCATTAGCCGATACTGGTTCTAGCACCTTTGAAATAGTCGCTTTGGATAGCAACCATCTCCAAATCGGCGAGGGGATTAAAGGATTAACTCCTGACAATACCGCAGATACCGTAATCAGGTATACCTTTGACGATTCCGGCACTATTATCGGATTAGAATTCTTAACGTCTCGTCCCCTAATGGCCCCACTAGAGCTAGATGATGACTATGTGACTGCGGGTAATAAATATCGGTTACAGCCTAATACCGTAGTGTACGATGCATCAAACGAAAACATTTCAATCTCAACTTGGAGTGAACTAGCAAGTAATGACTATAACATCCTTGAGGCCGATATTTATACAGACGAAGATTATTATGTGGAATATCTAGTAATAAAACAAACTGGAATTAGACAACCTGCTAGTCAAATAACAGACTACAATGCCGTTCTTACAAGTGTTTTGAGAAATCCAGATGATGAAGTGGTTGAAATTAAAGCACTAGTTAACGGTACGGAGAACACTTATTTAGTCAATAACATTTGGAGAAGCATCTGTAAAGGGCAATCTGTCGTTCTATCCATTAATAATGCTTCGGGGTTAGTAGAAGATATTATTACCCCTACGCCAGAAGAACTCTTCACCGGTGTTGTAGTGGGAATTGATGTAGCAGATAGGACGATCATAGTTAATGGTCTGCAATTCAAACTTATCTCCAGCGGCTATGTTTATAACGCCATGGATATAAGTGCCATCACTGTCGAACCGTTCAGAACTATTGATCTAGGCGACACCGTCGAAATCCTCTTAGATGAAGAAGGTACGTTCTATGCAGAAGTCATCACAATAATAGACTCTTTCTAGCTCACTTTCGATCGTCTTAGCCAAAAAATGCCTCAAACTCTTGTAGCTCTAGCTCAAGGGTTTGAGGCACTAATTTTATACTGACTTTTTCATCGTTTTTCACTTTAGATCTGTTCCGGAGACGTGGGAAGGAAATATTCGTCACGTAAGCCAGTTAATTGCTGTAGTAGGGATATAATGTTGGGCATTGTCACGATTGAATCTGTTGGGGCAGCAGGATAAGTTGGTGTCAGCATCAGGCACCGAGGTCCTTCCTATTGTACAAAAAAACTATCGACATAAAGAGTACTATAGCTTAAGATATCCTTAAAGTAATTCTAAAGAAAGGCCCAAGTAACATGGCACACAAAATCCTTATTGTAGACGACAATATCTATTATTCACATTTATTAGCAGATCAGCTTACCCGCCTCGGCTATGTCGTTCGAGTCATGTCCGAGAATGAAGAACTACTAAAACTTCTGTCCGCCGACGACTATGATTTGCTAATCATGGAACTTCTTCTAAACGGACAAGATGGTCTCAGCCTCTTACGATGGATTCGTTGTTCACGTTACTCCTACTTGCCAATATTGGTCGTTTCTCACCGATCTGGTGGTGTAGAACAGCTTCGAGTAGCAGAATTCGATGCCCATTTTCTCAGTAAACCCGTAGATTTAAACCAGCTTATTAAAACTTCTATTATGATCCTCAAAGAGGAATCCCGTGCAGGTATTAGCTTATGACAATTCACATACTTACTCTTATTATTTTTTTAATAATTATCTTAACTGGCTTGATCTTTCTATCGATACTCAGATTGCGATACAAATTCAAAAGGGATTACCATCAACGCAAGGAAGCTTATTCTAAATGGGAACTCAACCTTTTTTCACTTTTTGCCGAAGAGATCCATCCTTCCCAATGGGCATCGCACATTTCCTCTCACGAACTCGGTTATCTGCAGGAGTTTTTGCTTCCCTATTTGGAATCCTTAAAGGGGGAGTCATTCGAGAAGCTTGTCGCCGTTGCTCACTACTCTGGCCTGGTAAAGCATCTTTTACAAGAAGGAGGTTCAGCAAACGATTGGAAACAGGCCCAATCTATCTACTTTCTAGGCTTGATTCGTGAACCTCAAGGGCTCCCAATGCTTGAGACTGGGCTCGCTTCAGATAATATGTTTTGGTTTTATCCCTCTATTATTGCTTTAGCGCGCAATAATCTAAAGACATTACCTAGAGTTTTAGAAGTATTAAGAAACCGCTCTGACTGGACTGAGCATTTAGGTATTAGCATTTTTGCTGAAATGGGAGAGGAAGTTTGTCCGGAACTTCTATCCGTTTTATCCAAAGGAGAGACCTCGCCGAAGGTCGAACGTTTAGCCTTAGCCGTTCTAGCACATTTTGGCTACAAACGGGCTGAAGCCACTTTAAAAGAGTATATTCTTTATTCCAAGGACCCTGAACTTCAGATTCGAGCATTAAGAGCTTGGAATCAATTGAAGCTAACTTTTTTTGAAGGAATCGCTCTTGCTATGAAGCATTCAGACTGGGAAATTCGAGCAGCTGCCGTCACTGCATTAGGTTCAAGCGGAGCAGTTAATCATGCACTTCTGGCACGACCCTTACTTAGGGACAGTAATTGGTGGGTACGTTTACGTGCAGCACAAGCCATGCTCGTGCTTTGTACACGTGAAGAACTGCATAGTATGCTAGACGATCCCTTAGAGGACAGATACGCTAAGGATATGTTGCGCTACATTCTCACTAGAGAGGGAGGAGCAACTTGTGTTATTCCAATTACTCACGTTCTTTAATTGGGCAGTACTAATTTATTTCTTTCTTTTGAATGGCATCTATTTGTTCTTAACCTTTAGGGCCTTCCGGGAAATTCAAGTATATGTTCATCACCTTCAAAGTGTCAATTTTAAGCGCATCTTTGAATTAGGTTTTTATAAGCCCTTAACCGTTATTGCTCCTGCCTATAACGAATCTGCCACGATTATCTCTAGTGTCAAATCGCTACTTAATTTACACTATCCCGAATTCGAAATTCTTGTAATCAATGATGGATCATCTGATCAAACCTTGGAAGTCCTTAAACAAGAGTTTCGGCTAGTGCCTTCTAATCGAGTTTATCAAGTAAAACTTAAAACACAACCAGTCCATGCCATATACGAATCACTGCTATATCCTCAGCTCCATGTTATCGATAAGCAAAATGGCGGAAAGGCCGATGCCTTGAACGCTGGAGTAAACTTTTCCCAATACCCTTTGATTTGCTCTATCGATGCCGACTCATTGATTGAAACTGACGGTCTTTTGAGGGCGACACGCCCATTCCTGGAAGACAAGTCTGTCATTGCTACAGGTGGAACCGTTCGCATAGCCAATGGTTGCAAAGTGACAAATGGCCATGTCACAGAAGTCGCTTTATCCAAAAATCCGTGGGTTCGCTTTCAGGTGGTCGAATATCTGCGCGCTTTCTTGTTTGGGCGGATGGGCTGGAACAGCCTTAATGCCATTCTGGTAATCAGTGGAGCGTTTGGGATTTTTCTCAAATCAGCCGTCTTGACAGTTGGAGGGTATCGCAAGGACTGCATCGGGGAGGACATGGAATTAGTGGTTCGCATGCATCGCCATTATCGTTTAAAAAAGATCCCCTATAGAGTGGTTTTCGTCCCCGATCCCGTTTGCTGGACTGAAGCACCGGAAGAACATCAAGTGTTATGTAAACAGCGTAAACGGTGGCAAAAAGGGCTTTACGACAGTCTTAAAGCCAATAAACCCTTGTTTTTTAATCCTCATGCCGGAATAGTTGGTCTGCTTGCTTATCCATTCTTTTTCTTCTTCGAATTACTAGGCCCATTCATTGAAGTATTGGGTTATTTTGTTTTTGTCATTAGTTTGTTTATGGGTTGGGTTAACTGGCCCTTTGCCCTGTTATTTTTGAGCATGGCAATACTTCTTGGAGTATTACTATCCGCCTCATCCCTGTTACTTGAAGAGTTGTCGTTCAGACGTTATCCAAAAACAGGCGATATCTTAATATTATTTCTCTATGGAATACTGGAGAACTTTGGCTACAGGCAATTATTAGCCTGGTGGCGCTTAATTGCCATGCTGGAATACGTCATTGGAAAAAGGTCCTGGGGAGAAATGAACCGTAAGGGTTTTTCGACCACCACTAACTAGTCCTCTACCGACCGGAATCCTCTGCGTTTTTTTTCGTGGCATCCTGTAGAATACCAGGTAAATTCCCATGTCTAATAGTCCAAAGTAAATCCAGTGTTGTTCCTGCAAGTTGGATGCTGTACTTAGAATAGTATGAATAGTAATAATTTGTCGAAAATAACTTGTTGGATTTTGTACTATTATATTATATTATGTTTCTGCATTGTGTTTTAAGAGGGTGTTTTTGATGGATGAGATTCAAGTCGTAGCTTTTACATTAGGAAAGGAACAGTTAGCGAAGTCTTAAAGATTCCATCCGAAACAATTGAGCAAAAGGCTCATACTTCTTCTTAATGTTGATACCTTGGTTGCATAAGAGAATATAGGGGAGCGGAAAGGGAGATAGAATGTCGTACAAAGATTTAAAATTGAGGAACAAAATACTACTTTCCACGGGTATTGTCGTCTTAGTTTCGTTCATTTGCGTTATTTTACTAGTATCAACAAGATCTGTTGAAATGTCTAAGACCGCTGCCTACGAGACGGTAGCACATACAGCGTATGAATATGCAAATCAAGTCACCAATGAATTAAATGTCCCCATGGACTCGGTACGAACATTAGGCTCAACGTTTAAAGGGGTCAAGGAAGCTAATCACACTGACCGAGCAACGATGAATTCCATGATCGTGAACGTCTTAAAAGACAACCCTCTTTTTCTAGCGACTTGGACTTTATGGGAGCCAAATCTACTTGATGGAAAAGACGCTGATTATGCAAATCAACCAGGATATGATGCGACGGGTCGATTTATTCCTTATTGGAATAGGGGCGCAGGTGATATCAAGTTAGAGCCACTAACCGACTATGAAACACCTGGAGCAGGGGACTATTACTTAATCCCTAAGAAAAATCAGAAAGAAACCATCATCGAACCCTACCTGTACAAGGTGAATGGTAAGGAAATTCTCGTTACTAGCTTAGTAAAACCGATTTTGATCGGCGACGACAATCAGTTTTTAGGAGTTGCCGGGGTTGACATCGCTTTAGAGACAATTCAAAAAATGATTTTGGATATAGAGCCATTCGATACAGGGTATGCAAGTCTAGTGTCGAATGATGGAAAGTATGTTTCAAACCGAGATGAGGGTAAAATCGGAAAGGACGTAGACGATCAGGAAGCTAAATCAGCTATTAAAGCTGGCGAAAGTTATACCATACCAAATAGTGAGTATTACAGATTATATGTTCCAGTAACCATTGGACAAACTACGACACCATGGTCGCTGGCAATCACGGTTCCAATGACAACGATTTTAGAGCAAGCAAACTCCATTCGGAATTTCTCAATCGTAGTTGCTTTGATTGCGATATTTGCGATAGGTTTAGTTATTTTTATTGTTTCCGGTAGTATAACTAAGTCTATTGTACAAACAAGTGAGGTGTTAAAGGACATCTCACAGGGGGATGGCGACCTTACGAAACGCTTGAACATTGTATCTCAAGATGAAGTAGGCAAGCTTTCTCAGCATTTCAATCGCTTTATAGGCGATATTCATAGTATTGTTGCGGAAGTTAACGACACGGCCAGTACTCTGGGAGCTACGAGCGAAGAATTGTCTGCCGCGGCTCAACAAGCAACTGCAGCAAGTGATCAAGTAGCCGGTACTCTTGGACAACTCGCTTCGGGAGCAACAGAGCAAGCAATCTCAGTAGGAGATACAGGTGAAATGATCAAGCAAATGTCTGCCAACGCTCAACAAGTCGCCATCAATGCGGAGAATGTTAGTCATAGTAGTGATAAGGCCGCTCAGGCAGCAGAATTAGGTGCTCTTCAAGCAGAAAATGCCGTGCAGAAGATAGAGAAGATCCGTGAGGTTACAGATCAGACAGCTGAGGTTATTTCTAAGTTAGGAGAACAATCTAATCAAATCGGACAGATTGTCGATGTCATTACTGGAATCGCCTCTCAAACAAACCTACTGGCCTTAAATGCTGCGATAGAAGCTGCACGGGCTGGAGAACAAGGCAGAGGTTTTGCTGTAGTCGCAGAAGAGGTGCGTAAACTGGCTGAACAGTCTTCATTGTCCGCTTCTCAGATTTCCACCCTAATCGTCAATATACAACATGAAACCGAGCGTGCAGTTGGCGTAATGGAAAAAGGGAAAATGGAAGTTGCTTCAGGAGTAGAAGCTGTTAATCTAGCGGGTAATTCGTTCCGAACTATTGTATCAGAGGTCAAAACGGTGGTAGAACAGATTCAGCAAGTCACAGAAGCAACGAAACAAATGGCAGATGGGAGTTCTCAGGCTGTTAAATCCGTGGAGAATATTGGTGTTATCGCTGAACAAACTGCTGCTAGTACCCAAGAGGTGTCCGCTGCATCTGAGGAGCAAGCCGCAACAATGGCTTCAGTGAGTAAATCTGCAGAGGCTCTGGCAATGCTCGGCGAAAACCTTTCACGTATTGTTGGTAAGTTTAAACTATAGTCAACTAGAACCTTAATACCACTAACTCAAGTTTAATATGACATAGGTAGCCCCTCGTTCAAATGAATGAGGGGTTTCCTTATCTTTAATTTCTTTGTGCTCGTTTGTCTTTTCAGCAACATTTAGTTATGCATATAATGCCTCCCCTAAACGCCATTGCGCATAGATATTAGCAGGGTGACTCTTCGACTTCTTGTCTATGACTTTTTAATCCTATGTCGAAGCGCGAATAGCATTTTAGGAGAAGATAGGCTGAGGTTATCAGACTTTCAGCACCAGAATTATTTATAAGATCTTAATAATGATTTCATAAGCATTTGGTGAAATGGTTTTACGGGTAAGAAATATATCTTCCCCCATATGTTATGGAATTTGACAATTGTGCTTAGATATATCTCTGTTCCTTGATCAGTTTCCTTTTTCATCACTGCTGTTCTGAAATACAAATGCTTATCATCTTCAGCCATCACGATTTCATTCTCATTTCTGTCGATAACCGTAAAAATATTCGCTTTTGAGCCGATGGGGTAATAGTCGGCTATATTTGGATTTTCTCCCTTTCCAGTCTTTAAACCAAACCGTCCAACAAAAAAATCCCTCATATGCATCAATTTATCGCCCCAACTAGGAGAATTAAACAATATTGTTGTAATTTTATCAATGGAATCGTCAGTGTTTTTTGTAATCATGTAGGAACCACAGTAGTCAACTGATTTTAGATCTTTAGAGATCAAAGCTTTTTCAGGGCATTCTTCGAATTTATGTATCTTTCTCACATCTATCATCCCATCCATTTTATTTACTGTAGTCGTTCGGATATCAATCGTTCCTGTATACCCTCCGTTTTCGTTCCATCGCATAGTTGATCGTTATGAGAGTACACTAACCACTCCCCTACCGAGCCCGGAGCGAGGCGAGTGTAGTTTTCACAAGCTAAACAATAACTTGATAAGTTGGTGTCAGGCACGGGGTCCCCGCGGGGTCACGGGCTCCCTAAAATTAGATCATCCATACAGGAACATACCAGTTCTTTGCATCGATGGGAAGTAGATCATTTGCCATGCAGACGACCGCGCCGTTCCCGATTTTCATTTTTGTCTGAGAAAGTTCACCGAACTTTTCTGGCTCTGTAATGGGTTCCAACACACTAAAATGCTTAATGGCATCCTTGCCAGGAGATGCATATTTTTTAACTTCGATGGGATAAAGCGCCCCGTTCTCGTAGATTATCAGATCAATTTCCTTCTTATCCTTGTCACGGTAATAATAAATGGGCGGTTCCTTTCCTGCGTTCAAGTAGCTCTTGTAAATCTCCGAAAAAACATAACTCTCAAAGAATGCCCCGGACATAGCCCCTCTCTCCAGAGCTTCGGGATTGCCCCATTTCAAGAGATGGGCGCAAAGACCTGTATCAAGGAAGTGAAGCAACGGCATTTTTGTGACCCGTTTTAAGAGGTTGTTGTAATACGGCTGGACAAGTGCGATGATGTGAGATGACATGAGGATGGAAAGCCACTTTTTTGCTGTAGGAGACGATATGCCACATTCGCTGGCGATTTCGGCATAAACAACTGGCTTAGCTGTTCTTGCCGCAATGACAGTCATGAAATTGTAAAAAGCCATTTCATCTGCAACCTGGGTCAAATCCTTGATGTCACGTTTAAGGTAACTATCGATATAGGAGCGATAATACATCTCAAGGTCCACATTATCATCCGCATAGAGTTTCGGCATAGAGCCTTTAAAGATACGGGTATACAGATCATTAAGACCAAGCTTCTTAGCCTTTTCGATGCGCTTCATCAACCTTTCCGAGTCTGTGGTAAATACTTCAGATGAGACTGCATCGATTTCACTAGTCGATAAACCCAACATGTTAATAACTCCGACGCGACCTGCAAGGGATTCGCTGACATTCTGCATCATGACAAATGCCTGCGATCCGGTGATCCAAAAATCACCGTTACGCTTTGATTTATCAACAGCCATTTTGATATACGGAAATAATTCGGCTGCAGCATATTGGATTTCATCAATCAAAACAGGCGGTGTATATCTTTGCAAAAATAGTGCTGGGTCACTCTTTGCTAGGTATCGGATATCTGGATCGTCCAATGTCACTATTTTTCGATTAGGCTCTGTCAATCTTTCGAGCATCGTCGATTTTCCTACCTGTCGCGGGCCGGTTACAAGCATTACGGGAAATGTTGCTGATGCTTTTCGGACAGTATCTTCTAGCGCTCTTTGTATATACACAAATAAACACCTCGTCCAAAATAAAATACGATTTTATTTTAGACTGATTTACTTATTTTGTCAAGCTATTTGGATATTTCTACCAATTCGATTAGGGAGCATCGAGTTATCAGATGCAATCACCGCACCTCTGTTCCTCAACTTCCCATCAATGATGAGTGATATTTTATCAGAGTCCGATAACGTACACTGTACTAAACCGCTGCGCGGTGGCTTTTGGAGACCCCAATTTATTGACTTTCATGATATCATTTTTTCAGTTTAATTCTATTAAATTTGAAAGGATGATTTTTCATGTCTCAAAACTCCCAGGGTCTTTCCTCTCATCTTCAAAAGATGATCTTCGAAATGGAACTTCGAGGCTATGCTCAACATACCAAGAATCATTATCTCTGCCATGTAAAGCTTCTTGAAAAGCATACTGGCAAGTCTGCCCTCGAAATCACCCCCGACGAGCTTAAACAATATCTTCATGACCGTATTAAATCCGGAATTGGCTTCAGTAGTATCAATATCTCTTGCGACGCGTTTAAACTCTTTTTCAATAAGGTTCACGGCTACAACTGGCCTGACGATGTTATTATCCGTCCCAGACGTCCAAAATCTCTTCCTCATATTCTTTCTCAAGACGAGATTTTGTCCATTACTGATCAGGTGCGAAATTTAAAGCACAAAATGATTCTCCTGACGACGTATTCTTCGGGCCTACGAATCAGGGAAACGCTTAATCTACGCATATCTGATATTGATTCAACGGCTATGGTGCTCAGAGTTAATCATGGTAAGGGCAACAAGGATCGCTTAACGATTCTATCTCATGAAAACCTCAAAATGCTCAGACTCTACTGGAAGCATTATAGACCCACCGACCTCCTCTTTCCGGGTCCCATTGAAGGTCAACCCATGTCCACAAAAACTCCTCAAAAAGTCTTTCTAGATGCTAGAAAAAAGGCCGGTATCACAAAGCATGTAACGATCCATACGCTCAGACATTCCTTTGCTACCCATCTACTGGAAGATAATACTGACCTTCGTACGATTCAAGTCCTTATGGGGCATAGCAATATTTCAACGACATCAATCTATCTCCACCTATCAACTAAACATATTTCCTCGGTAAAAAGTCCTCTTGATGGGCGTGGTTCGTTTGACTGAACTTCAGGACATTTTTAAACAAATCAAGCTGAAGTCACTTTCTCCTGATCAGGCAAAAGCCTTTCATATGATCCGGCTTTGTAGAACTTCAGCATTGGGTTCCCATGCCCAGGTTTGCATGGAATGTGGCAAGATGGATGTTTCTTTCAATTCCTGCCGTAATAGAAATTGTCCAAAATGCCAACATTCTGCTCAGCAGGAATGGGTTGAAGCTCAAATGTTAAAACTCTTACCTGTTGGTTACTTCCACACCGTTTTCACGATCCCTCAAGAACTTAACGTACTTGTTTTGCAAAATCAAAAACTTCTTTATTCCCTCCTCATTAAGTCGGCGGGACATACGTTAATGGAACTGGCTAAAGACCCTAAATTTCTCGGTGCGACGATTGGAGCCACCACGGTTCTCCATACGTGGGGACAAAATCTCTCGTTCCATCCTCATGTACACTGTATCGTCCCTGGAGGGGGACTTTCCAATGATGGACTTCGCTTCGTCCGATCTCGCAAGAAGTTCTTTATTCCGGTTAAAGTTATTTCGAAAAAGTTCAGAGGTAAATTCCTTGACCTTCTGAAACAGGCCTATAACAATGGGGAAATTGCGTTCTTTAACGAGGCTACCAAACTTGCGTTAAGAAGCAATTTCCTTTCTCTTCTCGACACTTTATACAACAAGAATTGGGTTGTCTTTTGTAAAAAACCGTTTAAATCTCCGGGTCACGTTGTTCGTTATCTTGGACGCTATACTCACAGAGTCGCGATTAGTAACTCTAGAATTCAGGCATTTGATGGTGAATCAGTTAGCTTTGCCTGGAGGGATTATAAAGATGGCAATAAGTCCAAAGTCATGACTCTTGAGGCTGCTGAGTTTTCCAGACGGTTTCTTCTTCATGTTCTGCCGAATCGCTTTGTTAAGATCAGACATTATGGTCTGCTATGTAGTCGTAATATTAAATCAAAGCTTTCTAAATGCATGAAACTGACTGGAAGCAAGCCCTTGCCTCTAACTATTAAAATCCAGAAAGACGCTAAGGTCTGTCGTTGCTGTGGAAGTACTGATGTTATTTCCCTTCTTGTTCCAAATTCTTTGGTTACGGCATCTAGTCCATGATCGCGGTGAAACTGCATAGTTACGGAAAACTACCTATTTGGGGAGGGGGGAAGTCTACCCATTTTCAGGGTTTTAGCTTAATATTTTTAATGAAATGGGAAATTTCCCTTTGAATATCGTTACCCAAAAAAATTATTACCCAAATAGAAAAGATTGAACCCCCATAGACCAAGTGTCGCACGGCAGACGGTTCAGTACAGTGAGAGATTCATGAGGTTCAGTATTCTGTAGCGAATTATTACGTTCCTTTAAGCTATTGATTTTGATTTCATCAATGGCTTTTTCTCTATCTACTGAACCCCACAAATCTCTAAAAACTATGACAAATAAGATTGTTGGAATTGCATGCTAATAAAAATTAGACTATAATATCATTATACTCCATACGGGTATATGGGAGGTGCAAGAAACTATGATGTTTGATATCAATGCAAAAACTATAAGTGCAATAAAAAAAAGCACTGGTACCTTTTTTATTAGCCAATTTGTCTGCCATACTTGATCCGGAATTTCAAGAAGCCTCTGGTCAGGGGTATCGAAACCTAACTATGACACACTGGATACTTACGATGAGTATGAATACCAAGGGATCAAAATTTATATCGATAAAAATTTGAAGATTTCAGAAACACTTCAAATCCAAGTAAATATAAAAATACCCTTTTTAAAACCCTCCTTTACAGTTAGAGGGGTATTTTGAAATTATGCCTGATTTCTCTTACCGTTTGTCCTGAAATCATCACCTTGCCTTCAAGCTCCATCGAGCAGAGAAAGGCATATATCCTCCGTTTTTGTTTCGATGCATAGCTGGCCGTAATCAGAGCGCCACTTCGCTCTGCCGCTTCCACATGAAGTTGATCTATCCATGCGCTAAGAAGACGATTCCGCAAAGGGAAATATATTCTCAATAATCCTTCCATATTAGATTTAATGAAGAGTACCATCGTATAAAAAACTCCTAGCCTAAGGTTAGATATTGAAGGCGACTGAGTCAGATTAAATCTGGCTCTCTTTTTATTGAGTTGCGTCCTATAATGAAAGCTATGGCAAGTAAATAGAACCCCTGTTTACAAATCTTGACTTGGAGGTTCCTTGGAGCTCCGTTGTAAAATGTACATGATTATGCTATAATAATGCCATGACTAGGAAAGGAGATAGACTTATGCCAGAAATCAGACCGATTACAGACCTCAGAAATACCAATGATATTTCTGAAATTTGTCATTCCAAAAATGAACCTATCTTCATCACAAAAAATGGCTATGGCGACTTAGTTGTTATGAGTATAGAAACCTATGAGGCCATGCTGGATGAAAACGAGTTAGATATTGCTATTGCACAAGCTGAAGCAGAATTTCGAAGCGACAAAAAGTTGCTGGATGCTCGGGAAGCCCTTCGTTCTCTGCGGAGGAAGCACTTTGGATAAATATACGATAAAATTGCTATCCAATGCCTATCATGATTTGGATCAAATATATGAGTATGTTGCTAAGGAACTATCCGTCCCTGAAACAGCTATAAATTTGATTGACAGCTTGGAGGAGGCAATTATTTCGTTAGAGGAATTTCCATACAGGGGCGCATCACGTAGGACTGGCGCATATAAAAACAAGAACTACCGGCAGCTCTTTACCAAAAACTTCACAGTTTTATACCGCACAAATGAAGAAAAACAAGTTGTTATCGTAACAATTAAATATTCGAGAAGTCAGTTTTAATTAGATCCCTAGTGCTATCCTTTCTGTTCACATCCGCACTGTCAGAGTGCCATCGTAGAAAAAATCCTAGCTTAAGGTTAGATATTGCAAGCGACTGAGTCAGATTAAATCTGGCTCTCTTTTTATTGAGTTGTGTCCTATGTCCTATAATGAGAGTTAGGTTAAGTAAGGGTTCACGTTCATGGCAGTTTATGGTCGTTCAGAGGTATTGCTGAATTTCAAAGTTTCAGTGTCCTTTCCGGAACGGGGCCTACAGAGAAACCGTTCTTTGACGAATACTTACCTGCTACAAATTTATGTTTACTTTCCTGTTGTATTGGGGTATGACCCAGCAACAGGTTATTCTTTCTGTTTTAGTTGGTCTAAATCCTTATATGACTTTAGTAGAGCAAATTCCCTGTCCTTGCTATCTATGTACATTTCCTCTGTTTTACGCTGTATCTGCTGGATTTCTTCAATGATATCTGTCATTTTATTAAATAAAATTCTATACATTTGTTCATAGTCCACCATTTCCTCCCACCACCATCCGAAACAGTCTTAACCAATCTAATTCACAATATTAATCATTATAGCATTATTTGTACTATTTTGCGAACCATAAAGGGATTTATTTTCCCAAAAAAGAACTTCCCACTATAACAATTTATTAGCAAGTTTATTATGAACCTTGGAATAAATGGCAAGTATCTAAGAAAGGAGGGTAAGCCTGTGCCAGAACTCGGAAAAATACTTAAAGAAATACGGCTAACTAAAGGACTCAGTGCTAAAGAATTATCTCATCGGTCTGGAGTAGCTCGTAGTCTTATCAGCCAATTAGAGACCGGAAAACGCCTATCCACCGGCATTGATACAATTAGTCGTTTAGCACTGGCCCTTGAGGTTTCCCCTACCGTTTTTCTTAGCAGCGAATCTATTCAAGCATCTTTATCAAAATCAGGATATTCAGCAAACTCTTCTATTAATGAGGATCTTCTTCCCTTTACACTTAAGGAAGAAAATCAACCCTACCTACGTCTAGCTCAAAAAGCAAAAAGATCCGGTCTCTCACCGGATCTTCTGGAAGAACTACTTGATATAATGGTTAGATTTCGCTCAGAGCCCCCTTGCCCTAAAGACTCGAACTAAATAGACAATAGCTATGGACATCGCCCTCGTGTCATACTAGTTCGCACCCAAGGTTTCTATCAACTCAAACTCTCCATTAATCAATTAATATGTGTCCATGCCTACGCATAATTTCCATCTACCGCTCTCAAACTCTAAGAAATACGTTGGCATGATCCGCTTATAAATAAAGCTCACATTATCTAGACCAATTCTTGAGCATGTTCTAATAAGTTCTAAAGCATATTCCTTTATTTCTTCACTTAATTCGCCATCGTATTTATAAAGCTTTTCAAGTCTTAATCTTTCAATGTATTTATTGTAATCCATTTGTCACTCATCCCTATCCTAGATTGCGTGGAACAAAATGTCGAACTTTTGAAGAGAAGAAAGATTACAAGGCCTTTCCGGAACGGGGCCAAAGGGAAACGTTCCGGCGAGTAGCCCTAGAAATGTGTCGCGCTAACTGACCAGTTCCCTCGAACCCAGAGTTATGCGAGTTTAGTTTTCACAAACTGAACAATAAGTTGATAAGTTGGTGTCAGGCATGGGAACCTCCTTTACTGTAGGCATTGTTTACTTGTTGCATAATCTTATCGAGGGACTTTTCCTTCGTTCCTATAATTAAATGGTAGTGGTTATCCATTATGACATAACCTAATAGATCGAAAACTCCATCCTCGTTTACATGATGTGAATGGTAAGATAAACTGATCGGTTTTTGGACACCAAAACTGATCGGAATTTGGCCACAAACTGATCGCTTTCATCTTGAAATAATAAAACTTAACCCTCATGCTAAACAAAGACT
>NZ_JABZFS010000023.1:0-121189 GCF_014237355.1 Desulfosporosinus sp.
AGCAGTGGAATGACGTTATAAATATCCACTTGAAAGGTACATTTCTTTGCATGCAAGCTGTGGCAGGAGACATGAAAGCTAATGGTTATGGTCGAATCATAAATGTGACATCATCCGCTGGATTGCAAGGTACTATCGGGCAAGTGAATTATAGCGCCGCAAAAGGCGGAATAAATGCTTTGACAAAATCTGCAGCTCGTGAATTAGCTAAATATGGAGTTACTGTTAATGCAATCTCTCCTTTTGCTGTGACAAAAATGACTGAGAAAATTTCAACAGATCCGGTCTTGAGTGTCAAATATATTGATAGAATCCCTATGGGTAGATTCGGACAACCGGAGGAAATGGCTGGTGGTTTTGTCTTTTTGGCATCTCAGGATGCGAGTTATATTACTGGACAGATTCTATGTATTGAAGGCGGTATGATCATGCGTTAAGCGACGATACTTACGCTGCTAAGAAAGCCTTAGTTGGAAGTATCGGTTAATTGTATGCCATTACACGATTCCTAAAGATTGAATATTGAGAAAATAGGAGAAAAGGGAGGACCAGAATGCAAGAAGTTGTAATCGTTAGTGCCGTGAGAACTCCAATTGGCACCATTGGTGGGACACTTAAAGACGTTACACCCCAAGATCTGGGGGGCCTTGTCGTAAAAGAGGCTGTTACTCGGGCAGGTATAAGTCCTGATTTAGTAGAGGAAGTTATCATGGGTTGGTCCCGACAAACGACTGAAGCAGCAAATATAGCCCGCGTTAGTTCGCTTTTGGCGGGCATTCCGGAAGCAGCCTCTGCATATACAGTGCATTGTCAATGTGCAGCCAGTTTAAAAGCTATCAGTAATGGAACCCAAGAAATCCAGACCGGAAGGGCTGAAGTGGTTGTTGCCGGCGGAACAGAAAGTCTTAGCCGAGCACCTTACTACCTTAAAAATGCCCGTTATGGTTTTGGTGCTGGAGATGGGGTTTTAGTTGATTCTTTAACAGAAGCGGGACCTGGTGGGCAACCCCACTCAATTTATGGCAGTGTTTCTATGGGTGATACCGCAGAAAATGTAGCTGAACAGTTTAATATCTCTCGGGAGGACCAGGATAAATTCGCGTTTCAAAGTCAGGAACGGTGTCAAAGATCCTTAGCTTCAGGGGTTTTTAAGGATGAAATTATTCCGGTTGAAATTAAGACACGGAAAGGCACGACTATTTTTGATACAGATGAAGGCCCTAGAGTTTCGACGCTGGAAAAACTAGCAAGTTTGAAACCAGTGTTCAAGAAAGGCGGATCAGTTACTGCCGGTAATTCCTGTGGTCGAAATGATTGTGCAGCGGCTCTGGTTCTAATGTCTTCTGATAAAGCCAAGGAACTCGGTATTAAACCAATGGCCAGAGTTATTACAGATGCGTTGGCTGGCGTACCGCCACAAATCATGGGAATAGGTCCTGTACCAGCTGTGCGAAAGGCTTTAAAACAAGCCGGACTGACACTGAACGATATTGACTTGATTGAACTGAATGAGGCCTTTGCAGCCCAATCCTTAGCCGTTATTCGGGAACTTGGGTTAGATAAGGAGAAACTAAATGTCAATGGTGGTGCAATTGGACTAGGTCATCCCGTTGGAGCGACTGGAGCGCGCTTAATGACGACTCTTCTTTACGAACTGCGTCGACGCAAGGGACGATATGGAATGGTTACCCTTTGTATAGGCGGAGGGCAAGGTATGGCTACTATTATTGAGGCGCTGTACTAACGTGAGCCAAGTAACGGGGATAAATACAATCGGATCGTCTATACCACGCTCTGACGAAAAAACATAGAAAACACGGGTGTAGGAGAACCTTTCTTCCTGCACCCGTGTTTCCAGACGAATCATCGAACAACACTCGATCTGCTACGGAGGTGAAAGAGGTGTCTTGGTTTAATAAATTAGAAGAGGTATTGAACGCTGTACATAATGGAATTGTAGCTATTGATGCCGAAGAGCGGGTTACAATCTTTAATCGCCAAGCAGAGCGCATGCTGGGAGTACCAGCTGGCAAAATTATTGGGCAGAAAATCGGTGATTTATTACCGGCAGGGCTTACGTCGGTACTCTATAGTGGTAAACCCCAATTCGGAAAAAAGTTTGAACGAGGTGACCTCATCATGGTCACCAATCATACGCCAATTATTGAAGATGACCAGGTTATTGGAGCCATTGCTGTCTTTCAAGATGTTTCTGAGATAGAATCTTTGGCGACTGAGCTATGTAAGGTTAAAGAGTTAAATAATGAATTTGAGGCTATTCTTGAATCCTTTTACGATGGCGTTGGGATTATTGATGGCGATGGGACTCTGTTACGAGTAAATACCAGTTATGAAAGGATTACAGGTTTGTCTAAACATGACAACGGCGTTGGTCGTAATGTCAGAGAGCTTCAAGATGACGGGACGGTTTCTCAAGCGGTAGCATTACTGGTTCTTAGCCAAAAAAAACCAGTAACAATTAAACAGATAATTAAAACTGGTAAAGAGATCTTAATAACTGGCAGTCCCTTCTTTAACGAAAAAGGGGAAATTTTGCGAGTAGTTTGTAATGTTCGTGATATGACTGAACTCAATCTTTTGCGTGAACGGATTGAAAATACCGAACAACAAAACATTCGGTATGCCCACGAAATTAAGGAATTGAGAACAAAGCTGCAGCGACATGAGGAGTTTGTATTCCGAAGTGTGAGTATGCAGAGAGTTTATAAACTAATAGTCCGTTTGGCTCAAGTCAATTCTCACGTCTTAATCACAGGGGAGTCCGGGGTAGGAAAGGAAATTGTGGCTACGTTAATTCACCAGTTAAGTCCACGTGTCAACGGGCCCTTTTTGCAAATCAATTGTGGGGCCATTCCAGAAAACTTGCTGGAATCAGAACTTTTTGGTTATGAAGATGGGGCTTTTACAGGCGCACGTGGTGGGGGAAAAAAAGGTATTTTCGAACTTTGCGAGGGCGGGACGTTGCTTCTTGATGAGATCGGGGAAATGCCCATGAATATGCAGGTTAAACTATTGCGGGTGTTGCAGCAGCAGGAGGTGCTTAGAGTAGGTGCAGCTAAACCTGTCAAATTTAATGTGCGGGTGGTTTCAGCTACAAATAAAAACCTAGAAGACATGGTAGCCCAACATAGTTTTCGGGCCGATCTTTTTTACCGATTAAACGTCGTACCAATTCATCTCCCTCCATTGAGAGAGCGCACTGATGACATTGTACCTTTGGCTATCCACTTCTTAGAGAGATTTAACCAAAAATATGGAAGAAATATTAGGTTTGAACCTGAAATTTTAATGGCTTTTGAACGACATCCTTGGCCAGGTAATGTCCGAGAATTAGAAAATCTGATTGAACGAATGCTGATCATGAATGAAGATGAGGTTTTGACTCTTAAACATTTGCCTTTTAACCTGAGTATAGTTCCCAAACATCAGGCTCTAATAATACAGGTTAACGATCCTATGCCTTTCGAAAAAGCCGTCGAAATGTTGGAAATAGAACTCTTGCGTAAAACTCTGCAGACTTATCCGTCCATAAGACAAGCAGCCAAGGTTTTAGGTGTTTCCCATCCTACGGTTCTTCGTAAAATTCATAAATATAAAATCATGTCAGTTGATTAGTATGAAAATCTAAGCAAGTGTCATTTGCCTTAAGAAGGTGGTACCTTCTTGGAAAGAGTGGTAAATAATGTGTGACGTAAAAGTTGAAGAGTCATCGGGTGGGAACAGCATTTCAAAAAGTGAAGGAAACAAAGTGGTGTTAAAATGTACCAAGGTTATTCTTGAAGTCTGTGTCAATCATGGTAAGAGGACCGTTAAGAGCCAAGATTATACCGTCTGAGCCCCTACTTAAGATGTTCAGGCTAATATCGACGTCTTTATTCAAATTAGGAACTGATCTTGCATATATACAATCTTGTGACTCTATTAGGGGGCTCTGACTTAAATAGAGTAAAGTTGCAAGGTGGTGATAGTAGATAAGGAGTCTCAGTGATCTCGAAAAGGGCATTGAGCATAGACACTATTTTTTATTTCAAAAAAATAGTAAGAAAATATAAAATATTAAATTTATTAATTTCCTGTGAATGATCAATGAAATAAATTTGAACTTCGGGGGTGAAGTCTTTGTCGGATATCAACTACTGGGAGCCTGAAAACCTGACAGATGCAGTTTCTATACTAGCTGATAGGGCAGATCAGGTCAGGGCTTTAGCAGGGGGAACTGATCTGTTAGTTAAAATGAAGAAAGGCCTAACGAACTGGAAGGGTATCGTTAATTTAAAAGGTTTGACTGAACTTAAGGGATTTATCTATGAGGGCCAAACAATTTCGATTGGGGCTTTAACACAAATAAGTGCCCTTATTGATAACCCGTTACTTAGTCTTCATTTTCCTGCCTTGGTTGATGCGGCGAGGAGTTTGGGTACTCCTCAAGTGCGTAATCTTGCGACTGTTGGGGGTAATCTGTGCAATGCGTCTCCTGCCGCTGATGTTGCTTTGGTTCTTTTAATGTATGAGGCGCGCCTCCTAATTATGGGCCCAAATGGATCACGCCAGGTTTCAATTCAGGAGTTCTATGTTGGGCCCGGTCAAACGGTTTTACAACAAGGGGAAATACTGACGGCGATAGAAATAGATCTTCCACCTCTTAACAGTAAAGGTGTGTTCTTTAAACATGGTAAACGAAAAAGTCATGAAATTGCCCTAGTTAATGTAGCGGTGCTTTTAACGCCTCATCCAGGAAGAAAGCAAATTGCCCAGGCAAGGATTGCAGTTGGTTCTGTAGCTTCTACTCAGTTGAGAATTAAGGATGCGGAGGATAGCTTGACTAATTCTTTAGCTACGTTAAGCGCTTTTGAGCAGGCAGCGGAATTAGTTAAGGAGGCAGTTAATCCAATTGACGACGTTCGCAGCACCGCCAGTTACCGTAAGCAAATGGTAGGTGTTCTAACAAGGAGAGCACTTGTTGAAGCTTGGGGGGAAGAACTATGAAAATGTCGATAAGTTTACTGATTAATGGCGAGACCTATCAAGTAAATGTTCCTCATAAGAAGACCTTACTAGATGTGCTTAGAGAAGATCTTGCACTGACTGGAACTAAAAAGGGCTGCGATAGCGGAGAATGCGGTGCGTGTACTGTATTAATGGATGGGAAACCAGTCAACTCTTGTATAGTTTTAGCGGTTGATGCAGTGGGTAAGCAAATTACCACCATTGAAGGTATAGGTGGGATTACGGAATTAGATCCTATTCAGGAAGCTCTAGTTGCTCACGGGGGAATTCAATGTGGTTATTGCACTCCGGGAATTGTTATGACAGCTAAGGCGTTATTGGATAGCAATCCTCATCCTACAGAAAGCCAAGTGCGAGAGGGAATAACAGGAAACCTCTGTCGGTGTACAGGTTATGTTAAGATTGTCGAAGCCATTATGGATGTAAGTCGTCGATAGGGAAAGGAGGGAAAACATTTATGAGTTATTCTGTTGTAGGTCAGTCAGTACCACGCGTAGACGCGAGGGAAAAAGTCAGTGGGAGCGCTTTATACACTGGCGATATGATGTTACCTCATATGTTAATTGGTAAAGTGTTGCGCAGTCCTTTCGCTCACGCCAAGATTATCAGTATTGATACATCAAAAGCCAAGGAATTGCCAGGAGTAAAGGTTGTTCTTACTTATGAGGATACACCCAAGATTTTGTGGAACAGTGCAGGTTTTCCTCCTTCTCCAGGAGCGATTTTAGTAGAGGATCAATATATTCTCACAAATAAGGCTCGCTATGTTGGCGACGGTATCGCGGCAGTAGCCGCTGTTGATGAAGCGACTGCTGTTCAAGCCTTAGAGTTAATTGAAGTAGAATACGAGGTGTTGCCCGCATTAATGAATATAGAGCGGGCAATGTCAGATGGGGCAGTCTTAATACATGAGGCTGAAAAAAACATTTATGGTCATACGCCAGTAGTGATAGGAGATATTGATGCCGGTTTTGCCGATGCTGATTTTGTCTTTGAAGACACTTATTACGTGCCAAAGGTTAATCAAGTAAGTTTGGAACCCTGTGGTGTATCTATGGCGGCACCGGATAAAGACGGTCGAATAACGATCTGGACTTCGACCCAAATGCCTCATTTGGTTCGAAGCATTACAGCCCATGCATTAGGTTTAAAGACTGGACAAATTCGAATCATAAAACCACCGGTGGGAGGAGCATTTGGTAGTCGTTTAGGAGTGGTTAACGAACCCATCGCCGCTTTATTGGCTATGAAGGTTGGTCAACCGGTAATGCTTAAGTATACGAGAGAAGAGGCCTTTTTAGCGACAGAATCTAGACATCCCATAACGATGACCATCAAAACCGGAGTTAAAAAAGATGGTACGTTTACAGCACGACAGTTAACTTCTTATATTGACGGTGGTGCGTATGCGACCCACACCCCATCCTTAGCTGGTCCTGTGGCTGGTTGGTTTTTGGCTATGTATAAGTCTCCGAATATAAAAGTAGATAACTATTCTGTTTATACAAACTCCACCCAGTGTGGTGCTTTTCGCGGTTATGGAAACCCTCAGGTGGTATTTGCGGTAGAATCACAGATAGACGATATTGCAGAAAGATTAGGTATAGAGCCACTGGAGCTGAGACTCAAAAATCATCCATGTGCCGGAGAGGTTTGGTTGTGGAGCGGTTGGGTTATAGAAAGCTGTGGCTTTGAGGAATGTATCGCTAGTGGGGCAAAGGCCATTGAATGGACTAATAAGAGAAGTAAAATAGGAAACGAAAGCAGTCATCAAGGAAGCAAGAAACGTGGAGTCGGGATGGGGTACATGATGCATGTAAGCGGGGCACGTCCTATGCTTCACGAAACATCGGCGGCAATGATTAAAATAAACGAAGATGGTACTGCTAATTTAATTTACAGTAATTCTGATTGCGGGCAAGGGGCTGGTACATCCCTAAGCCAGATTGCGGCCGAAGAACTTGGAATTCCTTTTGAGGATGTGATGATTACCAAAACTGCCGATACGGATGTAGCAGGGTTTGATATTGGCAGCCATGCCAGTCGCCAAACTTATTCCGGTGGGAATGCAGTAAAGAATGCTGCTGCTAAGGCTAAACAAAAAATATTAGAAATGGCTGCTGAAATGATGGAGACTCCGGTTTCGGAACTTGTTGTGAAGGATGGCAGAGTCTGGGCAAGTAATAAATCCTCTGAAGAGCCTGCTAAATCTGTAAGTATAGCAGAAATATCACACCGTGCACATTTTGGCAGCCATGGAAATCAAATTATCGGAGTAGTAAGTGAAGAACCGCCAGGTAATCCTCCAGTGTATGCAGCCCAATTTGTAGAAGTTGAAGTTGATACTGAAACCGGAATAGTAGAAGTTCTCAGAGTGGTAGCTGCTCATGATGTCGGCACAGCAATTAATCCGGCCATAGTTGAGGGTCAAATCGAAGGAGCAATTCAGCAAGGAATAGGGTACGCCCTAACGGAGGAGTATTGTTACGACCAGGAAAGTGGTAAACCTCTGAATCCAAATTTATCGGATTACAAAATTCTAACCTCTGTAGACATGCCGCAAATTGAAACAATTTTAGTAGAGGCAGCTTGTGATACTGGACCTTTTGGAGCAAAGAGTGTAGGAGAGTCTGGCTTAGTTGCTACGGCAGCAGCCATTGCAAATGCTGTTTACAATGCCATTGGTATCAGATTCAAAGAGTTACCGATGACCCCGGAACGAGTGTTGGCTGCATTGCAAAATAAAAATAAGTAGGCGGGAGATTCCTTTTAATAGCGTGGAACCCGTTAAAGAAGAGGGCTCCACGCTATATACAAGAAGCTATACCACGTTAGCAATTTGTTTTTGGTACGTAAATATACCAAAAACAAATTGCTGAGGTGTCAACTAACTAGAAAGTCGCCGATTTTAATCAAAATTGTACTGGTAAATTACTGTACCAACCTAGTAACGGGTTGTAAGAGGGAAAGTGTTCGTAGGCTGGCGTGTTTGAGAAGGAGAGTGGTACAATAGAGAACCGATTTCGTTCAATATAATCAGAATATTTATAATATTTATAATAATTTAAAACGTTCAACCTTATAAATGTACCGTTGGCACTCAAAAATAAGCTTTTGAGGACAAATCGTAGCTCAAAGGGAGGAGCTGGAAGTAAACTTGCAATACATTACTGAAATAAAACTAGTTAAAACTGGAGGAGGTGTAAAGTTTGCTGCAATTTATTGTTCAGGGACGTGGTGGTCAAGGAGCTCAAATGGCTGGAGATATTTTGGCTAACGTGTTTTTCCGTGAAGGCAAGTATGTCCAGGCCTATGCCACTTATGGAGGGGCTAGACGGGGTACAGCTGTAAGTTCCTTCATTAGAGTTGATGACCAGCCCATTCGTTTACGCTGTAACATTGAAGACCCAGATGTTATAGTTTGCTTCGATCCTAGTCTACTCAATGATGTTCTACTAAAAGATGCTAAAGAGGATACGTTGGTCTTAATCAACTCAGCTCAACCACCCGAATATTTTAACGGTTTAGGGAGGTTTCGGATTGTTACAATTGATGCCATGGCTATAGCTCAAGAAAATAAGCTAGGACGGATAGTTAATACAACCTTGGTTGGGGCAGTTGCGGGTTTGCTAGGACGACCTTCGCTAGACGTTTTATGTGAAGTTGTCTCAGATATGAGTCCGGTTAAAGTGGAACAAAATGTTAAATCCTGTAAGGATGGGTATAGATTGACAAGAAAGGAGGGTGCTAAATGAAAGAAACGTTTAAGGAAGTTCCTTCAATCTGGACGACCGGTTGGACGGACATTTTGAACACAGGGACTTGGCGTAGTGCAATACCCATTTATCAGAAGCGTTTAGCACCTTGCCACTCTGCCTGTCCCGTTGACGGTGAGATACCTACTTGGATTATGTTAGCGAGGAAGCAACTCTATCACGAGGCTTGGTCTGCTCTAGTGGTCAACAATCCTTTTCCTGCAGTAACTGGGCGAATTTGTCACCATCCCTGTGAGGGTGCCTGTAATCGTGGTGAATACGATGGTGCAGTCGCTATTAATGCTCTTGAACAATATATTGGCGATTTAGCTTTGAGCGAGGGTTGGACCTTACCCCACCCAACAATAGAACTAGACCAGAGGATAGCGGTGATCGGCGGTGGACCAGCGGGACTATCCTGCGCTTATCAATTAAGACAACTTGGATATAAAGTTACGATTTTTGAGTCTCGACCCGAACTTGGCGGTGTCTTACGCTATGGGATTCCTAGATATCGGTTATCAAAGGAGATCTGGGACGGGGAATTAAAACGATTACTAGCGTTAGGCATTGAAATTAAGGTGAATCATTTAGTTAAAGCAGATGATTTAAGTAGTTTGGAAAGAGACTATTCAGCCGTTTTTCTAGCTTTAGGAGCTCAGAACTCTAAAACACTCCCTCAATTTTCGGTGGACGATCTCAAAGTATTTAAAGGTTATGAATTTCTGGAAAAGGTTAATCGAGGAGAAGTCCCTCAATTAGGGCAAGAAGTAGTCGTAATCGGTGGTGGTAGTGTAGCTTTAGATGTAGCGGGTACAGCCCGACGGTTAGGTAGTCAGGTTAAGGTCCTAGCCTTAGAAGCTATGGATTCACTGCCCGCTCAGCCTGATGAGCTTACGGAGTCTCTGGAAGAAGGCGTAGAGATTTATGCAGGAGTGATGGTTCAGAAAGTAAACTTAGGTCCTGAAAGAATTAGCTTAGATTGTATCAAGGTTACTTTAGATGAGGCTTTCCCAGCAGGAGTACTTAGGCCAATCCCACGTTCTGGGACAGAATTCAACGTTTCAGCAACCAGTGTTATATTGGCTGTTGGCCAAGAAACTGAATTGACAGGATGGGATAGCGTAATAAATATCGGACAATCACTAGTTAAAGTAGGTGCTGACTTAGCTACTAGTCGACCTGGAGTTTTTGCAGGCGGAGATGTTACTCCAGCAGAGCGCTTTGTTTCAACAGCAATTGGTCAAGGTAAAAAAGCCTCATCAAGTATCGATCGTTATTTAACAGAACAAACTTCCGATAGTCAATCCCTTAGCAAAACGGAAAACTCAGAAGATAAAGTGGCTTACCAAGAAATTAATATGTTTTATTTCCCAGAGAAGGCTCGGGAGCGTAAAGGCCTAGTCCCAGTTGAACAAAGGCTTCAAAACTTTGATGAGGTCAGAATAAGTTTTAACTTTGAACAAACACAGTCCCAATCTGAGCGATGTTTTAGTTGTGGAAATTGTGTTGAGTGCGACAATTGTTTCTACTTTTGTCCAGATATGGCAGTGGTTAAGGACTCTTCCTTAGCAGAACATTACCGCATTTTAGATCAATATTGTAAAGGCTGTGGAAGCTGTGTCCAGGAATGTCCACGAGGAGCGGTTGTATTGAAGGAGGAGACAGGACGATGAACGAAAAAAACAACCGCATTTTAGTTAATGGTAATCATGCTGTTGCCTATGGTGTGAAACTGGCTCAACCACAAGTGGTACCTATCTATCCTATTACCCCTCAAACCCCTATTGTTGAAAAAATATCGGAGTTTCAAGCTGCCGGCGAAATGGTCGTTGAATTGGTGACTGCCGAATCAGAGCATTCCGCAATGGCTGCTTGTATCACAGCTTCTCTAACCGGTGCTCGAGTGTTTACGGCTACTGCTTCTCAGGGTTTAATGCTAATGCATGAGATGTTACATTATGCTTCCGGAGCTAGAGCGCCCATTGTCATGTTTAATGTCAATCGGACAATTGGTTCTCCTTGGGGTTTTTGGCCCGATCAAACTGACAGTTTGGCACAACGGGACACGGGTTGGATTCATTATTATTGTGAACATGGTCAAGAGTCCCTGGATACAGTTCTCCAAGCGTATCGAGTTGCCGAAAAGGTTATGCTTCCAGCTATGGTTATGCATGAAGCTTTTTATGTGTCACATGCCCTAGATATTGTTGAGGTTCCAGCTCAGAAGGATGTTGATCAATACTTGCCAGCCTTTAATCCCCTCCACCGTTTAGATCCAGAGATCGGGGAGTCTTGGGGGAATACTGTCAATCAAGAGATGTTCTATCGTCATCGTCGAGATCTAGGTTTGGCAATGGAAAGTGTCATTGATGTGGCTCAAGAAGCTGATACTGAGTGGCAGGAACTGACGGGACGCGGGTATGGAATTATTGAAAAGTATCGTTGTGATGATGCTGAATTAGTGATAGTGACAATGGGAAGTATGGTAGGAACCGCCCGAGATGCAGTTGATAATCTGCGCATGGAGGGAGTCCCAGTTGGTTTATTAAAGGTTAAATTATTCAGGCCGTTTCCAACTGAAGCGGTGCGCCAGGCCTTGATGTCTGTTCCTAAAGTAATGGTTTTGGACCGTAATTTTGCTCCTGGTACAGGTGGCTTTCTTCATCAAGAACTAAAGGCAGCATTATATGGGGTGGACGATGGACCCGGAGTACATGGTTATTTGACCGGTGTAGGTGGTACGAATATTTCACCAAATAATATTGCAGCTCTAGTTCGAGAAGCCATGAGTACTACACCAATCGCTAGCTCTGTTTGGAAGGGGTGATACGAATATGGGTTATCAAATCAATGAAGAAAAGGTGTTTAATTCCGGTCACGCTGCCTGCCCAGGTTGTAGTGAAGCCTTGGCTATGCGTTATATTGTTAATACTTTAGGCCCTGATACCATCGGAGTAGTGCCTCCTTCTTGTATCGCAATAATTTCCGGTCCCCAACCCTTAAGCTCGATGCGGATGCCAGTATATCAGACGACTCTAGAGGCAAGTGCGGCCTCAGCAACAGGTATTGCTCGTGCACTGAAGGCCAAAGGTAATGACCATACTAAAGTTGTAGCTATTGCTGGTGATGGTGGAACTTATGATATTGGCTTTCAATCTTTATCTTCTGCGGCAGAGAGGAATGAAGATTTTATTTACATTTGTTTAGATAATGAAGGGTATATGAATACTGGAGCTCAGAAAAGCTCCTCAACCCCCTACCTAGCATACACAGCGTCTACTCCCGCCGGGAAGCCGACGCCAAAGAAAAACTTGGCAGAAATTATGGCGGCCCACCGTATTCCCTATATGGCTACTGCTACTACAGGTTATCCAGAAGATTTGGCGCGGAAAGTTGCTAAGGCCAAGGAAATAAGGGGGTTGCGATTTATCGTAGTTTTGACTCCCTGTCTAGATGGCTGGGGCTTGGCAGACAATGCTGGACCAAAAGTTTCTCGTCTTGCAGTAGAAACAGGGGTTTTTCCCTTGTATGAAGTAGAAAATGGTGACCATTATACGTTAAATTACGGTTCTAAAGGTACACCAATTAACCAGTATTTATCTCTTCAAAAAAGGTATAGACATCTTAATCAAGCTCAGATCGAGGAAATTCAAATAGAGGTTAATAAAAATTGGCAACGCTTACATCGCAAATTTTCAACTTGATTATATTTAGTTCTTGAGATTTTACTGATTTACGGGTACTTGATTTAGAGAATTTCAGTGAAAAGGATACGAATTCTCTGAATCTTTTAAATAATTAATCTATTTACTAAAAAGGGGAGGTAATTAAGAGTGGGCCAATTAGTATTAAAAGATGGTCGTTTAGTCATTCCAGGCCAAGGTATTGTTGAGGCAGATGTAGCGATGGAAAACGGTAAGATTGTGGCAATTGGTACAGGTCTAAGCGGTGAGAAAGAAATTTCTGTAGCTGGAAAATATGTATTACCTGGTCTCATTGACCCTCATATCCATTTAGGTATTTTTGGTGATTTAGCAGAAGAGATGGAAAAAGAAACAGCTTCAGCCTTATTGGGCGGTATAACGACTGTAGGTGCTTTTATGGGTGGTCCTAATCCATATATGTCTTATTTTAAAGATGTTATTAATCTCGCCGATGCTAAAGCTGCTGCTGATGTCTTTTTCCACTTGGCCATTATGACTCCCGAACAGCAAAGTGAAATCACTAGCTATGCTAAGGAACTTGGTATTACCTCCTTCAAGATGTACATGTCAGGGATCCCCGGGCTTATACCAGATGTTGACGATGGTTTTATGCTTCAAACTCTGGAAACGGTAGCGGCTTTAGGGGACAAGGCAATTGTTTGTGTGCATGCGGAAAATCCTCATCTTATTAGAGTAGCTACTGAAAAAGTAAAGGCTAGAGGTAGTGAAACCCTTGCTGATTGGGCGGATACACATCCTAATGCTGCCGAAGAAGATGCAGTACGCAGGGCCGCTTATCTCAATGATCTGGCAGGGGGCCGCATGTATATAGTTCATGTTTCCACTGCTGAGAGTGTAAGGGCATTGGCGGAACTGAAACCGCGCTACCCAAAACTTTTTGCCGAAACAACATCGCCTTACCTATCTATCGATAAATTCAGTCCTTTAGGGCTAGTTGCCCACATGGTTCCGCCTTTCCGAGAGCCAGAAAGTGTCGATGCCCTCTGGCAGGGGTTAGCAAGCGGTTTATTGGATACAGTCGGTACGGACAATGTTACGTTGACGCTAGATCTGAAGGGTGCGGAAAAAGGAATTTGGGGCGCAATGCCCGGTTATCCAGCAGTAGGTACCAGTTTACCGGTAATGCTTCATTATGGAGTCAATAGTGGTAAGCTTGATCTTATTCGTCTGGTTGAAGTTATGGGCAAAAACCCTGCAGAGATCTATGGTCTCTACCCACGTAAAGGAACCATTACACCGGGCAGTGATGCCGATCTTGTGGTTATAGATCTAGATTTGGTTAAAACCGTACGTCATGAGGAACTAGGCTCAAGGGCCGACTTTAGTCTGTATGACGGACAGGAGCTAAAGGGATGGCCGGTTATGACCATCAAAGGAGGGCAGGTTGCAGTCATTGATGGAAAAATGGTCTCTGAGGCTGAAGGTCGTTTCCTTAAGAGAAGCCTATAGAATGTGAAAAGAAGAGAGCTGGTGGAGCAAGGCTCGATAAAGCTAGAATTTTTTTGATTGTTAAAAAAACCTGGAACCCTTGTAACGGAAGGGTTCCAGGAGGTCAAAAGGATGTACCACGCATTTTCCTGTAAATGAAAATTGCGGCTTTCCCTAGACTGAAACTATTGTACCACAAGAGTTTTGGCCCTAAAAGAATTATTTGAAACAGATTATCTTGATAATTATAAATTTGATGACAAGTGTTTTGTCAAACGGGAATAAAGCTGAGGAGTTAAAGAAGGAGGTATGGATTTTGCGTCAAGCAGAATTAACAGCCCAGAAGGATTACTGGGCAAAAAGCGCCTGTAAAATGTGTATTCATAGTTGCGCAATTAGGGTTCACGTTGTAGATGGGATCGTTGTTAAAATTGAAGGGGATCCCGATAACGAGAACAATAAGGGGAAGCTTTGTCCCAAAGGCCAAGCGGGAATCATGCGTCTTTACGATCCTAACCGGGTCAAAACTCCTTTAAAAAGAACAAACCCTGAAAAGGGAATAGGTGTTGATCCTAAGTGGCAAGCAATTTCCTGGGAAGAAGCTTACGATATAACTGCTAAAAAACTTAAGAAGATACGAGACGAAGACCCTCGTAAACTGTTAGTTTCAATCAATGATTTTCATCGTATTCACATTTGGGGCTGGGGTGCAGCTTTTGGATCAGCAAATTATTTCTCAACGGTTGGGCAATATTGCGGGGCTGCTTATCACCCCATCAATGGAACACTAGACGGCTCCTTTGCCTGCACTAATGATTATGAATATTGCAATTATTGGATTCAAATTGGTGGAGGCGACGGATTTTCTTCCCACTTGCATGTGGCTGGATCCATTAAACGTATGGCGGAGGCTAGGGTTAATCGAGGAATGAAGGTCGTTGTAGTCGAACCAAGAATGTCGACTGGAGCTGCTAAGGCCGATGAATGGATACCTGTGCTACCCGGAACCGATCGGGCCTTCGTCTTAGGTATGGTTAATGTTCTACTTCACGAACTCAATATCTATGATGCGGAATTTATTAAAAAGTATACAAATGGTCCTTACCTTGTAGGGCCGGATGGTAATTTGGTTCGCGATCCTGAAACTGGGAAGGCGCTGGTTTGGGATGCTGGGGTTGGCTCACCCAAAGGTTTTGATGATAACAGTATCCAAGAATATGCTATTGAAGGAAATTATACGGTAAATGGAATCAAATGCCGACCGTCATTTCAGCTAATTAAAGATACGTTAAAGAATCATACACCGGAGCGCATGTCCAAGATCTGCACTATACCTGCTGAAACCATTAGACGGATCGCTCGTGAATACGGGGAAGCTGCTCGGATTGGTAGTACCATTGTTATTGATGGTAAGGAATATCCCTATCGCCCGGCAGGCGTTAACTATTACCGCGGAGCCATAGGCCATGTCGACGGTGGTTTGGATTCTCTGGCCATGAAATTAATTAATCTAATTATCGGCAACATTGATGTACCTGGAGGTCACATTGGGGTCGGATTAGATCATCGTTGTTTAATTGTGGAACCGGGAGCGGACGGGATGATTAAGCCCCAGCCCCATCTATTGCACCCACCCTACGATTATGCCAACAATCCTTACAGCTTCCAACTGATGGAATGGTTCCCGATAGGAATTGACCCTGGTCACCTTAGTGCAGATAACATTTTATACCCAGAGAAACATGGTTTTGACTTTAAGCCAGAGGCCTTAATTATTGAGCATTCTAACCCCATGTGGAATCTATCGGCAACAGATAAAGTTATGGAAGTTTTTAAACGTTTAGATTTTATCGTAGCCATCGATGTTGTCCTTAATGAATCGACTGAATGGGCAGATATTGTCTTCCCTGATCATACCTATCTTGAATCCCATCTACTTGTAGATATTGAGCCTCCGGTCGTCACCGGCCACGTTTATCGTCGTCCAGTTATCGAACCTTTATATGATAGTCGGGACGCTACTGATATATTAACCGAACTGGCAGCGCGCATTGGCTTCTTGGAGCAGTGGAATGGCCTATTGAACTTCACAGTCTTCTTAAAACCCGAATATTACTTGCAACCGGATAAAAAGTATACGAATCTCGAGCTTACAGATCGAATGGCTAAGAGTATTTATGGCCCTGATCATGGTCTCGATTGGTTCCAAGAGAATGGACATACGGTAAGACATCAGACCCTAGAAGAAATGTATATGCCCTATGGAGACCTTCGGATCCCTATTTATTTCAATTTCTTCAAAGAAACAGGAGATGACCTCCAAGCTAAAATGAAAGCAGCTGGACGAAAATGGGATACTTCCAGTTATTTGCCGATTCCTATATGGCGGGATAGTCATCCTTTGCACAACCTGCCATCAGAATATGATCTTTATGCCTTTGCCTTTAAAGAGACCTTACTCAATTTCTCGGAAAGCACTTCGATACCTTGGATTAACGAGGCAATGGAAAATATCCCTATGCATATGGGCGCTATGATTAATACTAAAACAGCTAAAGCCAAAGGAATTAAAAATGGTGACGCTATCCGGATCCAATCACCTTTTGGTGAAGTAACTGGTCGGGCGAGTGTCGTTGAGGAAATCCATCCTGGGTGTATAGCTTTGTCAAATGGGATCAGCCGCTGGTCGAATCATCCTATACCAAAGAAGAATAATACTCATTTTAATCGCTTACTGCCTGCGGATGTCAAATGGACAGATGGGATGACAGGGCACTTGGAGACTTCGACAAAGGTTAAAATTTTTAAAATTTGAGGGGGGGTTAACGCTGATGCATTTAGGAATGGTTATTGATTTAAAAAGGTGTGTAGGCTGTCAAGCCTGTACCATTGCCTGTAAGGCAGAGAATGGTACTCCGCCAGAAGTACTCTTCACTAAAGTTTTGGAGCAAGTGGCTGGGGAATATCCCATAGTTAAGAAAAAGTTCATTCCTATATTATGTAATCATTGTGACGATGCACCGTGTGTCCGTGTCTGCCCGACAGGGGCTACTACCAAGCGTGAAGATGGAATTGTCCTGGTAGACCATAAAAAATGCATAGGTTGCAGAGCTTGTTACGTAGCTTGCCCGTATAAAAATAGGATATTTTTGAAGAGAGGTTCCCTGAAAAATGGTTATTTCGGCAAAGAACTGACACCCTTTGAAAAAGTGAAATATCCTAAGTGGCAGGAAGGTGTTGTACTGAAATGTACCTTCTGTGTAGAACGGGTGGATCAAGGATTGGATCCCTCCTGTGTTCAGACTTGTCCTGCTGATGCGCGTATCTTTGGTGACCTATCTAACCCAGAAAGTAAGGTAAGTCGATTGATCCGTCAGCGGGGGGGCTTTCAGCCCTTATCTGAGGATAATACAGAACCTTCCGTTTATTATATAGAATAGGGGGTGACCAAGTTGGCAAAAACTACGCCTTTGGTAGGTAAGGAATTTGTTTCCGGTTTTCGTCTACAAACAGAATGGGCAACTTTGATAGCTGCGGCGTTCTTTTTTGGAAAAATTGGTTCAGGTCTATTCCTAATGTCACTTTTTATCAATTCTTGGGTGGGAGCCCTAGTGGGTTTGCTGATTGTGCTTATCGGTAAAGGTGGTGCCCATCTGCTCTATCTAGGGAGACCAGAACGATTTTGGCGAGGTCTTACGAAACCTGGAACATCCTGGGTTGCTCGCGGATTTTGGGCTATGATGATAATGATGGTCTCAGGAACAATCTATTTATTCTCTCCAGTAGGAAGTACTGCAAGTTCGGTATTCGCAGTAATTGCAGGAATAAGTGCCTTTGTCGTGGCGATCTATGACGGGTTTCTAATGAACTCTTCGCCTTCTATTCCTTTATGGAATACAGCCATGATGCCAGTGCTCTGCTTATTTTATTCTTTGCTTGGGGGAACCACACTTACGCTATTTCTGATTGAATTTGGTTTTGCCGAAGTGGCAGTTGAAACTATTTTCTTAAGTAATATGGAAATAGTCTTGTTGTTAACAAATTTGATTATTATGATACTCTATTTGCTAAGTATGGCCAATGCAACTGCCGCAGCGAAAGAGTCGCTACGCCTTCTAGTTAGGGGAACTTTCGCCTTGCCATTTTATGTTTTGGTCCTAGGCATTGGGCTTGTATTTACTCTCCTAATGTCTTACTTTGTGGGTACACACGGTGGCGCAGGAGTAGTTGGTTTAATCACTGCCGCTGATCTGGTAGGACATTACTTCCTATTTTACCTCCTGTTAAGGGTTGGTGTTTACAAACCTGTATTAGGTCAGTTAACAATGTAGGATTAGGTTCAAGGAGGAGGAAACGGCTTTGACAGAAGTTAATAATGACGTTATGAAAAAACTGGAACGTGATTGGCGTTCAATGATTTTTATTTCCCATGATTTTTTTCATCGATGGAGGATGGTTCTCGAGGAGAAGTATGGGGCAGAAGAAACGGCCGACCTGGTTAACCGCTTTTGGGAATCAGTCGGGGAGGGTACGGCAGAAAGCTATCTAAAGCGTGGTCGGGATACAGCAAACCTTGAACAAATAGCAATGTCCTTTGTGCGAGCAAGTCTTGTCATGGGAGAAAATGCAAGGTTAGCTAAAGATGGAGATGACATTCTAGTCATCCATGATGCCTGTCCATGGATCGATTCCTACAAGGATTACGGAGCACCGGGGCAATGCCAAGAAGGATGCGATAAGTGGTTTGAGACTGCCCTAAAGACAATATCATCTGATTTTTCAATCCAAACTGATAGTTGTTTGGCAGCGGGTGAAAGCACCTGTACCAGACGTTATTCCAAAAAAAATTAGTGAATAGTGTAAAAACAGTATGTCAATTGGCTACAATTTGACATACTGTTTTTTTACTTAATTATTAAAGCAGTATTCATAGCGCAGACATTTTCTAAACCTTTGATAGGGCTTTTATCCCATGAATCATCAAGGTATAAAATAGGGGTTGTGAGAAGAGCCCTTTCTATGGTAAGATAGTTTAAATTTAATTAAAAATTCATGATGGTTTAGCAAGCTTTGTCTGGCAAAGCTTACGTAGAACGGTATCCTTGTTTCCACTGTATAAGGACTAGGTCAAAGAGTGTAGGATAGTAGGATGGGCGCGATTAAGAGTTAGAGCACCCTCTATTCAGGGTGCTTTTTTACTATTCGGAAAGTAAAACCTAGCTTGCCGCGAACCCATCTCTAAACTCCCAGGCAGTAACTTAGCTCTCAAAGCTAGTTTAATGCATATGAATGTAGGTAAAATGTAAAAGATGTAGGATGGTAGAAAGGGGTAGGAAAGATGATTGTTGTTATGAAAATGGGCTCAACGGTAGAACAGATTGAAGAGGTTTCCACACGCTTAATGGAAGAGGGATTCAAAGTCCATCTTTCTCAGGGAGTAGAAAAAACCATTATGGGGGCCATTGGGGATCGCACACGACTTGAAGCGCTTGATCTAGAAGCACTCCCTTTTGTAGAAAAAGTTGTGCCCATTTTGGCACCCTATAAACTAGTTAGTCGGGAGTTTCACCCGGCAGACAGTATTATTCGGATAGGCAACCAGGAAATTGGCGGAAACAAGGTTCATGTCATGGCAGGGCCTTGTGCCGTTGAGAGTAGAGCTCAGATCTTAGAAACAGCTCAAGCAGTGCGTGAAGCAGGAGCGACCTTCTTGCGCGGAGGTGCCTTCAAACCGCGTACCTCTCCTTATTCCTTTCAAGGGCTGGAGGAAGAAGGATTACGTTATTTGGCAGAAGCTCGAGAGAAAACCGGTTTGCTGGTAATTACAGAGGTTATTGATGCACGGGATGTTTCTTTGGTAGCAGATTATGCGGATGTTCTTCAAATTGGTGCCCGGAACATGCAGAATTTTATCCTTCTCAAAGAAGTAGCAAAGTGTGGAAAACCAGTTCTTCTTAAGAGAGGCCCCTCGGCAACCTTAGAAGAATGGATGATGGCGGCCGAATATATCCTGGACGGGGGAAATTACCAAGTTATGTTCTGTGAACGGGGGATCCGAACCTTTGAAAGTTATACCAGAAATACTCTCGATTTAAGTATGGTTCCCGCTTTACACGCTCTTTCCCACTTACCAGTCATTATTGACCCCAGTCATGGAACAGGAAAATGGAATTTAGTTCATCCAATGGCGAAAGCAGCCCTTGCTGCAGGAGCGGATGGCTTAATCGTTGAAGTTCATCCTCATCCCGAAAAGGCTGTTTCAGATGGAAAGCAGTCCTTAACACCTGAAAAGTTTAAAAATATGATGGCTGATCTGGTAAGACTTACTTCCGCATTAGATCGTGAGTTAGGGGAAGTGAGTCATCATGTTGACTGAAAAATTTGTAATTCCGGAGGATGAGAGAATTTTAACACCCGGTTGGTCAGGCCAGCGGATACCTAGGGCTTGTATCCTTGGATTGGGGCTGATTGGCGGGTCTTGGGCCGGAGCCTTGCATCAGGCTGGCTGGGATGTGTGTGCAGTTGACTCGGAAAAGGCTAGTATCGATGAAGCCGTGAGAAGAGGCTGGCTGAAAACCGGGTGGACATCTATGCCGGAGTTCTTAGACGTGGATTTAATCGTTTTAGCTCTGCCTCTTCATGTCTTAGCAAGAGGTCTTGATCAATTAGTAGGTAAGATCCCCAAGGGGACGATTGTAACGGATGTGGGAAGTATAAAGACAGAGATTTGCAAGAAACTATTGGATAATCAAATGGGTTATAACTTCCATTTTGTCGGCGGGCATCCTATGACGGGTTCAGAACAATCCGGGTTTGGGGTCGCTGATCCTGACCTATTTCGGGGATATCCCTACGTCCTAACCCCTGGCAAGGATTGCCCTAAGCAAGTGGTTCAAAAACTGGTTGATACGGTACGGGGCTTTGGTGCTAAAGTCGTGTTCCGAGAACCTGATAATCATGATGTAGAAGTGGCAATGGTCAGTCATATTCCTCATCTATTAGCAGTAACGTTAACCCTAGCTGCCCAGGATGCTTCTAAAGAGGGTGAATCTCCTCTGGCATTAGCGGGTAGGAGTTTCCGAGATTTAACACGTATTGCAGACAGTTCCCCAGAGATGTGGAAAGAGATTATGGTGAAAAATGCTGATGCAATCCTAGGGGGACTTGCTCTTTGGGAACAACGAATTAACGAATTAAGGGAATCCCTTGAACAGGGAGACGGAGAGATGATAGCTGAAGCCTTTCGAAAAGCCCATAGGGCTCGAAAAGAAACTATAAATTAGGGTACGTTAGCATAGAAGTTCAAAGAGTAATCATAGCTAGGGGGAAAACATCTATGGGGGGCGTGTTTATAAAGCCGGTCTCTAAATTACGAGGGGAAATCAAGGTTCCTGGTGATAAGTCGATTTCACATAGGGCTGCGCTCTTCGGAGGCATGGCTTATGGGGAAACACATGTATCAAATTTTCTTCTGGGACAGGATTGTTTAAGTACGCTTCAGTGCTTAAAACAACTTGGAGTCTCCTGGGAGAGAAAGGGAACGGAGGTTTGGCTTCGCGGCGAAGGCATGGAAACATGGCAAGAGCCAATTAATGTTCTTGACGCAGGTAATTCTGGGACGACCATGAGGCTAATGCTGGGAGCCTTAGCAGGAAGTCCGTTTACCGTAACAATGAGCGGAGATGAATCTCTTCGCTCACGCCCCATGCGGCGAGTTACAGATCCTCTAAAGCAAATGGGTGCTCAGATAATGGGACGTGGGGACGGTAACTTTGCTCCCTTAACAATGATGGGTGGGCAATTACAGGGGCAAAGTTTTCGAACCGCTGTCCCTTCCGCTCAAATCAAGTCAGCCATCATTCTTGCCGGATTAAGAGCAAGGGGGGAAACCAGCGTTGAAGAACCCGCGCTCTCTCGGGATCATACTGAGCGCATGCTGAGGGGATTCGGCGTCGACGTTCAGAGTGACCGAACCCTGGTCAGAGTTCATGGGGGTAGTCGCTTAAACGGGCAGGCTGTGTCCGTACCTGGGGATATTTCATCGGCGGCTTTTTTCCTTGTCTTGGGGAGTTTAGTTGGTCAAGGGGAGATCGTCTTACCGGATGTAGGTGTGAACCCAACTCGTACTGGAATCCTAGATGTTTTAAAAGCCATGGGTGCGGATATTGAATTGCTGGACTCCTCGGAAATCTGTGGAGAGCCGAGGGCGACGTTACGAGTCCGCCCGGCAAAACTTAAAGGGATTGAAATCTCAGGGGATATGATACCCCGTTTAATTGATGAAATCCCTATACTTGCTGTAGCAGCAAGCCTAGCGGAAGGGGAAACCTTGATTCGAGATGCTGCGGAATTAAGAGTTAAGGAAACAGATCGGATCAAAACCGTAGTTGAGGGGTTGAATGCCTTAGGAGCTAAGGTTGAGGAACGCCCTGATGGAATGCACATCCAGGGTCAGACTTCCTTGTACGGAGGCCAAGCCAGCAGCTTTGGAGATCATCGCTTAGCCATGGCTTGGGCTATTTCTGGTATGCTATCAGAGCAAGGGGTTAGCGTAGAGGACATGGCCGCTGCAGATGTCTCTTACCCTGAATTTCTAACCGTCATTAAGAAAGTAGCTGGATAATCAAATGCTTAGAGAGAAAGAGAAACAGAAAAGAGTAACTGAGGACAAGGGCTTTCTGTACGGCCTGAGTCAATCATTCTCCATTGTAATCGGATATACGCCAGTGGCAATAACGTTTGGAATCCTAGCGACTCAGTTCGGTTTAACCTTTTGGGAAGCTGGGCTGATGTCTTTCTTTGTCTTCGCAGGTGCCTCGCAGTTCATTGCCATTGAAATGATCCATCAAGGAGCGACCCCATTGATGATCGGTGTTACCACCCTGATTGTCAATATTCGACATCTGTTGATGAGCTTATCCGTTGTCCCCTTTTTCCCAGAAAGAACACTTCCCTGGTCTTTGGGTTTGGCCCAAGGGCTTACAGATGAAACCTTTGTACTAAATACAAATGTTTTGAAGGATATCGACAGAGAAGAAAATCGTCGTCGAGTCATGTTAGGGATTAATATCGGGGCTTTCACAACTTGGGTCACCTTTACAATTATAGGTGGTCTGATTGGTAAATGGCTCCCAGTGCAGTTCTCAGGTTTTCAATTTGCTCTCTTGGCTCTGTTCATTATATTAACGGCATCATCCTTGTCTAAAAAGAACTATATGACGTATCTTCTAGCGGCCTTACTAGCCGTTGCTTTCAAACTACTTATTCCAGGGAAACTATACTTAATCATGAGCGTCGTCCTTGCCGCAGGTATTGGGGCATGGTGGCGTGGGAGGAAAGCCCATCAGCCCGGGTTTGACGTTCCTAAGAGCATGCCCTGAGTAAAGCCCTAGCAGAGAAGGGAAGGTACTTATGTCAGACCAGCTTTTACTAACCATTTTATTAATGACTTTAGTCACATATGGTTCGCGGGTGTTACCGTTTCTTTTGTTCAAAGGGAAGAATGTTCAAGGCTTTGCCCGGGATTTTATCGAACTGGTTCCCATTGCTTTACTAGCAGCCTTAGTTGTTCCAGAGTTGGTAACACCGGCTGGAACAATTGTACTGATACAAAATCCTTATTTATGGACAGGTATTTTGACCTTTCTCTTTTCTAGATTCGTGCCCAATCTTTTTTTAGGGATCGTCTTTGGGATGACGATGTTTTGGGGACTGGATAAATTACTTCTGTAAACGATAAAAATATCAGAAAAAAGGTTAGGAACGAAATAATAGTTCCTAACCTTTTTTAAATTCTAAAAAGAGATTCTCAAAAGATGAGGTTTGTATTCTTCCTACAAGTCAGTTCAAGTTGGAAATATGAGGGGAAAAAGTGATATAATTAATTAGAAATTTCAGACTATAGTATTGACGTCTGGGGGAGGAGGGTGAGGTTTTGCCAAGTAAAGAAATACTTCATCAAGTCGAGAACATCGTTGGAAAGCAATCGGTCATGACTAAAATTGAGGATAGGTTAACATATGCCTACGATGCCAGCTTTCATCGACATATTCCGGATCTGGTTGTTTTTCCAACTAATGAAGATCAAGTTGCAAGGCTTTTGACTCTCGCCAATGAGGAAGAGTTACCCATTGTACCTCGTGGGGCTGGTACAGGTCTTACCGCCGGTTCAGTACCTGTAAAAGGGGGTATTGTACTTTCTCTCACTCGAATGAATAGAATAAAGGTTATAAATTCAGAGAATTTGACAGCTATTGTTCAACCCGGTGTAGTCACTGGAGTTTTTCAAAGGGAAGTTGAAAAACAAAAACTTTATTATCCCCCCGATCCACAAAGCTTTAATACATCAACACTAGGGGGAAATATTGCCGAAAATGCCGGCGGCCCGAGATGTTTCAAATACGGTGTTACCCGAGACTATGTTCTTGGTTTAAGGGTCATTTCACCATCAGGGAAAACATGGAATTTCGGTGGTCAAACTATGAAAAACGTTACAGGATATGACATGTCCAGCCTAATCGTTGGTTCAGAGGGTACTTTAGGAATAATTACCCAAGCTACATTGCGGCTCATCCCTCAGCCAGAGGCGAGGAAGACCATTATGGCCGTATTTAACCTAATAGAACAGGCCGCAGAGACCGTATCTGGAATTATAGCAAACCGTATTGTCCCGGCAGCACTTGAATTTTTAGATGACGTTTCTCTTCGTTGTATTGAGCAAACCCTCAGTATAGGACTCCCTCTTGATGCAGCAGCCATTCTTCTCATTGAGGTTGATGGTTTCCGTGAAACTATTGAGCGAGAGATTCAACTCATCAGGGAGGTTTGTATTAAATGCGGTGCTAAAGGGATAACTATTGCTCAAAACGATGAGGAAAGTCAAAAACTTTGGGCCGCTCGCCGTGCTTTCGGCCCGGCATTACTTAAGTTAAATCCAACCCGTATAAGCGAAGACGCCACCGTTCCAAGAGACAAATTGATTGAATTTATTAAGGGCGTTAAAGAGATTGCTAAAAAATACAACTTAAAACTTGCCCTGGCAGGGCATGCTGGGGACGGTAATATGCATCCCAACTTCCTTGTTAACACTCGGGATCGTGACGAGATGGAAAGGGTTGAGAAAGCAGTAGGAGAATTGTTTGCTCTCACGATTTCCCTTGGAGGGACCCTATCTGGAGAACATGGTATTGGAACAACGAAAGCGCCCTATCTTAGTCAAGAACTGAACAAGGATACGATTGGAGTAATGCAAGCCATCAAACATGCCATGGATCCTAAAGGGATCTTGAATCCTGGAAAAATATTTTTCCGAGATTCGGTGGCTTTGCCATTCTCTCAGGAATGAATTGGGGGATGGTGTATGGTAAATATTAACGAGTTGCAAGGGATGCTTGATTTATGTAGTAGGTGCGGAAATTGCCAACAAATCTGCCCTCTATATGCGGAAGAAAAACAGGAAACCGCAGTGGCTAGAGGAAAGTTGCACTTAATCTCTCTCTTAATAGGGGGTGAGATAAACCCAAGTTCTAGACTTCAACAGATTTTGGATTTTTGTCTTTTATGTGGGAGATGTTCGAGCTTGTGTCAAAACGGTGTTCCCTCGGACATTCTTATTGTTTTAGGCAGGGCTTTGGTTAACCAAAGTATTCCAAAATTTAAACATAAGTTGATACGCTATATGCTCAGAAAAGAGCGAATGAAGTATTCTTTCCATGGTCTTTATTTTACACGCAAGATGAGACTTGATAAGCCCTTACAATGGGTTGGTAAAATGAAACCTTATTGGCCGTATTATAAGTCAATTACCTCAAATTTAAAAAAGCGGCCTCTTACGGAATTTTTGCCTAAAGTAACCGAGATTTCACAAAGCAAAAAACAAAAGGTTGGCTATTTCATAGGATGTATGAACAATTTTATCAATCAGTCAGTTGGGTGGTCCACATATAGTATTATCACGAAGTTAGGTTTCGAAGTTGTCGTTCCCGACCAAAAGTGTTGTGGTATGCCTGCCTGGACCAATGGGGATTTAAAGTTAGCTGAGGAGCTTGTACAATTGTATGTCTCTACGTTTAACAACTCAAGTGTCGATTTTATTGTAACCGATTGTGCTTCATGTGGACATTCATTAAAGCATCTACCAGAATTCTTCTTGAAAGAAGAGGGTAGACAGTTCCAGGCAAAAGTAATGGATATAAGTGAATTTTTATGTAACTATTTAGACCCCAGTTTTTTAAGATCTTACGAAGGAGCCATTTCATACCACGATCCATGTCATTTGCGTTATGGACAAAAAGTTATCGATCAGCCGAGAAATGTTCTTAGGCTCATTCCAGACCTCGAATTAAGAGAGCTAAATGATCCAGGATGCTGCGGGTTTGCAGGAACCTTTATAACTAGTCATATGGAGACCACTCAAACATTTGGAATGCAACGTGCAAAAGCAATTATAGATTCTGGAGTAGTGAAAGTTATAACCAGTTGTCCGGCATGTCAGTTACAATTAGACAAGAATTTAAAAGATCAGGAAAACTCCGTTGAGGTACTAAACCTAGTGGAGTTTGTTGATCATCTAATGAAATAGACCAAGTCACTGTTTATTACGGTGCCTTTCAGAAAAACTCGGTTCGTAGGATTAGGGCGATAAATTTCTACCAGACCCTTTTTAATTTTCGGACAAAAACAGAATTCACAAGGGAGGTACTGTAGCGAATCTGTGATTCGTTACAGCACCTAGCCTTGAGCAACGGGTCATTTTTAACTTTAACGCCTAGAAGATTCCCAAAATAACTGCAACCATACATTAGTCTAATGTCCGTTTGCATCATCCTAAACTGTGTCATCCTGAAGGAGGCACGACTGAAGGATCTAGATCCTTCGCTTTCGCTCAGGAGGATATTAACCTGAATTTATTTTCAGAGTAGAAATACAAAATGTCTAAGTGCATTTTGTGACTTATAGATTAACTTGGAACCGTTGAAAATCCCTTTGAAATAGATGAAAACCTTGGCGTGAAAATTGCATAACAAATTAGCAAAGAAAGAGCGTAAGAGGCCTTGATTTATACTTTTTTGAAGGAAATACGAGGGGGATGATAGGATGAGTGAAAAACTTGAAATTCCAGGACTAAAATCCAGAGCGTTAATTGAGAGAAAAAACAAGTGTACAGCGAGAGGGATCTCTCAGGGAACTCCTTTGTTTATTGAGAATGCTTCAGGTGCTGTGATGACGGATGTCGATGGTAACCAGTTCATCGATTTTTACGGTGGTATCGGGGTTTTGAATGCTGGTCATTGTCCCCTACCAGTTGTTAATGCTATAAAGGAACAAGCTGAAAAATTGATACATACTTGTTTTATGGCATCTATGTATGAAGGTTGGGTAGACTTGGCAGAGAAATTGATACAAATCACACCTATTAAGGGAGATCTTAAAGCAACATACGTTAACAGTGGTGCGGAAGCAGTAGAGAATGCCGTAAAAATTGCTCGTGCTCATACTAAAAGAACGGGAGTTATTGCTTTTGAAATGGCCTTCCATGGTAGAACAAATCTTGCTATGGGCTTAACTAGTAAGGTCAAGCCTTATAAATACGGCTTTGGGCCTTTTGCACCTGAAATCTATAAAATTCCTTCTGCTTATTGCTATCGGTGTTTTTATCGTTCCAACTATCCAAGTTGTGGCATGCACTGTTTAGAACAGTTCGAACGTTTCTTTGCTGCTGAGGTTGAACCAGAAACCATTGCCGCAATGATTATTGAGCCCGTTCAAGGAGAAGGTGGGTTTATAGTTCCACCTAAGGAGTTCTTGCCTGGACTGAAAACAATTGCCGAAAAATACGGTATCGTATTTATTGCAGATGAAGTTCAAACAGGTTTTGGTAGAACTGGCAAGATGTTCGCGGTTGAAAACTACGGTGTCGAGCCTGATCTAATAACAATGGCGAAGTCCATTGCTGCTGGCATGCCTCTAAGTGTAGTAGTTGGCAAAGCTGAAATCATGGATGCACCGGGGCCGGGAATGTTAGGCGGAACTTACGCAGGTAATCCACTCTCTTGTGCCGCAGGTTTAGCAACGATAAATTATATCGAGGAAGAAAAGCTTCCGGACAGAGCGGCAAAAATCGGAGATTATGTTGTAAATCGATTGAAGGTGATGCAGGAAAAATATCCGTTGATTGGGGATATCCGAAGTCTAGGTGCTATGATTGGAATTGAGCTAGTCAAGGATCGTGAGACAAAAGAACCTGCTAAAGAAGAAACTGCTCAGATTACTCAAGAATGCTTGAGTCAAGGGTTAATAATCATTTCGGCAGGAGTATTCGGAAATGTAATTCGGATGTTGATGCCGCTGGTGATCACAAATGAGCAGCTTGAGATAGCGCTTAACATTTTAGATGAAGCCTTTGACAAGGTTCAGAATGGAAAGAACTAATAAACCTGAGAAGGCACCCTTTGTATGCTGGAATGTTTCCATACAAAGGGTGCCTTCTGAATTATTATATGAAGCTAGAGTTGATTTCCTAAAAACTCATAATGAGCTTGTTCTATGGATCTGCCTAGTCTTTCAACTAACTCTAGGACGTCCGTTTCGGTAATAACTAATGCCGGTGACAATTGTAATCCGTCGTCAACCAACGGGCGTAAGGCCAATCCGTTTTCCCAAGCAATAGCTGATACACGCTTGGCGAATCCTATGTTTGATTTAAACTTGGTCCTATTTTCCGAATCTTGGACGAGCTGGACGGCATTCATTAGACCGATACCCCTAACTTCGCCGATACAGGGTAACATCAAGTCTCGAATTCCGGTACGCAATTGTTCACCTTTAACATGGGCATTTACTGCTAGGTTTTCCTCTTCGACGATGTCAATATTCTTTAAGGCTACAGCACAGGCTACAGGATGACCGCTGTAGGTATAACCGTGCATAAAAATGCCATGAGTTTTAATTGGGTCAAACACTCTTTCTGAAATTCCAACAGCACCCATAGGAATGTAACCGCTGGTAATCCCTTTAGCCATCATCATAATATCGGGTTTTACCTCCCAATGCATCATACCGAACATCTTACCCGTCCGACCAAAGCCGGTAATGACCTCATCAGCTATAAACAAGACGTTATACCTATCGCAAATCTCTCTAATTCTTTGGTAATAACCCTCCGGAGGAACGATTGCACCACCGGTTCCGATGACTGGTTCCGCTGTAAAAGCAGCGACATTGTCCTCGCCAAGTTCTAAAATTTTTTGTTCAAGAGCATCCGTACATTCTAAGTCACAGCTGCCTTGTTCTTTCCCCCAGGGGCAGAAGTAACAGTGAGGATGTTCAATGTGGTGGAACCCAGGAACTAGAGGTCTAAAGCCGTCCCAGAATCCAGGTAAACTGGTGGCACTAACTGCTCCGTATGAAACTCCATGATAGGCTTTCGTCCTAGCAATGATATGATTTTTGCTAGGCTTTCCCTGCAAATACCAATACATCCGAGCCAGTTTGTAAGCGGTATCATTGGACTCTGAACCTCCACTGGTAAAAAAGATCCTGGGGTTATCCATTGGGATCATGCCGGCTACTCTTTTGGCCACCTCTATGGCTAATGGATGAGAATAGCCATTGAAGGTTTGAAAGTAAGACAACTTTTTCATTTGTTGTTTGGCGACTTCTGCCAATTCAGTCCTGCCAAAACCAACATTATTCAACCAAAGACCTGAGCCGCAATCAATATAGGTCTTACCCTCAACACTCTTTATCCGAATTCCACTGCCTTCTTCAATAATCTTAGGACCACCCCATGATTCCATGTCAGCTATTGAACTTGTTGGATGTAGAAAATACCTCATATCATCCTTTTTCATCTGGTCGATTTGGTCCTTAGTATAGCCTGTCATTTTAATCACCTTCTCTTCTTTCAATATAAAAGCTCAAATAAGTTTTTCCAAAGGTGTATATTCTAAATTAAGTGCCTCGGCAACCGCAGCGTAGGTGACTTTGCCTTCAATTACATTCACCCCTAAGGATAAAGCCTTATTCTCTTTTAAGGCAGCTAAACCTTTATTGGCTAATAATAAAGCAAAAGGCAGCGTGGCGTTAGTTAAAGCAAAGGTTGACGTTCGAGCGACCGCACCGGGCATGTTTGCAACTGAGTAGTGAATAACACCATATCGCTCGTATATTGGATTTTGATGGGTAGTAACGTGATCAATGGTAGCAATAGATCCTCCTTGGTCGATGGCAACGTCCACAATAACTGAGCCTGGTTCCATTGCTTTGACCATTTCTTCTGAAACTAAACGAGGAGCTCTTGCTCCTGGAACTAAAACTGCACCAATCAGTAGATCTGCTTTCTCAACGGCTTTGGCAACATTATAAGTATTGGACATAATCGTAGTGATCCTATTAGCAAAAATATCATCGAGGTAACGCAACCTATCAGCATTCTTATCAAGTATAGTTACATGAGCTCCCATACCTAAAGCCATTTTTGCTGCATTTGTACCTACTACACCTCCGCCGATGATTACCACTTCTGCCGGCGGAACGCCGGGAACCCCTCCTAATAACATACCTTTACCGCCCTCTGGACACTCAAGGAACCGCGCTCCGATCTGAACGGACATTCTCCCAGCAACCTCGCTCATAGGGGTTAGAAGTGGTAAGGTTCCATTGTCCAATTGAATAGTTTCATAAGCGATGCCCACGACTTTTTTATTTATTAGTGCTTGAGTTAGCTCAGGTTCCGGTGCGAGATGTAAATAAGTAAATAGAATTTGCCCTTCTCGGAAAAGGTCATACTCTTGCGGTTGGGGTTCTTTTACTTTCATAATCATATCAGCTCTTTGGAACACTTCTTCAGGGCTAGGGATAATCTTTGCACCGGCAGCAATAAAGTGTTCATTGCTAATCCTGCTACCCGTGCCCGCTTCGTTTTCAATTATTACCTCGTGGCCTGCCTTGGTCATGGCCTCTACCCCGGCAGGTGTGATTGCGACCCTGTTCTCATTGTTTTTAATCTCTTTAATAATTCCAACGATCATACTTATGAGCCTCCTTTATTCTAATGAACCGTCTCAACGTCTAATAAATTACTAACAATGCAAAGTGCGTGCCAGCCTATCTATGGATTCAGAAACCATGTAAATGCTTAATTGCTACGAAAGCAACTTAAGCACTGTGTCATCCTGAAGGAGGGACGACTGAAGGATCTTAACTTGTGTGGAATAGTGCAGAAGTCAAGATTCTTAGGCTATGTCTCAGAAAGACATGTATAGTAAAAAGACGCGTAGCGTTTTTCTTAACTATGCATAACTGCATCTGAGGTATGGGCATATTTCTGGCCAAGCGCATATTTAGGCTTGCATTAGAAAAATGCATATTCGAATTTTTGTTCGTTTTCCTAGAATGAGATAATTTTAATATATAAAGAAGGAATCAATGGAGTTATATAGAATACTTTCCTAGTCAGAAAAGTAAAAAAATTCAAAATAAACTTGGGAGGAATATTTATGCTTAATCTTCTTGATTTTGCTTCCCGTGAGTTTATTGTATGTTCAAACGAAGCTAATCTAGGGTCTCTTATGGATGAGTTTATATTCGGACAGAACAAAAAGGTGATTATAGTCTTTAGTGAGAATGTTGTACATAGGGTATTGACCGTAAATGGACTTTTGCATGAACTTAGAGAAGGAAAAAAAGATATTATAACTAGCAAAAGTATTTCTATTTCTAATTTGAAGAGCGGAGTACCGTTTACTGTTGTTTCTAAAGACCTACCGATTGCAGAATTGAACAATAATTGTTCTGAGGTCATTATAATAGTAAACGATGAGAATTATCCTGTAGGATTTATTAATACACAAAGTTTACTTGATAAAATTTTAAATGATTACATTAATTATACTCCTGATATGAAAACAACCTTATTAGAATATGAAAAGATTTTTGAAAATATTGAAGAAGAGATATTTGTTACCGATCAAAATGGCTATATTTTGCGTCTTAACCCAGCTGCCGAAAAAGTATGTGGTGTTTTTGCCAGAGATGTAGTTGGTAAACATGTCAGAGAACTGGAAAAGGAAGGGATAATATCTTCCAGCATAACTATGCATGTACTTCACCAAAAGAAGAAAGTAAATATGATGCAACAATTAAAAACCGGCAAAACAATTATTAGTACTGCCATCCCTATTTTTAATGAAGAAGGTCAAATCGATAGGGTAATCTGCACATCAAAAGATTACCAAGAAATTATTAGACTAAAAGCTGAGTTAGATGAAAAGATTACAGAATTGGCAAGGAAAAATCAAGAAATCTCACTTTTGCGCCAGGAAATTTTCTCTAATGTTAACTTTATATATGAAAGCAAAGAAATGAAAAGTATAAGAGATACTATTTCTAAAATAGCACCATTGGATTTAACCGTGTTAATTCAAGGGGATTCTGGAGTAGGTAAGGAAGTTATCACAAAGGCTATTCATAATGCGAGTCCAAGAAGAAACCAACCCTTTATAAAAGTTAATTGTAGTATGATTCCCGAGAATTTAATTGAATCTGAGCTTTTTGGTTACGAAAGTGGGGCTTTTACTGGTTCTACAAAGGGAGGAAAAATTGGTAAGATTGAATTAGCGAATAACGGCACACTGTTTTTGGATGAGATTGGTGAGGTGCCACTACTGATTCAGGTTAAATTACTTGAATTTCTTCAAGATAGGGAAATTTGCAAGGTCGGTGGTACTAAGCGGATAAAAATAAATGCAAGGATTATTACAGCCACCAACCGCAATCTGCAGGACATGGTTGAAAAGGGACTTTTTCGAAAAGATTTATATTATCGGATTAATGTTATACCTATCTACATACCGCCTCTTAGGGAAAGGAAGGAAGAGATTCCTGTTTTAGTAGAATACTTCCTAAATATATTTAATCGTAAATACGAGATGAATAAAAAAATTGCCCCAGAAGCAATGCAAGCTCTGTATAATTACAATTGGCCTGGTAATGTAAGGGAATTAGAACATGTAGTTGAAAGGGCAATTGTTATAAGCGAAGCAGATGTAATTACCCATGAGTATTTACAGAGTTTATTAGAACGAAAGGCCAACTATTATAATATTATTTGTAACGAAATAATGCCCTTAAAACTTGCAAAAAGAAAAATAGAGGAACAACTAGTTAAGAATGCCTATAATATATACAAGTCTACTTACAAAGTAGCAAAAGTCCTTGAAATTGATCAGTCTACAGTTGTCAAACTTATGAAAAGATATCGCTGAAGCCCTAGGAGGGGATTAGAAGGAGAGAGCTCCTTCTTGTCCTTTTCGTTTATATATAGAGTTATTAGCTAATTTTAAAAGTATCATGCGCTCTTATTCTGCAGAATTGCATTAATAAGATGCATTGCGGCATTTTATATTAAGTCTTACCCAGAAGTCCATTAGAAACAATTTATACTAAATTAGCCAAGACATTTTAATGCTTACATGCATTAAATATCTAAATCATAAGTTGCCAGGTCCTTTAAATATTCAGAAATAACTAAATATTCAATAAAGGTTTAGAATGGCACAAAAGTTGCTAGTACTGTTATATGTACTCGGAGGTGTTGAACTTTGCAATTAGAAGCGGGATTTCAGGAGCTATACCATGGTGTTATGCTGGTAGATTCCAATGGAAGCATTGTAGCTTGCAACAAAGCAGCCAATGAATTGCTAAATATTGACGGCCAGGTCATAGGGAGACAGGCTAGAGAATTACTTCCAGATTCAACGATGTATAAGGTGTTAGAAACGGGAACTCCTGTAATTAATAATAAAGTTGACATTGGAGGCAGAGTAATTCTTTCTAATCATAAACCAATTTTTGAAGAGAGTAGGATCGCTGGAGTTATTACATCCTTTCAGGACATAACAGATTTGGATTCAGTGGCTCAGGAATTGGAAGCTACTAAAAAGCTTAATACAGAAATGGAGGCCATTTTCAACTCTTCTTACGATGAAATTTATGTCACAGACGGAGAGGGCTATACACTTAGAGTAAATAAAGCTGGTGAACGCTTTTACGGAATGAAAGCAGAAGAGATGATAGGTAAACATGTTTCGGAATTAGAGGAATTGGGGCTATTCTCACCTAGTATAACACCGCAAGTTCTGAGGACAAAGAAACGTACTACCTTAATACAAACTACTAAGAAAGGTCAAAAAATCATCGTTACGGCAAACCCTGTATTTGATGAAAAAGGCCAGATTATTCGTGTGGTTACGAACTCACGAGACATAACCGAGCTTAGCAACTTACGCCAACGCCTAGAAGATACTGAGAAGTTAATGGATAATTATCGATCGGAGATTGCAAAATTGCGTAAAGAGAGGATGAAAACATCCGAAATCATTAGTAAGAGTTCAATAATGCAGCAAATATTGGCGCTTGCTGAAAAGGTGGCAGGCGTAGATTCTACAGTTTTGATTGAGGGAGAGTCCGGTGTTGGTAAAGGTGTTGTCGCTCTGAATATTCATCAGTTAAGTAAGCGAAGTGAATTTCCGTTTATAACTATTAACTGTGGTGCTATTCCAGAAAATTTGATCGAATCAGAATTATTCGGCTATGATGGAGGAGCCTTTACTGGGGCTAAAAAAGAAGGTAAAAAAGGACTTTTTGAAGTGGCAGGTAATGGAACGGTTTTCTTGGACGAAATTAGCGAACTTCCACTGAATCTTCAAGTTAAGCTATTGCATGTTATCCAAGATAGAAAGTTAAGACGGGTTGGGGGAAATGAATTCATTGATGTTAATGCACGGATTCTGGCAGCAACAAATCGAAATATACCACGTCTAATTAAAGAAAGAAAGTTTAGAGAGGATCTCTATTACCGATTAAATGTTGTACCCCTAATTGTACCACCCTTGAGACACCGCAAAGAGGATATACCAGTCTTAATTGAGCATTTCTTAGATGCTTTTCTTGAGAAGTACGATTTGCACAAACTAATTGCTTCAGAGACTATGGAACTATTGATGAATTACCATTGGCCAGGTAATGTACGGGAATTAGAGAACTTAGTTGAGCGTGTAGTAGTGACAGTAGACACGTTGGAAGTATTGCCGATTCATTTGCCAGATTATATCTTGCACGCAGATGGGAGTAAGGAGAAAATTTTTGTTTTGGATATCTGTTCTTTGAAAAATGCGACAGAAGAATTAGAGCGACAATTATTAAACAAGGCTTTTATTAAATTCCATAATACGTATAGGATGGCTGATGCTTTAGAAGTTAATCAATCAACGGTCGTTAGGAAGATGCATAGGTATGGAATTCTTAAAAATAAACTACCAGTGCCTGCGAATCAGTTAGAGTAATTGGAATTCTTTAAATTATTATCATTTTGCTTAGCCAAGGTACTTTTTGAAGATTACCTAAATATGGTGCCTTTGTTAGTAATAGATCTTATGGAAGGGGGGAGATAGGGCTAGTTATAGAATATAAGCTCTGACATAATACTTGATCACCCCATAGCTCTCTAACAGATAATTGAGGAGGAAGAAACCATGTTTAAAAAACTACCAATTAGGCGAGCCGTAGTAGTGTTGGCTATCTCTTGTTTGATATTATCTTTAACTGGTTGTGGCGGTGCGAAAACTGGTGCTGATGCAGGTAATAGTGCCAGTACAGAGGCAAGAGACTATTATAAAGTAGGTGTAATTACATCCTTATCGGGAGCAGAAGTTCAAGGCGGGAATATCACTAAATATGGTTATGATTTGTGGGCTGAAACTGTTAATAATAAAGGCGGCATTAAGGTTGGAGATAAAGGTTATCAAGTTAAATTAGTCTACGCGGATGATCAAAGTGATCCTGCAGCGGGTGCCAATGCCGTAGAAAGAATGATAACCTCCGAAAAGGTAGATTTTATTCTTGGGCCATACACTAGCGGTGTGACAAAGGCAGTTGCTCCAATCCTAGATAAATACAAAGTACCCATGATTACAGGGTCAGCTGAATCACCATCTATTTGGACCCAAAAATTCAAATATACCTTTGGTTCCGTTCCTGCTGCTGATTTGACAGCAATTTCACCCTTGGAAACCCTTTCTAAACTGCCAAATCCTCCGAAGACAGTCGCCGTCCTTGGAGTAAATGATGCGTTTTCAAAAGCAGTTGCAGAAGCCTTCAAAGCGAGTGCTGAAAAAAATGGAATCACCGTGGTTAAGTTTGATGTTGTACCTGCTGGTACCGATTTTACTCCCTTAATTAGTGCTATTAAACAACTCAATCCAGATGTGCTTGCTGTAGGTGGTCATGAAAATGAACATATGGAAGTCATCAAAGCCTCTAAATCTTTAGGTTTTATGCCTAAGGCATTTGTTATGCATTATGGGATTACAAACCCGGACTTTTCAAAGAATCTTGGAAAAGACGCAGACTATACTTTTGGCGCAGCGGTTTGGACTCCTGATTTGGATCTAAAGGACGATTTGTTCGGTTCTGCTCAGGATTACGTCAAAGCTTACAAAGATAAATATAATGCTATTCCAGACTATACGGCAGCAGCATGCTCGGCAACTGGAGAATCCTTTTCAGCCGCATTAGCAAAGATTGGAGCAAAGCCACCACTTTCTGACCAGCAGAGGGAAGAGTTAACAAAAACACTTGAACAGATAGAGGTAAATACCTTCTATGGCCCCATAAAATTTGCGACTGATGGGAACTGGTACCATGATAACGTGGGTTTAAAAGCTTTAGTAATCCAAATGATTAACGGCGAACAAGTCATCGTTGGGCCAGAAGCAATGAAAGCTAAAGACCCAGTTTATCCAGTTCCTGCCTTCAATGTTCGATAACCCCCAATAGACTAATTTTGAGGAACCGAGGTTTCTCGGTTCCCTCAAATATTGGACAGGAGATGTTTTATGGGATTATTTATGCAAACTTTAATAAATGGTATCCTTATCGGTGGTATCTTTATAACAATAGCTGTTGGTTTCTCTATTTCCTATGGCGTTATGCACATTGTAGATTTTGCAGTTGGGGAATGGATAATGCTAGGTGCTTTTACCGCTTTTTGGCTGAACATGTACACTAATGTTGACCCATTACTATTAATCCCTTTCATTGCTCTGTTTTTTGCCTTGATCGGTTACTTATTTCAACCCGTAATACAGAAAGTGGTTAACATTAAGCACAGAAGTGCAGCTATGATGGCCTTAGCCTTCACGTTTGGTCTTTCAACGTTAATTAGAGGATCTGCCCTAACTTTATGGGGTTTTAACAATCGTAACCTAATTACAGTGTTATCGGAAAAGAATGTTGATCTGTTTGGCATTACCGTTCCTGCCATTAGAGCTGGGGCGACGGTGTTTTCTATCTTAGTAACGGCAGCTTTTGCCTATTTCCTTTATCGTACTAAGACTGGAATTACAATTCGTGCTGCAGCTGAGAATAAGACCGTTGCTGGTTTAATGGGGATTGACGGTCACCGCATCTCTCGGTTAGTTTATTCAATTTATGTTGGGTTAACGGCTATGTCCGGTGTCTTTATTGGATCAATTTTCTCAGTCTTTCCAGATATGGGTTTGCGTTATACCGCCTTTGCCTTCTTTGTGGTGGTTGCCGGAGGAATGGGTTCTTTCTCCGGAGCGATAGTAGCTGGTTTAATGCTAGGCTTAATATCAAGTTTTGTATCAGTCTACATGGGTGGTGCCTACGTTTTCCTTATCCTATTCTTCATCCTTTATTTGATTTTGGTATTTTTCCCCAAAGGTATTTTGGGTAAAGGCTGGTAGAAAGGAGAGGTCAACATGTTGAAAATAAAACAATTAAGTCAACCCAGAGTGCTCATATTCATTCTCTCCTTAATCGTCTTATGCACATTACCATGGGTTGTTTCATCCTTTATATTGAGAATAGCTACTGGCATAATGATGTGGATTGGCCTGGCCTTAAGCTGGAACATGTTAGGCGGTTACATGGGCTATATTAGTTTTGGTCATGGGGCCTCTTTTGGTGTCGGTGCCTATATGACGGGTTTGCTAATGATGCTGCTACATTTGCCGTTTTTTGTTGCCCTGATAATCTCGGGTGTTATCACCTATATTTTTGCTATGATTGTAGGTTATCCTACTTTGCGTCTAAGCGGCTCTTACTTTGCTATAGGCACTTGGGCCTTCGCAGAAATGATGAGACAATTGGTACTAGTTTTGGATACTACAGGTGGGCCAGAGGGCTTACGTTTGCCACCAATGCTTAACGATAATTTCTTTTATTTTGTTATGTTCGGTTTAGCTTTACTTGTTTTTCTTGCTGCGTATTTCTTTTTTGAAAATAGTGATTTCGGTCTAAAAGTTAAGGCAGTTCGGGAGGAAGAAGTTGCCGCACGTACTTTAGGGCTTAATACAACTTGGATTAAAAACCAGGTATTTGCTCTTAGCTCAATGTTTGCAGGAATCATTGGCGGAGCCTTTGCCTATTGGATTACGTATATTCACCCAGATAGCGTGTTGGGACCACTTATTGCTGATCAAATGGTTATAATGGTGCTCTTAGGCGGTATTGGGACCTTGTTTGGACCAGTTATCGGTGCAATTGTACTATACGTTGGAAATCAATATATGTTGGCCGCCTGGGGGCAAAGTTCTGCTTATTTAATTATCCTTGGGTTAGCGATCTGTTTAGTTATTCTCTTCTTGCCGGAAGGACTCTTAAGTTTACCTAGAGTTTTTAAGAGTACTACAAAAGGCGCCTTTGCACGTCTACTTTCACCTCCAAAAAAAACTAGGATCTAAACTAATGTTAAGCTAAGCACTTTACTAAGGAGGTCTGACTATGGAGTTACTGGAAATCAAGAATCTGCAGCATATGTTTGGCGGATTAAAAGCTATTTCCGATTTGAATATTAAAGTTAAACCGAGGATGATTTATGGAGTGATTGGGGCAAACGGGGCCGGTAAAACAACATTGTTCAATTTAATCACAGGCATATATCGTCCCACTGTCGGTCAGATTCTATTAGAAGGCAAAAGCTTAGTGGGTAAACAATCTTACGAAATCTCTCGTCTTGGAGTAGCAAGGACCTTTCAGAATTTGCGCCTGTTCAATGATCTTACGGTTATTGAAAATATCCATATTGGACAAATCTATACGAACCGCGGACGAGGAAAGAATAAAACGACTAAGGATCTGCCAGGTGAAATTAGAAGGCTATTAGAACTCTTTGGGCTTGATGAGCGTGCGACGGAAAAGGCAGGAAATTTACCCTACGGAATGCAGAGGAAATTGGAAATCGCCAGAGCTTTGGCAACGGATCCGAAATTATTATTGTTGGATGAACCTGCCGCCGGAATGAATCCAAAAGAGGTAATGGGCTTAGTTAATCTAATCAAAGAAGTAAAAAATCAATACCCTGATATAACGATTGTACTAATCGAACACCAGATGAAATTGGTAGAAGGTCTCTGTGAGTACGTTTCAGTTATGAATTTTGGCCAGATTATTGCAAATGGGATTGTCAGGGAGGTTCAAAGCAATCCAATAGTAATTAAGGCTTATTTAGGTGAAACGGAGGTGGGATAATGACCAAAATAATGGAAATTGAAAACCTCGAAGTAGTTTACGGTGTGATAAAAGCATTGCAAGGAATTTCATTTTATATCGATGAAGGGGAAATCGTGACCATTATCGGAGCAAACGGAGCAGGTAAATCAAGTACATTGCGAGCTGTTTCGGGAATGGTGCGTCCTAGCTCCGGCAAGATAAGGTTTAAAGATAAGGATGTTACTAATACTCCATCCCATATAATTGCTCGCCAGGGATTATCCCATGTTCCGGAAGGGCGAGGTATGCTAACTAAATTGACCGTCGAGGAGAATTTAATACTAGCTACCTATAACAGAAAAGATCATAGTCAGGTTAAAGAAGATATGAAAAACGTTTATAACCAGTTTCCCCGTTTGTCTGAACGAAAGAGGCAGGCTGCGGGCAACCTGTCTGGCGGAGAACAGCAGATGTTGGCAATTGCCCGTGCTCTTATGACGGGAGCCGATACTTTGCTCTTGGATGAACCCTCCATGGGTTTAGCACCTTTAATTGTTCAGGAGATCTTTGCAGTGATCAAACGCATCAACCAGGCTGGAAAAACGATTTTACTGGTCGAACAAAACGCTATGACCGCCCTACGCACTGCAAACCGTGCATATATCCTGGAAAATGGAACGTTACTGAAAAGTGGTAAAGCGAGCGACCTTATCAGTGATCCGGAAGTTAAAGCCGCTTATTTAGGTGGGTACTAATCCGTTTAAAAAAACTTTAGTTGATGGAAAAAGGGGGACAGGTGCACTGTTTCGTTTAAAAAAATTTAGTTGATGGACTAGAATGGAGGACGAGATGAAAGGATTTTTCGGTAGACTATTAAGAATTAACCTTACGACAAAGTCATACATGGTCAATGAGATTTCGGAGGAAATATTAAAAACATATCTTGGGGGGAAAGGCCTAGGTTCCTACTTGTTGTTAGAAAACGTAAGCCCTGGGGTTGACCCTCTTTCAGATGACAATAAACTTATTTTTATTGCTGGTCCTGCCTCAGGAACGCCGATGTGGGGGTCAAGCCGTTACGGAGTATATAGTAAATCGCCGCTAACAGGATTATATGGAGAATCCTATTCAGGGGGCAAGGTTGCACCAGTTATACGTAAAACTGGATACGATGCTATAATTTTAGAGGGAGCATCAGATATACCTCTTTCTCTAGAGATATCCGATAGCAAGGTTGAGTTCCGAAATGCTTCGCATCTATGGGGCTTAGATACCTACGAGACAGAGGATAGTATCTTGGCAGAGGTTGGAGTACCTGATGCCCAAGCCATTGTCATAGGTAAGGCAGGAGAAAATTTAGTGCGGTTTGCCTGTATTGAAAATAATTATTGGCGATCGGCTGGTCGGACTGGTATGGGCGCAGTAATGGGCTCGAAAAAGATAAAAGCAATTGTTTTTCACGGTCATGCCCAAGCAGAGATAGCTGACCCAGAGCTACTTAAGGACTTAATTAAGTCTATAACGGCCAAAGCAAAAGGAAATGCTGCTGTAAAAGCCTATCAAACTTATGGTACTACTCAAATGGTTAAAATCATGAACTGTTCAGAAACCTTTCCAACAAAATACTGGTCCAAAGGGGTTTACGAGAATTGGAGAGAACTTAGTGGGGATACTTTACTCGCTGAACATGAGGTTAAACCGAATGCCTGTCCCGCTTGTTTCTTAGCATGTGGCAAGCTTACAACCGTAACAAAAGGTAAGCATAATGGGCTGAAAGTAGAAGGCCCAGAATATGAGACTATCTATGCCTTTGGGGGGCTTTGCGGTATTAAGGATTTGGCTGAAATCCTTCACTTAAATGATCTTTGTGATAGGTTAGGGATTGACACGATAACGGCAGGAAATTTAGTAGCTTTTACAATTGAAGCAGTAGAACGTGGTAGAGTTCAAGCGGATTTGAGCTATGGTGACATAAAAGGGGTAGAAGACTTACTTAACGATATTGCCAATGTAAGAGGCTTAGGGGTTATCTTGTCCCAAGGGATTAAGTATGCTGCTAAAGCCTGGGATCTCGAAGATGTTGCAATACATGTTAAAGGTTTGGAACCTCCTGGCTATGACCCTCGAGTGCTTAAGGGGATGGGCCTGGCTTATGCAACTTCGTCTAGGGGAGCCTGTCACCTGAGGGCAACGTTTTATAAGGCAGAATTAAGCGGAATGATCGACCCGGCAATTATTGAAGGCAAAGCTAAAATGTTCATAGATTTCGAAAACAGATTGACCCTTTTTAATGCCCAAATCTTATGTGCCTTTTATAGGGACATGATCCTCTGGCCAGAACTTAGTCAATTAGTAAAGGCACTTACTGGTTGGGATTATACTCAAATAGAACTCGAAGAGATTGCCAATAGGATTGTAACTCTAGCAAAGGTATTTAATCTTCGTGAGGGTGCGACGAGGGAACAGGATACACTGCCCAAACGGATGTTCAAAGAGCCTCTGAACGAGGGCCGAGATATTATCAACGTTGAAGAACTTAACTATATGCTTGATGAGTATTACAATTTAAGAGGGTGGGATAGTCAAGGTCGACCTAAACAATATAAGTAAAACTCGTTCAAGTAAGCGAATTTCCGCTGACAGAAAGGGAGGTCAGAAAGGAAGGCCGGGTATTTTTGTCGTTTAAGCATTGAATTTGTAAAAGGATTAAGGTATGCTTCTCTTAGAAGGTTTGCATGGGGGGTAGATCGGATTGATCGCGTGGACTCTAAATTCACGTAGGCGGGTGAAACTCCCGCACTCCTCGCCAATAAATTGGATATATTTTTGATAACGTAACATAGTTCGGTGATCTTTGACACCGGGCCTTTTCTTTTTGTAAATCCACCACTTTGAAGCTTGGCATAGGTATTGCAATTAGGCTAGGTAAGGACGGCCCTTAATCTAATTAAAATGAAAGTGAGTTTAGGTCATGAAGCAGGTTATGTCTAAATTAGATGGTATATTAGAAAAGGCAACAATGGAGGTCCCCTTAGGGAGAGAGGAACTCCTGTTTTTGTTAGGGTTGTCTGAACAAGAAGACCTTATTAAAGTGTTTAAAACAGCTAGGTTTCTACGGACTCGCTACTTTAAGGACAAAGTATTCATCTATGGCTTTGTTTATTTCTCTACCTATTGCCGGAACGAATGTTCTTTTTGCTTATATCGTAAGTCGAATTTATCTTTGGCACGTTACCGTAAAACTGATTCGGAGATTATGGAGACCGCTATGAGTCTTGTGAAATCAGGGGTACATTTGCTTGACTTGACTATGGGTGAAGATCCCTTCTATTATGATAATCCAAAGCTAGGATTTGATAACTTAATAAAAATTGTGAAACTGATTAAAACACGCTCTGATATCCCAATAATGATTTCCATGGGTGTTATTCCAGAGGATATTCTTAAAGATTTCAAGGATGCAGGTGTTGATTGGTATGCCACTTATCAAGAAACCCATGCGCAGGATTTATTCCATAAACTAAGACTAGGACAGAACTTCGCTGAACGGATGGAACGAAAAAAGTTAGCTCGGAAAATGGGATTTCTTATAGAGGAAGGATTGCTGACCGGAGTAGGAGATACAGACGAAGATTTGGTTGATTCTCTGGAAGAAATGAAGACTTTAGAGGCGGACCAACTTCGGGTGATGAGCTTTGTTCCTCAGAAGAACACGCCTATGCAAAAGTTTCCGTCTGTACCTCGTCAAAGGGAGATGTTAATTATTGCAGTGATGCGTATAGTTTTTCCAGATCGCTTGATCCCGGCCTCATTGGATGTTGATGGCTTAAATGGTTTAGCAGAGCGTCTCAACGCGGGAGCAAACGTAGTAACTTCGGTTATACCCCCTCAATCTGGCTTAGCTGGAGTATCGAATCAATCTTTAGATATCAAAGATGGTAACCGAACGGTGAGTAAAATTCTCCCCGTTTTAGAACAGTGTGGATTGATCAGAGCGAGCCGTGAAGAATATGCTGAGTGGATTTTGCACCATAAGATTCGTTAATCCTAGGAAGGAGTATGGTATGCGGGTAGTAATTGTAGGTGGAAAACTTCAAGGATTGGAAGCAGCCTATCTGGCGAAGAAGGCTGGCTGGGAAGTTATTTTGGTCGATAAAAAAACGAATGTACCTGCTGCCGAGGTTTGTGATCAATTTTACCTCTTCGATGTAACAAAAGTTGTTGAGTGGATTCCATTTTTGAGAGAAATTGATCTTATCATACCCGCTTTAGAGAATTTGGAAGCCTTGGACAGCCTTGTTCGGAGTGCAAATTATGCTGGTGTACCCATTATCTTTGACGAGAATGCTTATAGGATATCCTCATCAAAGATCAATTCTAACGCTATGTTTGCTGAAACAGGAGTCCCATCTCCAGTCTCTTGGCCAGAATGTGGTTTTCCTATTATTGTGAAGCCTTCTGAGGCAAGCGGTAGTGAAGGAGTCGTTAAAATAGATAGTGCTCTGGAATTCAAGCGTTTATTTGCTGAAGAGGATTTAACGAACTGGGTTATCGAGGAGTATTTAGACGGACCCTCCTATTCATTAGAGGTGATCGGTTTCTCGGGAGTTTACAAGGTATTGAAAATCACAGAGCTTCATATGGACGAGAGTTATGACTGTAAACGTGTAGTAGGTTCGGTGATGCTGTCAGACGAACTTAGAGAGGAATTTGAACAGATCGGTCTGGGTTTAGCTCATAGCCTCAGATTAAATGGAATCATGGACATCGAAACAATACTCCATCAGGGACAGTTAAAGGTCTTAGAAATAGATGCCAGACTTCCTAGTCAAACCCCCATAGCAGTTTATCATTCTACTGGGATAAATATGTTGAAAATCCTCGGAGAAGCGTTTGTACAAGGTAAGCCTTGGCATGCCTTTGACGTCTCTGAAAAGCGTGGCGTGATATGTGAACACATCCATGTCAGGGATAATCTCCTAGAAGTATCTGGCGAACATGTAATGACTGACCACGGGCCGCTCCGTCATTATACGGATTTCTTTGGTGCAGATGAAGCAGTAACTAGTTATCTTCCAGGAAAAACAGAGTGGGTGGCAACTCTGATTATTACCGAGAAGGACTGCCAAGCAGCGTGGAATAAACGCAATAGTGTAATTCAAGAGATCCAGAAGGAATTCGGGATTAGACATTACCAGGATAGGTATTAGGTGATCGAAACCAGCGACGGATTAATTAGGGAGTGATTAGATTGACTCGACTTAAACAGAACGACGTAATTATGATTCCGACTGCACTAGAGGAATATAATGCTGAGTTAGTGAGAATTACAGGTTGCTCGTTACGGGAAATCGCTGCTCATGCAGCAGGTAAGGGAGCTAGCGAAGCTAGCACTCTCAAACCGAGGGTTGCAGTGATTCCAATGACCTGTGGGCAAGGTATTATCGAAGGTTTTGTAGAATCTGTAGCGAGTATCATATGTTTTCTAGGATTTGATGCTGTTATTACAAAGAGTCGGGATGCAGGTGGTTTGGCTGAGGCAGTACAGAATGGCTCAGAGATTTTATTTATGGCGGATGATGATCGTTTTGTGGCCATTAACCTGAGAACTGGTAAGGTATCTGACAATGGAGATGCCACTGGCAAGGGGTATGTATCTGGCTTATTTCATATGTGCGACGGATTAGAAAGTAAGAACGTATTGGTGTTCGGGGCTGGCCCTGTAGGCAGTAGTGCAGCGCTAGCCTTAAAACGCTTTGGGGCGGAGGTTTCAATATATGATATTGATTTGTCAGCAAGCCGTTTATTATCTAAGAAGTTAATGAACCAGGGGTATGCCATAAAAGTGGAGACTGACTTAAACGAGGCCTTGGGGAGTCATAACATTTTGGTGGATGCCTGTCCATCAGCAGATTTTATCATGCCGCAGCACATCTCAGAGGATACGATGATTGCAGCCCCTGGTATTCCTTTAGGCGTCCAGGCGGCAGGCTTAGCCAAACTATCAAACCAATTGCTTCATGATCCTTTACAAATAGGAGTAGCTACTATGATTTTTGATGTTTTGGAATGTTCTCCTTGAGTTGAGACGCGCATTTGACTAGAATCGCTGAAATTAAGGTTAGAATGGAGTTGTAAGAATGACTGTTGATTCTGCCAAAAAGAAGCGATATTATCGCAAAAATATTGACTTTTTCAAGTTTGTAGAAAAGCTTAAGTTATGGCCTTCCAGAAGTGGAATACTTCATGGTGTTAAAAGCATGACAATCAGAGGAAATACTGCTGAGATTACTACCCATTGCAATGAGAAATTTCAAATATATAATTCCAAGCATAGTCGTGCTGCTCGTTGCCTTAGAAATAAATTATTTTTTCATGCCTGTACTACGTGCAAAATACCTGACTGGAAATTAAAGAAATATGCGGTAACCTACGTTAATCAAAACTATGGTTCCCGTTTGTAGGAAACGAATTAATTTAAGAGAAAAGGATCTCTCCAATAGGTTTTTCTGAATATAAGGACGCTTCTCCATAGAAATGTTAAGTTTTTATGGAGAAGCGTCCTTTTTCTTCGGAGCCAACAGGGACGATGGCTTTAGGTTTAGTCGAACCAATGAAAATATTCATAATTAGGTAATGAAAATTTTCATTGGCAAATTAAACAGAGCTGTTACCTAAAAAATCTGAATATTTAAAAATATTTTGTTCTTGAGTGATGAAAAAAATCATTAGTTAAATGTAAGATTTTTTCTGATAATTAGATCATCAGCCAAAAAACTACTTGGCATAACTTTTGCACTACAGAATATTGTGAAAGTTTAGAACAATATCAGCTTAAAATTCTTATAAGGAGGCAAATGAATGAGCGAATTTTACACTAGATATGGTGATGGTTCTCCGACGAGAGTAAGCGCAGATGAGATGCGCCGCGATCTTGAAGTGGGAACCAATGATGCAGCGGATCGTGGCAAAATCCCAGCGCTTAGCCAAAGCGAGCTTGATCATCTTTTTGATATTTGTACGAGACCGGATAAGACGGTGAGTGTAGAGCGAGGAAACGAAGTCGTTGTAACCTTTGATGCAGGAACGTTAAAGCTGCCGATTCGGGCAGGCGTTCCCATGGATCGGTCATCTGCGATCTTGACCCACGAACGGGCATTTTGTTCGGATACGATGGAGTTAGCTCATGTTGACTATAGTTATAAACAACTGAAAGCAATTATTCACGAAGAGACGGCAGCAATGGAGCACGTCCAACTTAATACTATAATACCTATCTTTTATGGGGCTATGCCAAACCTTGGCCTTTATACAAAGCCGGATGGTCCTATTGAAAACTGGTCTGAACTGCTTCCGCTAGCGAAAATATCTGAAGCCAAAGCGGCTCAAGAAGAAGCAATGGAGCATGCCATTAAAGATATGGTCTATGTTGCTAGTCGTATGTATGAGGCTGGGGCAGACGGGATTAACTTTGACACAGTAGGGGCTTCGGGGGATGCTGATGTTCTAGCATCCTTGAAGGCGGTTGAAATTCTTAAGAACAAATACCCGGATATTGCCATTGAGTTTGGAATGTCTGGAGAGTTTATCCTCGGTATGCATGGAGATTTGTTCTTTGACGGAAAGCGCTTAGCAGGACTCTATCCTCATCAACAGGTAAAAGTGGCGGAAAAAGCTGGCGCAACAATATTTGGGGCAGTCATAAATACGAATAGCAGCAGGACATTTGCCTGGAATCTGGCGCGTACCGTTACCTTCGTTAAGGCTTGTACTGAAGCAGCCAGTATACCAGTACATGTGAACGTTGGTATGGGAGTAGGAGCTATTCCTAATTCTAATACCCCGGCAGTAGATGCTGTATCAAGGGCAGATAAGGCTCTGGTAGAGATTGGTAAGGCCGACGGATTATAGATAGGTCATGGCGATCCTTATGGTATGGCTATAACACATGAGACGTCTGCGGGCATGGGCGGAATACGGACTGCCGGAGATCTGGTAGCACGTATGCAAATGGCTAAAGGCATGAAAATTAAAGAAGCAAAAGAATACGTTGCCGGTAAACTAGGAATTTCAACTTTCGAACTATGTGACGAGGCCGTCATGCAGGAGATCAGAGAAAGCTTAGATATCGGTCACGTTCAAGCACGTGATGGAGCCTCAATTGGAATCCAGGCTAAATTTAATATTGCAAAACTATTAGGTATAGATATTAGGTCAGTAGAAAACTTCAAACGGCTAACTGGATTGAAATGATCGAAATCAGGAGTCAAACAAAAAGGAGGTTTAACCTTTGAGTATTGAAGATATTTTTTTAGAGGCTAGGGAGACTATCTTGCAATGTGATCAAGAAAGGGCAGTAAGATTAGCAGAGCGTGCCCTTGCAGAAGGATACGATCCAGTTGAAGTTATTAGTTCAGGATTTAGCTACGGGATTAGACAAATGGGAGAGCTCTTTGGAAGAGGAGAAGTTTTCCTTCCTCAATTAATTATGTCATCTGAAGTGATGAAGGCAGCAGTCCAGATTTTAGATGCAGCCATTATTCAGGGTGAGACAACTCAATATAAAGGAACCATTGTAATTGCTACGGTTGAAGGGGATGTACACGACATTGGCAAGGGAATTGTGGTATCACTCCTAAAAACTCAGGGTATTCAAGTCTATGATATGGGCCGGGATGTGTCCAACGTCAAAATAATCGAAAAAGCTCTGGAAGTTAAAGCTGACATTATTGGTACTAGTGCTTTGCTTACGACTACTTTAATGAGTCAGAAAAAGCTTGAGGATGAGCTTCGCAAAAACGGACTGCGTGACCAGTTCAAGACGATGGTAGGCGGCGCTCCTGCAACCCAACGTTGGGCGGACAGAATCGGTGCAGACGCTTATGCAGAAGATGCGGCAGAAGCAGTAACAAAGGCGCTTTTGCTCTTGAATAGAACCTAAAGTTAACAAATTAACGGAATCTGTGGAGGTGAGTGTGATTGAAAAGGAACTTATTTGCCGGAGCAAGCCGACAAGAGGGAATAGGGCTTAATATGTTTACAGAGGACGAACTGTATGCCATCCATTGTTCCACTTTAGATGTTCTGAAAAATACCGGTATTAGGGTGGAGAGTGAAGACGCTAGGGAGATCTTCGCCAACGGAGGAGCTGTCGTCGACAATAAATCACACATGGTTAAGTTTCCAGCGCACCTAGTTGAAGACTCCATTCGTTCTGCCCCTAGTACCATTTTCCTAGCAGGCAGAAATCCTAAAAATGACATAATTTTAGAAGCTAACCGGGTAGGTTTTACGAATTTCGGTGAGGGCATCCGTGTTATTGATCCTTTCACTAAAGAGTATCGAAAAACGACCAAGCAGGACGTTGCTAATACTGCTCTTATCTGTGACGCCATGAGCGAAATCGATGTTTACGAAAGAGCGGTAGCCGCTCAAGATGAAAATGCCAAGGTGGGCTCACTACATGAAGCGGAAGCCTACTTTACTAATACTTCAAAGCATTGCTTCTCAGGCGCGAGTAATGGCAAAAACTTCAAGAAAATTGTAGAGATGGCTGCTGCTATCGTTGGAGGTATGGATAAGTTAAGAGAACGACCCATTTATAGTACGATCGTTTGTCCGACCAGCCCTTTACAGTTGGTTACTGATTGTACAGAAGTTATTACTGAGGCTGCTAAGGCGGGTATCGCAGTCAACATTCTGTCTATGGCAATGGCAGGTGGATCTTCACCTGTCACGTTAGCTGGAACATTAGTTACTCATAATGCTGAAGTTTTGAGCGGTATTGTCTTAAGTCAGCTAACAGTTAAAGGGGCTCCCGTAATTTATGGTAGTTCAACAACGATTATGGATTTGAAATATACCACAGCCCCTGTCGGATCGCCTGAATTAGGAATGATTAATGCGGGTGTGGCCAAATTAGCCCAATATTACTTGTTACCGAGCTGGGTAGCCGGCGGATAGGCAGATAGTAAAGTACCCGATGCTCAAGCTGCCCACGAAAAAACCATAACGGGATTAATGGCTGCTCTAGGTGGAGCAAACTTAATCTATGGTTTGGGTATGCTTGAACTCGGCATTACCTTTGATTTTGCTCAGTTAGTCATGGACAATGAAATGGCTAAAATGATTAAAAAAGCTGTCTCGGGAATTTCGGTGACTGAAGAGACTTTGGCGGTGGATGTCATTAAGCAGGTAGGTGCCGGCGGTGAGTTCGTGACCAGTGATCATACGTTCCAACATTTTAAGACAGCACACTCTCAGACAAAATTAATCGACAGAAGAATGCGCGACACGTGGTTAGGCCTGGGCGGCAAGGATTTTACTGAAAGAGCATATGAAGTAGCAATTTCTATCCTAGAAAACCATAAGCCAGACCCGTTGCCGGCTGGAGCAGCAGAGAAAATTCGGGAGATTGTGGAACAAGCAGAAAAAGAGTACGGAATTAATAAATAACCTCGAGCAATCTAGCCCCCCACTTCTAGCAGTGGGGGTGGGTTCTTCGGACACTGAATAGGGGGCGTTAGGAATGGCAAATGAAGAACTTCTCAAGAATATTACCGAAGCAGTGGTTGAGGGAGAACCTGAACTGGTGGTGGAATTGACGGAAACTGCCATCAGTGAAGGGATCGAACCCATAATGATTCTTAATGAAGCACTAACGAAAGGGATTACAATCGTTGGTGACTATTTTGGTTCTGGACATTATTATTTGCCGGATCTTCTATTAGGAGCTAAAGCTATGGATGCAGGTGTCAAGAAACTAGAACCTTTGTTGGTAGGAACGGTACGTGAGTTTTATGGCAAGGTTTTAATGGGGACAGTTCAAGGGGACTTACATGAGATTGGCAAAAATATTGTCGGGATGATGCTTAAAACCTCGGGTTTTGAAGTCATAGATCTGGGAACTGATGTACCAGCCAGCAAATTTGTTGAAAAGGTAAAGGAGCTCAAACCTGACATCCTGGGCATATCGGCCTTACTAACAACAACCATTGGCAGGCAAAAGGAGATCATTGAGCTTTTACTCGAAGAGGGGCTAAGGGATCAGGTTAAAGTGATCATTGGTGGAGCTCCGATCAATGGAGCTTGGGCAGATAAGATTGGGGCTGACGGTTATGCAGAGGATGCTTTAAGTTCTGTTGTAATCGCTAAAAAACTTGTCGGTAGAGCTTAAAGCAATAGGAGGAAAGAGATGAGATTCGAGCTTTTAGCGGAATATGAATTATCTCAAATACATGAAGCGAGCTTGAAAGTCCTAGAGACAATAGGAATTCATACTACATCTGAGCGCTTTAAGAAGTTACTACTGGATAATGGTTGTAAAGAGGAAAAAGGTAGAATCCTTTTTCCACGCCATGTTATTAGTAACGCCCTTAAAACAGTTCCGAGGGAATTTAAACTCTATGGCAGGAACAACTCACCTGTTTTGGAAATTGGGAAAGAGAAAGCTTATTGCCAAACCTGTGTAGGCACTCCATCGATGATGGATCTCGAAACGTGCGAAAAGCGGGATGCCACAGTAAAAGATCTTGAAGAGTATACAAGGTTGGCGGATTCATTAGAGTTTATCAATATTATTTCTCCTATTTTCCCAAGAGATGTCCCCCAAGAAATAATCTTAACATTTGAAACGGCAACCCTTCTGAGAAATACTTCGAAACCATTAAGTATTTGTATTGAGTCTTCGCGTGAATTGCCCTACATTCTTGAATTATTAGCCTTAGCTGCAGGAGGAAAAGAGGCTTTGAGGGAAAAGCCGATTGCAATGCTTCCTGTATCTCCTTTGAGTCCACTCGAATATGGCTATGATCCAGCGGAGGCTCTAATAGACGTTGTCGAAGCGGGATTACCTTTAGGAGTCGAACCTTGTCCAATGATGGGCTCAACTGCACCAATGACAGTGGCTGGTATTGCGGTTCAGCATAATGCCGAGATTTTAGCAGGGGTTATTGCAAGTCAACTGATAAAGCCTGGAGCTCCTGTAACAATGTCCTCCAGAGCAACGTTTATGGATATGCGTTCTGGAGTTGGTTTATGGGCTATGCCAGAAATGGGCTTGGCAGGAGCAGTCATGAATCAACTGGCTAAGTTCTATGGTATTCCCTCTGCGCCAGGCGGATTCTGCGGCGCTTCAAAGATTGCCGATTCGCAGAGCGGATACGAACATTTATATAATGCACTAATGGAAGCTTTAATAGGGAGTGATATCATTGGTTCGGCTGGATCGTTAGACAATGCCCTAACTTCGTGCTACGCCATGTTAGTTATTGATAATGAATTGTCATCCGTGGTTCAAAGGACGATAAAGGGAGTTGAAGTGACGGAGGAAAAGTTAGCAGTCAATGTTATAGCCGAGGTCATCGAAACTCAGAGTAATTTCTTAGAACATAAACACACTCGAAAACATTTAAGGGCTGGTGAACTATGGGTTCCATCCCTTGGTGATAGGCAAACTTACGAAAAGTGGGCGGACAAAGGGGAAAGAATTGAAGATAAAGCTCGTAGAATCGCTAAAGAGTTAATTTCGAACCATCCAGGTTTAACGACCAGTGCTGAAGTAGATGCTCAATTCGAAAGAGTACTTGAACGAGCCCGTAAAACAGAAATAGGAAGTTAATAAAGCTTATTAAAAGGGGGTGAAGCTAGTGAAGTTTGAATTATTCTCAGATGGCCAACTAGAGAAGGTCCATGAAGCAAGCCTGGAAATTTTAAAATCACTTGGCATTCATACCAGTTCAAAACGGCTAAAGGAATTATTGTTAGAGCGTGGATGCCGGGAGAAAAACGGGAGAATTGTTTTTTCTCAAGATGTTGTTGACACGGCTCTTAAAACGGTTCCTTCCAGATGCCAAATTTACGGCCGCAGTGATAAATATACCGTTGAGATGGGTTCCAATAAGGCTTATTCTCAAACCTGTGTGGGAACCCCTTCAATTATTGATATTGACACAGGGGAAAAAAGAGATGCTAACCTTAAGGATTTAGAAGACTTTACTAGATTGGCAGACGCTTTAGAATTTATTAATATTGTCTCGCCAATTTTTCCTAGGGACGTTCCCCAGGAAGCCATCGTCTCGGTTGAGACTGCAGCTATGCTGCGTAATACAACTAAACCTCTTCGCATTACGGCAGAATCTTCCCACGAAATGAAATACATTCTTGAGCTGTTGAGTGCGGTCGCTGGAGGGAGAGAGAATTTAAGAAAGAGGCCCCTGGCTTATATTGAAGTATCTCCGATTAGTCCGCTAGAATACGGTTTTGACCCTGCTGAAGCAATGATCGATATTTTAGAAGCCGGATTGCCCTTGGGAATTGTACCCTGTCCCATGATGGGTTCAACAGGACCAATGACCTTAGTTGGCACCGTGGCCCAACATAATGCCGAAATTTTGGCTGGAGTTGTTGCCAGTCAACTCTTAAAACCGGGTAGCCCAGTGATTATGTCACCGCGTGTTACATTCATGGATATGCGTTCGGGAGTAGGCCTTTGGGCAATGCCAGAAATGGGTCTTGCCGCCGCCGCGTCGGTCCAACTTGCGCGTTTTTACGGGATACCTTCTACGGCAACCGGTTTCTCGGGTGCATCTAAAATTGCCGATGCCCAGAGCGGTTACGAACACTTATATAATGCCCTGATGCCTGCTTTAATTGGGACAGACATTCTCGCCGCTGCGGGTTCTTTAGAAAATGTCCTGACATCATGTTTTGCTATGTTGGTTATTGACAATGAGCTTGCTTCAGTTATTCAGCGGACGGTTAGAGGAATCGAAGTTTCTGAAGACAAATTGGCTGTTAATGTTATTGCCGAAGTTATCAACTCCCAAAGTAATTTTCTTGAACATAAGCATACCCGAAAACATCTGAGAGCTGGCGAACTGTGGACACCGGTCCTTAGTGACAGGCAAACCTATGAGAAATGGGCCTTAAGCAAAGAAACGATCGAAGAAAAAGCTAGGGTTAAGGCTAAAGAATTACTTGCAACCCACCAGGCTGAGCCTATAAGTCAGGAAGTAAATGCTGAAATTGATAAAATCTTAAAAAGAGCTCAAGAACATAATCCGCATTAGAAGGACTAATCTCGATTTTCTCGAGAGCCTAATATGAGGAGGGATTTCCTAGTGAGTAAGTTTAACGAATTAGCAGATGCAGTGATTAACGGTAATTCCGCAAAGGTTAAAGAAATTACCATAGAAATGATCAACAACAAGGTAGACCCCCTGCGTATCATTAACGAGGGTCTTATATCCGGAATGAATGTGGTCGGTGTCAGGTTTAAGGCTGAAGATATGTACGTTCCGGAAGTGATGATGTCAGCAAAATCCATGGCTATTGGCATGGAGTTGATTAAGCCACTTATCTCAGAAACGGATATGCCCTCGGCAGGGACCATCGTCATAGGAACGGTTAAAGGGGATCTACACGACATTGGCAAGAGCCTAGTTTGTATGATCCTGGAAAGTGGCGGTTTTAAAGTGATTAATCTTGGAACGGACATATCACCTGAAATGTTTGTTCAAGCGGTTAGGGAGCATAAGCCACATATTGTTGGTTTGTCAGCTCTTTTGACGACAACTATGTTAAATATGAAAAGTACCATTGAACTATTAATAGAAGAGGGTTTAAGAGATGGACTAAAAGTGATAATAGGGGGAGCACCCGTATACCAGAGTTTTGCTGACGAAATTGGAGCAGATGGTTACGGAGCAGATGCCATGGCAGCTAAGGAGTTATGTTTACAGCTTGTTGGATAATATTTCAGTGGTTAACTGTGACCTAGAACATTAAGAGGAGGACTGAACGTGTTAATAATCGGGGAATTAATTAATACTAGTAGGAAGTTAATCAGCGAAGCGGTTGAGAAAAAGGATGCTGACTATATTAAAAGAATTGCTATTGATCAAGTTGAGGCCGGGGCAAATTATATTGATATCAACTGTGGCACAATGATTTTCGATGAAGTAGAGACCATGGAATGGCTGGTTAATACTGTTCAAGAAGTTGTTCAAGTGCCTTTATGTATAGACAGCCCCAATCCCAAAGCAATAGAAGCAGGATTAAAAATCGCGCGTAACAGTAACGGGAAACCCCTTATTAACTCTATTACTGGTGAAAACGAACGTTACTCAGAGATTCTCCCATTAGTACTAAACTATAAGACCAAGGTTGTAGCTCTTTGTATGGACGATAACGGGATGCCTGAGACGGCCGAGGACAGGATGGCTGTAGCCCAAAACCTCTATCAAAGACTAATAGAGGCCGGAGTTTCTGAAGACGATATTTATTTTGATCCCCTTGTCAAACCAGTAAGTACGGGGGATAAAGCAGGGCTGGAAGTCCTTGATACAATAAAGCTAATAAAAGAAAACTATCCAAACGTTCACATGGTTTGTGGGTTAAGTAACGTTTCCTTCGGTCTTCCGAACCGAAAAGTTCTTAATCAATTGTTTATGATTCAAACCATGACAATGGGGATGGATAGTTATATATTAAACCCACTTGACAAAAGTATGATGGGCGCTGTTCAGGGTTCACAGACTTTGTTGGGAAAAGATTCATATTGTACAGGTTATCTTAATGCCCATCGTAAGAGGCTCTATGAATAAGGCTCAGTCCAAATATAGTTGTTGTTCTCGGTTACGTGTTAGTGACTATTTTGCTTTTTGTATTCTATTTCCCTATGAAAATCACATAGAGAAATAGTAGCGCTAATTAATATCTGATAATTATGAATAGTAAAACAATAACCAAGAAAAATTGCTTGTTGCTACAGGTAACTATCAGAATGAAATGAAACATGGAATGAGGTGATTAAGTAGAGAGGTAACATAACAAAAAGCTTATATGTAAAATAGCTAAACAAATTAGCTTATAAGGAGGAAGATTAATGGGAAAACCACAACTGGACCATAAAGTATTTTGGCCTGCTTTTATCGTGATTTTTGGTATATCATTAGCCATTATTACAAATCGCGAAGCTGGTACGGAAATTGTAAATGCAGCTTTAGCCTGGGCGACCTATAAACTAGACTGGCTCTTCCAGACAGGGACCTTTTTGGTATTTGTTTTCCTAATGTGGGTGGCGTTTGGTCGATATGGCAACGTGAAATTAGGTGGACCTGACGACAAGCCCGAATTTTCTACGATAACCTGGATAGGAATGCTATTTTGTGCCGGAGTGGGCTCCAGTCTGATTTATTGGTCAGTAGCTGAGCCGCTCTACTATCTGCAAGGGCCACCTTTTGGTATCGCCGTAGGTTCGCCAGAGGCAGCCCAATGGGCCATTACCTATGGTATGTTCCACTGGGGATTTAGTGCATGGGCCTTGTATGCTATCCCAGCTTTGCCAATTGCCTATGCCTATTACGTTCGTAAGGATACAATACTTAGGGCCAGTACTGCATGCAGGCCTATCCTAGGCAATAAAATAGATGGCTGGCTGGGTAAGGTCATCGATATTTTAGTTATGTTTGGTATCGTTGGTGGTTTTGGCACCTCTTTGGGCCTTGGGGTTCCCTTGTTGGCGGAAGCAGCTTCTAGTTTGTTTGGTTTGCAACAGTCCATGGGCTTAAATATGGCAATCCTAGCAATTTGGACGTTGATCTTTGGTTTTAGCGTTTATACCGGACTTTATAAAGGAATCAAGGTCTTAAGCAATATCAATGTTTATCTTGCTTTGGCTATGTTAGTTTTAATTCTATTAGCTGGACCAACTGTTTTTATCTTGTCAGTATTCACAGATAGCATAGGGGTGTTATTTAATAACTTCTTCCGCATGAGTTTTTATACCGACCCCATTGCTAAGAGTGGATTCCCCCAGTCATGGACTGTCTTTTATTGGGCATGGTGGGTTGCCCTAGCACCTTATATGGGCTTATTCGTCGCAAGAATTTCTAAGGGACGAACTTTAAAGCAATTAATCGTTGCAGAGCTGCTTTGGGGGACTTTAGGCTGCTGGGCTTTCTTTGGAGTCGTAGGTGGTTATACTTTGCACCTTGAATTTAACAAAATATTACCATTATCCACTCTTTTGTCAGAGAGCGGAGGGCCTGCAACCATTATAGCGGTTCTTAATACACTACCCATGCCTCAGGTGGTTTTAGTTTTATTCCTGTTGTTGGAATTTGTGTTCCTAGCTACCTGTTTGGATTCCTCGGCCTATGTGTGTGCTTCAATGGCGACTAAGAATCTGGCAGAAAATGAACAACCTGCTCGCTGGAACAGGATCGTCTGGGCATTAGCTTTAGCCGCAGTAGGCGTAGCGATTCTTTCTCTAGGTGGTTTAAGTGCCATTCAAACATCCTCTGTAGTCGCTGCGGTTCCGCTAATATTAGTTCTGGTAATTTTAACCATGTCCTTCATGAAAATGCTTCGTGAAGACCATGGAGTTGAGTGTAAACCTAAAGAAATAACCTTCAAGTCGTCAGGAAGAAATAATAATATATCCGCTAAATAGTAGATAAAAGCATCTAAACAGGCGTACTTTAGAAGCCTGCCAGGAAACTGGCAGGCTTCTAAAAATACTGTTAAAATAAAAAGTGTATTCTTTACACCTCTAACGTGGAACTAATCTTCACTAATGGTTTCACAAAACATTGTGCAAATTTTCTAGAAAACAAACAAAAGTAGAAATAGAAGGGTAGGAGGAACGACAGTGGATCTTAATTCGCTTGAGTCAGCAAATGTATGGAGATACCTTGGTATAAAAATTATGCATGATTCTGAGGGGCGCGCTGGTGTTCATGTGAAAGATTCAGAAAACTTGCGCCAGGTATATGGGGCCATGCATGGGGGAATCATCTCAACCGCCGTGGATGCAGCGGCAGGAGTGGTTGTTAATAAGTGCATTGGCAGGGATTATGCAGCTTCAACAGTAGAATTGAAAGTTAATTATTTGTTACCTGTAGTTAACTCAGACATATTTGCCTATGCCAAGATTGTAAAAAGAGGAAAGCAGCTCATTGTGACAACAGTGGAAGTCTTTGACGATCTGTCTAATGTTGTGGCTATCGGGATTGTTACATATATGGTAAAGTCGAAAGGCTAGTTACTACACCACATGTTAGGGTAACTAAAAGATTGGTAAAACTACTGCCTGATAAGTGGAGGGGTAATTTGTGCCAAAAGAATTAACACACTGGCATATCGCTCGCGAAGCTTTGCAAAGAGGAATCCCTATAGAGGTTGGGGGGATCATAGCGAGCAATCCTGCACTTTATTATATTGGTGCCGTTGCTCACGACATTGGGTTTTATGATTTATCCAAACCCTCTGAAGCCAACATTGAGCGTCTGGCAAACCAGTTACATGGGGTTAATGGTGAGGACACGTTAGTCCCGCTTATTGAAATCTTAGAGTCGGCACTTCGTCAGAGTAATAAACAGGCCTCTTTAGCCTTTATACTAGGCATGTTAACACATTTTGTCGTGGATAGTATCTTTCACCCAATGGTTTACTATATGAGCGGAAATTATTTTGCGGATAACCCTGAAGAACGAGGTAAAGCGGTTTTTAGGCATCGCTTGTTGGAGACAGCTATTGATCTTTGGTTACAGACTTTCGATCCTATAGAATATCCAGTAGATTTGAACCATTTATGGAGTGAGGCAGGCGAACAAGGGCCTCAAGTTATTAAACTACTAGTCACATACTACACTCATCAAGGAGATAAAAGCACACAAGTCCATTTTAAGAAAGCATGGCGCAATCATCGCTTTCTGCAGAATGCTTTTAGTTGGTCATTCCCTTGTCGGATATTAGCTCATTATCGTCGTCATGGGTATCCAGCGGTTGAAAAACTAGAAGCTTTATTTTACTCACAGCCATTAAATTTATCCTATTTGAATGAAACTCTATATTGGAGGCACCCTGTAACCGGCGAAGGGAATAAAATGACCTTAAAGGAGCTTTATAATTTAAGTATTAAGAAGGTCATCAAACTATTTAATCTACTTGGGGTGCATTCAGTCGAAGATTGGCCGGTTCTCCTCCAAGAGCTGCCACCACTATCCCTTGACAGCGGATTATCGTATGTACCAGTCAAGAATATGAAGTATTTCGCCACGGAGCCCATTGAACACAAATTAAGGGTATGATATAACAATAGGAAACTCCGAGAATTATCTCGGAGTTTCCGTTTGGTTCATGTCGTTAAAATGATATACTAGAAGAAAACAGACCAAAGATTAAGGTTAGAGAACTATAGACAATCTTATTGAGGATAGGTACTGCTTGGTGTGGGATCGTTCATCATATCCATCTCGTCTTCGTCTTCATAACAATCACACCCGCGTGATACAATAGAAAAACCATACCTTTCTGATTTGCGTCCAAGTAAAAAGGCTATAACAAGACTAAGCAGAAACAACATTCCATGGCCGTGATAGTGTCTTTGATGAAAAAACATTTAAATCCCTCCTTCAGTTTTAGAATTACCGTTGTAGATAAGATTCATCCCGGAAATTTAAGGGAAAAATTAGGGGGTTAAACAGTCGTTATGCGTTACGATATCATATTGTGGGATCTTGACGGAACCCTGACAGATCCAAAGGAAGGGATTACCCGCTCAGTTCAATTCGCTCTAAAACAGTTGAATTATCCTATTCCAGAAGCAGATGACCTCGATTGGGTCATTGGACCACCTTTGAAAGAGAGTTTTAAACTATTACTTCAAAGTACAGATGATAATCTGCTAACCCAAGCGGTCCTGTTGTATAGGGAGAGATTCCAGGAGTTAGGACTCTATGAAAATTTCGTTTACCCCGGAATTGCGGAATTACTCTTTAAGTTAAAAAAACAAGGTTGTAAGAATTTATTAGCGACTTCAAAACCTAGAGTCTTTGCAGAGAAGATCCTCCAGCATTTTTCGCTACAGGAGTATTTTGATGTTATTATGGGAAGTGAGTTAAGTGGCCAATTTGTGGAGAAAGACGCTTTAATAGGGGAAGTTTTGAAGAAAGCGCCCACTAATTTGCGGTCTAGAACCGTTATGGTAGGAGACCGCAAGTATGATGTTGAAGGCGCTAGGGCCAACCAGATTGATGTTATTTCTGTCGGATATGGATATGGGACCATTGAAGAGTTACAGGATGCAAAACCAGATTTTATAGTGTCCAGCGTAAAGGATTTAGAGAGATTACTTTTCAATTAAACATATATGGCTACAGGGACACTTGGCCGTCACGGCGCCTTGCCATCACGGCATCTAGCCATCCATGGCGATGCACTAACCTCGAACGTCCATGTTCGAGTCATGGCGGCGCACTAACCTCAACCGTCCTTGGTTGAGTCATGGCCTGCGGTCCCTTCTCGACATCCTTGGCTACAGGGACACTTGGCCGTCCATGGCCTGCGGATACCGGACTGCGGCGTCTAAATAAACATAATTTTCGTCTCTTTCTTGACGTACCATGCCTACGATACCGTTATCCTTTGCTTTTTCTAGGTATTGATGGACAACGTATTGGTAAGCACGTTCATCCCAGGGATCCATAAAATCAGAAACTGTATTGAAATAGGTTTCTATGGGGATTTTAAGATAATGGTGATAAATTTGTAAGGTCATATCCGGTGAATGCATAAGAATTCCCCCTTTAAGGGTTAGTCTAGGAAAAAAATCAGAGAAATATGTGTCCAACCGAGGAAGAAGGTGAGTGGCTATGGAGAAGCTAGAGATAAATTTAGAAAATAGTGAGAGTCCACCACCAAATAGACGATTAAACTGGGTAGATTTAGCGTTAGTTTTGGGTGGAGTTGGGGGCATATATTTCGTTTTGGCGTTTGGAACGTTCTGGTTAATGGAGCAGTGGCCGCATGAACGTGTCTTAATGTATTTAAATGCGTTTATGACTCAGTTAGCGTTTGGGTTATTAATCTGGACACTAAAAAAAGTCCGTCATTGGAAATGGGCGGATTTTGGCTGGCAGGGTGTTCCACTCAAAACGATTCTGGCAAAGGTCTTGTCCCTATACATAATTACTTGGGTCATTAATATAGTTTATCTCTTTGCCCTATTTAACTATGGTTTTAATCCTCCAGAAACGGATGTTTACTCGAAGTTATTAGGAAATGTCACCTGGTACACATTAATCCTTAATTTACTTTTAGCAGGTGTTTTAGCTCCCATTGTGGAAGAAACATTATTCCGGGGAGTTATCTTCGGCAGTTTACAAGCCTATTTTGGAAAATGGACAGCAGCAGTTATTAGTGCCGTAATCTTTTCCGCTCTTCATTTTCAAGCATATGGATTTTTCCCGCGCTTTGTTTTAGGAATGGTTCTTGTCTATCTTTATGATAGATATAAATCCCTCTATCCCTCGGTTGCCTTACATGCATTAAATAATATTGTGGCTACATTGATTGCGGCTAGCGTAATAATTGAATAAAAGGAGCAGTATAAGATGAAGAAAAGGCAACATCAAGCATTACAGATTGCTCTAGATGGTCCTGCAGGCGCAGGGAAAAGCACCGTTGCCAAGATTGTAGCAAACCGGCTACAGCTATTTTATGTAGATACAGGGGCGATGTACCGGGCAATCGCTTATAAAGCCCTTAAAAAGGGAGCCTCAATGGATGATGAGGCCACAGTAAGCCAAATTGCGAAGCGAACAGAGGTTGTTCTAGATCATTCTGAAGCACGGCGCATCTGGTGTGATGGAGAAGATGTTACCCAGGAAATTCGGTGTCCAGAAGTATCCCGGGCTGTTCCTGTCGTGGCAGCCTATCCTAAGATTAGAGAACGTTTAGTGGAACTTCAACGTATGGAGGCTAAACGCGGTGGAGTCGTTATGGATGGACGAGATATTGGCACGCATGTATTGCCGGAAGCGGATCTAAAAATTTTCTTAACAGCCACTCCTGAGGAACGCGCAAAGCGACGGTGGATAGAGCTAAAAAAGGCAGGAAAAGATATTAGCTTTCAAGAAGTAGCTCAAGATATGATACAACGTGACCGTGTTGATACAGAGCGTGAAGTTTCTCCCCTTAAGCCTGCTAAAGATGCAATCATTCTTGACACGACGGGGTTAAGTGTAGAAGAGTTGGTAGCTAAAATTTTAGTCTTGGCGGAGGAGGTTATTAAGGATGACACTATATAGTTTTTTAAAAAAAGTATTTCGTTTACAATTTCGTTTAATGAAATGGACTGTGATAGGCGAAGAGAATATGCCGACAACGGGCCCGGTTATTCTTGCTATTAACCATGTCAGTATTTGGGATCCTGTTGTGGCAGCTTGTAGTGTTCCGCGCCAGGTCTCCTTTATGGCTAAAGAAGAACTGTTTTCAATACCTGTTTTAGGGGGAATTTTTTCTAAGCTTGGAGCATTTCCTGTGAAACGTGGACAGGGGGATATGAATGCAATTCGGCAATCTTTGACAATATTAAAGGGAGGAGGCGTACTAGGGCTTTTTCCGGAAGGAACACGCTCCAAGACCGGTGAAATTCAGAAGGGTATGCCGGGAATGGTTTTGCTTATGGAAAAAAGCCAAGCCTCTATCGTCCCAGTTAAGGTGAGGGGAACTTCGAACATGTTCACAAAAGGCTGGGGGAGAATTTCTGTTGTCGTTGGCAAACCACTAACCAATCAAATGCTTAAGCCTCCTGAAGGTGTGGAAAAACGTCGAGAATGGATTGCTGATCGAATTATGCAGGCTATGATTGAATTACCAGAAGCTAAGTAACCTTTAGCTTTAGTTAAATAATTGCACTTGAGACATTCCTACTTCGTTCCTAAATTAACTCAACATATTGCAGGAATTTTAGAGGACAACAGAGAATTAGTTCTTTACAATTTTTAGGGAGGTCCTAGGTTTTGAAAGTCAAACGCGCAGCAAAAGCTGGGTTTTGCTTTGGCGTAAAGCGCGCTCTTGATATGGCTGAACGAACGTCGGAAACGTCACATGCTGTATCACTTGGGCCGCTCATCCACAATCAACAGGTTGTGAAACGCTTAGCAGAACGTGGAATTCAAGTTGTTGAAGATTTGGACGAGCTAACAAGCCAACAAGCCTTAATTATCCGGTCCCATGGTGTAGCACCGAAGGTCTATCAAGGGGCTGAAAATAAAGGTATTCAAGTGGTAGATGCTACTTGTCCTTTTGTACAGAAAGCTCAACGATTGGCAGCTGAGTCTGCTAAGAAGGGGCAACAGGTCATCGTAATGGGAGACAAGCATCATCCTGAGGTGCAGGGAATCCTCGGGTGGGCTGGTGAACAGGCAATACCGATCCAGACAGTTGAGGAAGCCAAACAACTACCGTTTTATCCTCATTTAGCTGTTTTGGCCCAAACAACACAACTAGCCGAGAATTTTGCAGGGATTGTCAATGAATTGAAATCACATACAGACAACCTAATCGTCCATAATACCATTTGTAATGCCACGGCGGAACGACAAAAAGTTGCCCGTGAATTAGCTGAAACGGTAGATGTTATGGTGGTTGTTGGTGGGCGAAATAGTGCTAACACCCGGAAACTAGCAAGTATCTGTGCAGAACGCACAAAAACATATTTAATTGAGACTGCAGATGAATTAGAAAACGTTTGGTTTGAAGAAGCTAACGGTGCTGGCTTGACCGCAGGTGCTTCTACGCCAGATTGGATAATCGAGGAGGTTTTTAACAAAATGACAGAAATGAATGAGCAAGAAATGGATATGGCAACTTGGTTTGATAGTTGTCCAGAACTTCATCAGGGCACTAAAGTTACTGGTACTGTAGTGAAAATTACAAGGGAAGAAGTCTTTGTAGATATTGGTTGGAAATGTGAAGGTGTTATTCCCATCAATGAGTTGGCAGTGTCAAGAAAAACGCGCCCTGAGGACGCAGTTGAGATTGGGGACGAAATTAGTGCTGTCGTTATTCGAGTGGAGAACGAGGAAGGGCATACAGTTCTTTCAAAACGAAAAGCTGATGAAGAAGGCGCTAAGGATCGACTAGAAAAAATAGCAGAGACTAAGGAAGAAATACAGGCCAAAGTTGTAGAAGTCGTAAAGGGCGGTTTAGTGGTCGATGTGGGTTTACGTGGTTTTGTTCCAGCATCCCAAATTCAACCGGGATATGTTGAAGATCTGGATCAGTTTTTAGGACAGACCCTGCGCTTAAGGATGATTGATTATGATCCTGCCAAGCGGAAAGTGGTTCTTTCGCAAAAAGTTATTTTAGAAGAAGAGAGAGCGATTAAGCGTAAGCAATTACTAGAAACCCTTAAAGAGGGTGACGTGGTTGCCGGAACCGTCCGACGCATGGCTGACTTCGGTGTTTTTGTTGATATTGGCGGGTTAGATGGACTGCTTCACATTTCAGATATGGCTTATACTCGACTTAAGCATCCCTCGGACATGCTTAAGATAGGGGATGAAGTGGAAGTTCAAGTATTAAAGCTCGACCAACAAACCGGGAAAGTTTCCTTAGGACTGAAACAACTAAAAGAAAGTCCCTGGGAAAAGGCCGCTGTAAACTTCCCAGTTGGCGGTGTTGTGAATGGTAAAGTGGTGCGCATCACTCCCTTTGGTGCCTTTGTGGGACTTGGAGAAGGAGTCGATGGGTTGGTTCATATTTCCCAATTAGCGGATCACCGTGTTAATAAAGTAGAAGATGTGGTTAAAGTTGGGGATATGGTATCTGCTAAAGTTATTGATTGTAAGCCAGAGGAAAAACGAATCAGTTTAAGTATTCGGGAGGCTATTGCCGAATCAACTAAAGAAATTGATCAGGAAGCCCTGGCTTCCCAATCAGACATTAAACCAGTAACCATCGGAGATGCAGTAGGAAACGACCTTCCCCAAGAGTCGTGAACTTCTTTGGTGTTAAATTGTGATCAAATTTAAATGACTTCCTGCCTCAACCGCAGGAAGTCATTTTACACCGTCCACGTCTGCAGGATACCGGTACTTTGCGACTGCTATGAAAGCACTCAAGGGCTGTGTCATCCTGAAGGAGGGACGACTGAAGGATCTAGATCCTTCGCCATCACTTGGGATGACGATGTTAAGCCAACTTTGGGTTTGGTTAAGAAGAAAGGAGATCTCGATGGCTAAACGACAACCGATGCAGCCTATTGATTTCCCAATATTATATATAACCTTAGCACTTTTAGCTTTTGGGTTAATTATGGTTTTAAGTGCCGGGGCAGTACGTGGCTTTAATGCAACCCAAAATTCATATTTTTATTTCTCTCAGCAGCTAAAATGGACATTCGTAGGTTCTTTTTTTGCCCTTATAGCTATTAAATTCCCCTTTAAGTTAATCCGGAAATTTGCGGGGATTGGAGTCTTTGTTAGTATAGGATTGCTCATGGCAGTAATGTTTACGGACGCGGGAATTACGGCAGGCGGTTCTGCTCGTTGGATCGAAATTGCCGGAATCACAATCCAACCTTCAGAAATCGCCAAACTGGCCATGGTTCTCTTTTACGCACATATCCTAGATCGTTATCCCATCAAACAGGGCTGTGATCAGCGTATCCCTTTGGGAATACTCTTATCCACGACAGCTCTTGTCCTGGCTCTTGTTTATAAACAACCGGATTTAGGGACGACCATGGTTATTGCTCTAACCTGTGCAGTAATGCTGTTACAGACGGAAATTCGTACCATCTGGTTCGTTGCGGCTGTTCCGACCTTGGGTCTACCCCTGCTATATTTCATTCATTCAACAGAGTACCAATGGAAGAGGATTTTAGTTTGGCTGGATCCTTGGAAATACGCAATGGATTTAGGTTACCAAATTACTAATGCTGAGATTGCCTTTGGTTCAGGTGGATTCTTTGGAGTCGGGTTGGGAAGAAGTCTGCAAAAATATGGTTTCTTGCCAGAAAACCACACTGATACTATTTACGCAATTGTTGGCGAAGAATTGGGCTTAATGGGAACCCTGCTCTTGTTATTTCTCTTCGTGGCTTTGTACGCCCGAGCCTATCATATCATCCGGGAATGTCCTGATCGCTTTGGCAGGCTGGTAGGCTATGGCCTAACCTCCTCTTTGGCAATCCAGACGACCATTAATTTGGCCGTCGTGACCGGAGTATTACCGGTGACAGGGATTACCCTTCCACTAATCTCCTATGGCGGAGCTTCCCTAGTGATAACCTTAGTAAAACTTGGATTGATCTTAAATCTTTCTAGATATCGAAAAAAAGTTCCCAAAGGGCAAATTTCAAAAAACCTCTCAAACATTTCTGTGTAAACCCCTTCTAAACGGGGATAATATGGAAAAGACCCGTTTTAGGAGGGGTAATTATGATGTTTCCGTATGGAGAGTGGGTTCTGTTATTCTTAACCCTATTAGCTTGGACTGAAAAACGAACCTCCCGGCGCTTTTTCCTCATTTTGACCATAGCTTGGCTTATAGGTAAATCTTTAGAAATAGCTTTCACAGCAACCATGCCGTGGAACTGGCACTTTGCACGTATAGCTGTTATGTTGGTTTTTTGGGTTTGGGCGCTGCAGCGAGCTAAACACCGATTACTACCTTTGCTTTTTACCAGCTTGATTGTGTTTGTGGAGACCTTATTTATTGTCAATGAACCCGGAGTTTTTCCATATGTATCCTGGTTGTTTGCCATTGTGTTAGTCTTAGTAGCCTGGTTAAGCGCTAAGTCCTATTGGGGAACTGCGGCTGCCCTCGTTGGAAGCGCTCTTTTGAACCTAGCTTTCGTGCGTTTTACCTATGATGGCATTATCAGATATATAGACTTACCTAATGATTATGTTTGGAATGTGGGCGTGGGCTTGTTTACGGCTTGGGCAGGCCTAAGTCTGGTCTGGCAAAGTTATGCTGGAAGGGAGCAACTTAAAACAGATGCTGAGCTGATACCGTCAAATGGCCTTGCAACTTATGAAGCCTCGGAAGAACGAAAGCCTCGGCAGTAACCGAAGACCGGCGTTCAGCCCTAGCTCAACGAGTTCACTTGTAGTATACTTGTAAACGATTAAGGCTGAGAGGATAGGCCCTTGATCTAAATGTCAGGAGGATGGAATATTTTGTCTAAAGGGCTTGTGGTCGCAGCGGTCCATTCAGGGAGTATCGCTGAAGAAATGGAGATAGAAGTCGGGGATCGTGTTCTGGAAGTTAACGAAGAAGAACTTAATGATCTCATTGACTTTCAGTTTGGAATATCCGAAGAAGATTTTACCCTGCTAGTTGAAAAACCAGATGGGGAACTATGGGAGCTTGAGATAGAGAAGGGACCAGGAGAGTTCTTAGGCTTAGAGGTGGAGACGGTCAGTGCTAAGGGTCTGAAAAAATGTTGTAATAATTGCACCTTTTGTTTTGTGGCTCAAATGCCCAAAGGAATGCGACCTTCGCTTTACGATAAAGATGATGATTACCGCTTATCTCTCACCCAAGGAAGTTTTATCACCTTGTCGAATCTGAGTGAAGAAGATTTATCGAGGATTACGTCGCTGCATCTTACTCCTATGTATGTATCCGTCCATGCCTGGAACCCTGATGTTCGCTCAAAACTTATGAAAAATCCGCAAGCTGGAAAACTACCTGAGCAATTTCGACGCTTTGCAGAGGCTGGAATTGTGGTACATGCCCAGATTGTTTTGGTACCAGAGCATAATGATGGAGAAGTTTTAAAAGAAACCATCGAACGGTTGGGTGAACTCTATCCTTCCGTCCAATCCATTGCAGTTGTACCCGTAGGCTTGACTCGCTATCGAGAAAAACTAACTCCCCTGCGTGGATTCACAAACGAAGAAGCAGATCAGATTCTAGATCAAGCTGAAATCTGGCAGAAAGACTTTTTTAGCCGGACGGGGCGGCATCTAGTGTATTTTTCGGATGAATTTTACGTATTAGCGGGTAGAGAGTTTCCGGCAATCTCGGTCTACGATGATTTTCCACAATTAGAAAACGGTGTAGGCATGGCTCGAAAATTTATCAGCGAGATTGAATCCGGTTGGGATTTATTACCGAAGGAGGTTCCGGAACGCTCTCTGCATATTATCACCGGAACAGCAGCCCAAGGTCTTTTTGAAACCTGGCGCAAGCGTTTGATGGAGCGGATCAAAGGTTTAAGTCTTACTTTACATATAGTACGTAATGATTTTTTTGGATTAACAGTCACCGCTGCAGGACTTCTGACAGCACAAGATATCGCTCAGCAATTAGGGGATTTACAAGGAGAAAAGTTTCTTATTCCTCGCACAATGCTCAAAGCGGATGAAGATATCTTTCTGGATGATCTAAGCGTGGAATGGTTAGAGAAGAAGGTTAATGGCAAGGCCAGCATTGTTGAGAACGATGGACTTGCATTTTTAGAGCATGTAATTGGATATTCTTTGGAGGTGGAACGCTTTGAGTAAACCTATTGTAGCTATAGTCGGTCGGCCGAATGTTGGCAAGTCGACGTTATTTAACCGCATTACAGGCGGACTGGTAGCGATTGTGGAAAATATGCCAGGAGTGACAAGGGATCGTTTGTATCGTGATGCAGAATGGCTCGGACGGAAGTTTGCCTTAATCGACACGGGTGGAATTGAGTTTAAGGATGAAGGTACGCCAATCTCGTCACAAATGAGAAGACAGGCAGAAATTGCCATGGAGGAAGCGTCTGTCATTATCTTTGTAGTGGACGCCCAAATCTCTCCGACCCCCGATGATGATTTGATCGCCCGAACCTTGCGTCGTTCAGGTAAACCCATCTTGCTTGTAGCCAATAAGGTTGAAGATTTTACTAAAGCTGAAGGTCAGCTCTATGAACTCTTAAGTTTGGGGCTAGGAGAAGCTATTCCTGTTTCTGCAGTTCATGGCATGAATACGGGAGACCTGCTTGACCTAGTGATTTCAAAGCTGCCGGAGGATGATGAAGAAGAGTACGATCCTGATGTCATTCGAATTTCGGTGATAGGACGTCCAAATGTCGGGAAGTCGTCCTTGGTCAACACAATGCTGGGAAGAGAACGAGTTATCGTCAGTAATGTTCCGGGAACCACCCGAGATGCTATCGATACTCCCTTTGAACACGAAGGCAGGCATTACATACTGATTGATACGGCTGGAATGCGCCGTAAAGCACGTATAGAAGAACTAACAGAGCAATATAGTGTTGTACGTTCTCTGCGCGCCGTTGATCGCTCAGACGCAATTCTCATGCTTATCGATGCCGTAGATGGGGTTACAGAACAAGACAAAAAAATTGCTGGTTATGCTGATGAGGCGGGTAAAGCAATTATTCTAGTTGTCAACAAATGGGACCTGGTCGAAAAAGATGAGAAGACTATTAACAAGTTTGAAAAGTCGATTCGCGAAGAATTAGGGTTTATGCAATATGCACCGACAATGTTTATTTCCGCAAAAACAGGACAACGGGTCAATAAAATTCTGGACTTGGTGGATTTCGTCGTCGAACAAAATTCAACTCGTGTGACGACAGCGACGTTGAACACCCTGCTGAGAGAATGGGTTCATCTTAATCCTCCTCCTTCTGACAAGGGACGGCGCTTAAAGGTGAGGTACCTGACTCAAGTAGGCGTTAAGCCGCCGACCTTCGTTTTCTTTGTCAATGATCCGGAACTTATGCACTTTTCCTATAAACGATATTTAGAGAATCAAATGCGGAAACACTTTGGGTTTGAGGGAACTCCAATCCGAATTGTCGTTCGACAAAAAGACGAAGAGAAGGAGTAGGTTATGTCACGTTACCTAATTTTTATCTTGGCGTATTTCTTGGGTGCCATTCCTTTTGCCTACTTAGCAGGCCTTTTTAAAGGAATTGACGTACGTCGGCATGGTAGCGGAAATATCGGCACAACTAACGCCTTTCGCCTTCTAGGAGCCAAACTGGGAATCCTGGTGCTTTTAGGAGATTTCCTGAAAGGAGCGTTGTCCGCCTACCTGGGTTTATGGGCTTTTGGCTTTGAACCTTGGGGGGGAATTGTTGGCGGGTTACTAGCAATGGCAGGTCATAGCTGGAATCCGCTCTTTGGCTTTCGACCCAGCGGGAAAGGGGTTGCAGCTGGATTTGGAATTGTTACGGTCTTGATGCCCAAAGTCACGTTAATTGCAATCTCGGTGTTTGTACTGGTTGTATGGCTTACACGTTATGTTTCCATGGGTTCGGTTACTGGTGCACTCACAGTTTTGATTATGGTCTTCGTCTTCCCTCAACCCTTTGCCTATCGAGTTTTCGCAGTAGTGGCCGTCTTAGCAGTTCTAGTTCTTCATCGGGCCAACTTTAAGCGAGTATTACAAGGAACCGAGCATAAATTTGGGACTAAGAAGTAAGGCGAGGCTCGAAGTTCGAGGTTCGAGGTTTGAGATCTGAATTCTAAGTTTAAGTCAGAGGTTCGTGCCTCGTGCATCGAGCATCGTACCTCGAGTATAGGGGGGATTAAATGTCGAACATAGCGGTATATGGTGCGGGGAGCTGGGGCAGCGCTTTAGCAGTTCTTCTGGCGAAAGCCGGGCATCAGGTTGCACTGATCGGGCGTCATGCTGACGAAATGGAGAAAATGAAACAGCAACGGGAAAATTTGCGTTATTTATCCGGTGTTATTTTGCCTTCAAATCTGCTGCCTACCACAGATCTCACCCTCTTAAACGCAGATTTGGTAGTTTTCAGTGTGCCTTCCCATAGTGTTCGCGAAGCTGCACGTTTGGTCAAGCCTTATCTAGGGGAAGGGTGTATTGTTGTCAATACGGCTAAAGGGATGGAAGAGGGAACTCATCTTCGCCTCTCCGAGGTCCTGACCGAGGAACTTCCCCAAAACCCCATTGCCGTTTTATCGGGTCCCAGCCATGCAGAAGAGGTCGGTCGAGATATGCCGACAACTGTCGTTGTGGCCTCGGAAGTCGAGACGGCAAAAGCAGTTCAAGACATGATGATGACACCTAAATTTAGGGTCTATACAAATCCAGATATCATCGGCGTTGAACTGGGAGGAGCCTTAAAGAATGTTATTGCCTTATGCACTGGTATTGCGGAGGGCTTAGGGTTTGGAGATAATACAAAAGCAGCCCTTATGACTAGAGGATTAGCAGAAATTGCGCGTTTAGGTGTTGCCTTAGGAGGAAATCCACTGACCTTTGCCGGATTATCAGGAGTTGGGGACCTCATTGTTACTTGTACCAGTCTTCATAGCCGTAACCGACGGGCGGGTGTCGCTCTCGGACAGGGCAAACCTTTAGAAACAGTACTGAAAGAGGTTGGGATGGTTGTTGAAGGGGTAAGGGCAACGCGTATTGCTCACAACCTTGGAATCAAAAAAAACATTCCGATGCCAATTACTGAGCAAGCCTATAAAGTTTTATTTGAAGGCGCTGATCCCAAAATTGCCGTCGCAGACTTGATGTTACGCGGGAAACGCCACGAACTTGAAGAAGTTGTCGAGATGAGTTGGTTAAGATAACATACATATTTTCAGGTTAAGGAACATAGACGTAGAAGAGGTTGTTTAAATGCCTTTTCTACGTTTTTTGTTGTTGTGTCATATTTACCCTAATCAGTCAATATACTTATACTGCTTAATGTGCTAGTCCAGCGATTGGGAATCCACGTGTTACAGGGAGGTGGAAGGGGAGATAAGGTGGAGGCCCTTCCCCAAATTTTGGGACAGCACTCAAAAGGGAGGGAAATTACTAATGGAAAAATTAGACATTTTCAGGGATATCGCAGAGAGAACTGGGGGCGATATCTACCTCGGTGTCGTTGGGCCAGTCCGTACGGGAAAGTCCACCTTTATCAAACGATTCATGGACCTCCTAGTCTTGCCCAACATCCAAGATGCATTCGAACGGGAGCGGGCCAAAGATGAGCTTCCTCAAAGTGGGACGGGAAGAACAATCACGACGACAGAACCCAAATTTATTCCTTCAGAATCCGTAGAAATCGTTGTAAAAGAAACAATTCATATGAATGTTCGGTTGGTTGACTGTGTAGGTTACAGTGTGGAAGGCGCCTTAGGGTACGAAGCAGAAGATGGTGAAGAGCCACGTATGATGAAAACTTCCTGGAGTGACGATCCCATGTCCTTCCAGGATGCAGCTGAAATGGGTACTCGTAAAGTCATTTCTGATCATGCCACAATCGGTGTTGTAGTAACGACTGATGGGTCAATTACAGATATACCTAGAGAAGCTTACCTAGAGGCTGAGGAACGGGTTATTTCTGAGCTCCGTCAACTAGGAAAACCCTTCGTAGTCGTTCTCAATACCACTCGCCCCTATGCAGAAAATACACTCGAATTAAGCCGTTCACTTGAAGAAAAATATGCTATACCCGTTATCCCGGTGAACTGTCTAGAGATGGTACAGGAAGATATTACACAAATTCTAGAAGAAGTACTTTATGAATTCCCTGTAGCTGAAGTAAATATTGACCTGCCAAAATGGGTTGAGGAACTAGACCCCTCCCATGCAGTCCGGGCTGCCTTTGAAGAAACTGTTCGTAAAGCTATTGATGGAGTACGGCGTCTGCGCGATATTGATCAGGCCTTAGATGCCTTAGCAGAATGCCAATATGCACAAGATGTTCTCCTTAAAGAGATGGACTTAGGTACTGGCGTTGCTAATGTCGAAATCACTGCAGTCGAGGGACTCTTTAAAACAGTCCTGCAAGATCTTACAGGGATTGAAATTGAGGGAGATCATTCCTTACTTCGTTTGGTCTTAGACTATAGCAAGGGCAAGAAGGAATGGGATAAACTGGCGGAGGCCATTGAAGAAGTTCGAGTCAACGGTTATGGCGTGGTCACACCTCAACTCGAGGAGATGTTCCTTGATGAGCCGGAGCTTGTAAAGCAAGGCGGACATTATGGAATTAAACTCAAGGCAAGTGCTCCATCACTGCACATCATCAGAGCGGACGTCACTACAGAAATTACTCCTCTGATTGGCACAGAAAAGCAAGCAGAAGAGCTCGTTAAGTATATGCTCGATGAGTTTGAAAGTGATCCCAAAAAGGTCTGGCAATCGAATATTTTTGGCAAATCCCTGCATGACTTAGTTCGTGAAGGAATCCAGAATAAACTCTATCGTATGCCAGAAAATGCCCAAAATAAGCTCCAAGATACGTTACAGCGGATTGTCAATGATGGCAGCGGAGGACTTATCTGCATAATTATTTAGTGATTAGATAAAGCATACAGGTATTAAAAAGGACGTTGGGACTGCAATGATGCGGAACCAGCGTCCTTTTGAGTTCTACTACCAAATGATTTCATTATTTGGATATTAAGTATAAAATATCAATAATAGATAGATTGCAGAAATTGTTAAATGTATTTCAGATTTTCCGGTCCGTGAGAATTAAATCGTTGAAGGAGTATGAGATTTTACTATGAGTACAAAAAGCAATGATTTAGAAGAACTGGCAGTTGAACTAAATGCAATTTTTGAATCTTCATACGATGGTATCTATGTAACGGATTCAGAAGGAAACACCTTACGCGTAAATAGTGCCTATCAGCGTATAACAGGTTTATCACTTGAACAGCTAATAGGTAAGAACATTAAAGACATAGTGGATCAGGGGTTAATTAGTGAATCCATAACCTTTAAAGTCTTACAACAGAAAAAAAGAATAACTATGAAACAGATAATAAGTACTGGAAAGGAAATTTTAGTTACAGGAAACCCGATTTTTAACAATCAAGGGGAAATTATTAGAGTTGTTAGCAACGTAAGAGATATGACAGAGCTTAACGACTTAGAGAAGAAATTAGAACATTCGAAGGAATTACAATTATATTATGAAAGGGAAATTCATCAGCTCAAAAACAAACGTGAGGGTCAAAAGAACATAATTTTTAAAAGTGGGCAAATGCAAAAGGTCATTGAAATGGCGGAACGTCTTTCGAGAGTAGATACAACTGTATTAATTCAGGGGGAATCAGGGGTAGGAAAAGAATTGATAGCAGAATTGATTCATGAAAATAGTTCTAGGTCTTTAAAAGGTACTTATGTAAAGATAAATTGCGGAGCAATACCAGAGGATTTACTGGAATCGGAACTCTTCGGCTATGAGGAAGGAGCGTTTACAGGTGCTCGTAAAGGTGGGAAAGCCGGGCTATTTGAAATAGCTGATGGAGGAACTATTTTCTTAGATGAAATTGCAGAACTTCCCCTTAAACTTCAATCTAAGTTATTAAGAGTACTTCAAGGAAAAGAACTAACCAGATTAGGAGGGACAAAATCTATTAAGCCAGATGTCAGAATTATCTCTGCAACAAATAAAGATTTGTATGAGATGGTAAAATCAAAATTATTTCGTGAAGATCTTTATTATCGACTTAATGTAGTTCCGCTGCTAATACCACCTTTACGAGAAAGAATAGAAGATATCCTGCCACTAACCTTACATCATTTAGATTATTTTTCTAAGAAGCATAAAATTAGAAAATATCTTTCTCCTAAAGCTATGGATTGCTTGATGGCGTATTCTTGGCCAGGCAACATAAGGGAACTAATTAATACTCTCGAGAGACTAGTGGTTACGGTAGATCGCGGTACTTTAGAGCCAGAAGATTTGCCCCAAATTCTCCTCTCCCAAATTCAAATTAACGAATTTAATATTAGTAATTCATTAATTGATTCAGTAGCATGTTTGGAAAGGAAACTGATTTTGAAAGCCTTAACGGAGCAAAAAACAACTAGAAAAGCCGCAAAAGAATTAGGAATAAGTCAATCCTGCCTAATGAAAAAAGCTAAGAAATATGAGATTAATTTTAAGAATTCTTGGTCTACGGAGAAGTAAGAGATTTTTATGAGTCCAAACGGATTCGTTGATTATATTTCTTCAGTTAAAAAATGTAATTTGGTATAGATGAGTATTATTTGTTATGGTTTGTTTTAGTTGGAGCAGAGGACCATTTTCTTAAAGAATTAATATTTTGCCTTGATATTTGATTACAAATAGACTCATCTCCTTATAAGTTATTTACAATTATGGTTGTAGACTGCAGTAAATTAACTGAATTTTCTAAATGGCATAAATATTGCAATATGTTTTGAATATTGAAAACCGATAATTGTGAGGAAGGAGGGTTAATAAAGGGTACAATACTATTTTTAGAGGAGGGAAAATTTATGGCATTTATGTTGCCAACAGCACGAAGAAAACATGGAGAAGAACAGCCATATATTCCAATGGGACTATTTAAAATCAGACTGCCTTTTATTCATTACGGGGTTGAGTTACCGGAAATAATTCAAGCTATTTTCATGTTTGTTACAGGATTAGCGGCTACAGCGTTTTTGCAGGATATGTTTGGTATTTCATTTGAGGTAGCTCTCACTATCGTTCTGTTTCACGAAATAACCTACTGTTTGCACCAATTATTTGGAGATCCTATCATAGCTGGCTGGATTACCCCTGCAATTCCGCTAACTATTGGATTCCTCTCTAAGTATGCTATGGGCGTGGATCGAATCGAGGCACTCATAGCCTTACAAGTTACTTTAGGTCTATTGTTCCTTTTATTAGGTGTTACCGGGTTAGCTAAGAAACTAATAGATGTTGTTCCTAATTCAATGAAAGCTGGAATTATTCTTGGAGCAGGTATAGCTGCAGTTACCGGTAAATATGGATTTTTACCACTTGCATCTGGTGGAGTTGGATTTGCTAAATATCCTATATCAATGTCGGTGGGGATTGTTATAGCTTTCTTCCTGCTCTATGCCCTAGGGTTCAAGCAGATGAAGGAAAAAGGTGGTTCAGTAATTGCTGCCTTTGCAAAGTATGGAATGGTTCCAGGAATAATCAGTGCCATGATCATAGGCATGATAGTTGGAGAGGTTCCGATTCCTGTAATTACTGAATGGGGCTTTTTTGTACCTCATATTGGTGAAGTATTTCAAACCTTTAATGCTTTTGGAATCGGTTTCCCTAGTATTTCAATCTTTATCGCCGCCTTGCCAATGGCTATAGTAGCCTACATCATTGCTTTTGGAGATATCGTAATCGGTCAGACGATAATAGAAAAAGCTAATGAGTTTCGGGATGATGAAGATATTGATATGAACCCAAATCGGACCAATATTTTGTGCGGAATCAGAAACATGATAGAAGGAGTGTTCTTTCCTACCCTTACTCTAGCTGGTCCACTTTGGGCTGCCATGACGGTATCTATCGCAGAACGATATAAACAAGGTCGTCAAGCTATGGATTCCATCTTCGGAGGGTCGGGTACCTTTAATATTGTAAAATGGATGTGTGTTTTGTCTTTACCTTTAGTAGCCTGCTTTAGGCCTATACTCCCGATTGCTATTGCATTGACGATCATGGTACAAGGTTTTGCCTGTTTCTATATTGCGATGCAAATGGTTGATACAAAAGAGGAACAGGGAGTAGCGGGAGTAGTTGGGGCGATCTTGGCTATTGGAGGTCCTATTTACGGGCTGGTTTCCGGGATAGTCCTGTATATTGTAGTTCAAAGGCTAGGGGTAAGCGGACAGAAAATTACAAATCAAGTTGATAGGATAGCAAAGTAGCTTATTTGGAGGCGAATAATAATATGACTTTAAACCCTTTTTCATTTAAAGTTCCAGGTGAAGTTATATATGGTCAGAGTAGTATTTCAAAATTACCTGAAATACTTATGGCCAGGGGTCTAACGAAGGTATTAGTTATATCGGATCGTGGTTTAGAAGCAGCTGGAATGGTTAAGAAAATAATAGATATTTTGGAAGAAGCGTCAATTAATTATGCATTGTTTCTTGATGTCGAGGCCAATCCATCATGTGAAACTGTTGATAATGGTACAGCGCTATACAGATCGCAAGGTTTGAACGGAATTGTTTGCTTAGGGGGTGGAAGCCCGATGGATACTGCTAAAGGCATAGCAGTATTAGCATCAAATGGAGGAAAAATACAAGATTATGAGGGAGCCAATAAATTTAAAGGTACTAATGTACCAATAGTGGCTATACCCACTACTGCTGGCACAGGGAGCGAGGTAACTCCGTTTGCTGTTATAACAGACAAGGAAAAGAATTACAAGCTAACGGTATTTAGTTACGAAATTGTGCCTGAGGTCGCTGTGTTAGATCCTGATATGATTGCTACACTACCCCCCCTAGTCGCGGCAGCCACTGGTATGGATGCCCTTACCCACGCCGTAGAGTCCTACATCTCACGAGCATCCTCTCCTTTTTCTGATGCAATGGCGGAAAAGGCAATGGAGTTAATTGGAAAAAACATAAGACTTTTTGTGGCTAACCGTAGTGATGCCGAAGCAGCGTCGGGAATGTTGTTAGGTAGTATGTTTGCCGGGGTTGCTTTTTCGTGGGCTAGGTTGGGAAATTGCCATGCTATGGCACACCCCTTAGGTGGATTTTTCGGGGTTGCGCATGGTATTGCTAATGCAATATTGTTGCCTACAGTGTTAGAGTTTAATGCCATCGCAGATAATGGAAAGTATAAAAAAATCTATAACTATGTTAAACACGCTGAGAATAATAATTCATTTGTTCCGGAGACTTTAGTGCAAGAGATTAAGGAATTATTATATCAATTAAGTGTCCCACAAACACTAACTGAAGTTGGAGTAAAAGAGGAATTAATTCATGATATGGCGGTGGATGCCATGAAAAGCGGTAATGTACTTATAAATCCACGACAGACGACTCTAGCTGATATAGAGGTACTTTATCAAAAAGCACTGTAAATCTTCTTTAAGAGGTACGGAAGTTATTTCGGTACCTCTTTCTTTAAGTACTCTAAGGAGAGGATGTTAGAAAATGTATATTTATCGAATAAATATGGCCGATACGACGATAAAAAAGGAAAATGTTCCCCCAAGATATAAACATTTAGGTGGAAGAGGGTTAACCTCTCTTGTATTAAGTGATGAATTAGATCCCCAGGCTTCTCCTCTAGGAGAAGAAAATATACTTGTAATAGCCCCAGGATTACTGACTGGTACAGTTGCTCCATCATCAGGGCGAACTTCAATTGGTGCAAAAAGCCCTTTAACTGGAACCATTAAAGAAAGTAACGCTGGAGGAACCGCGGGTCAATATTTAGCTGGTCATAAAATCAAGGCAATAATTATTGAACATCTTCCAAAGCAAGAAAATTCTTGGGTTATTATTATTGAAAGCAATACCTTAAAGATTGAGGCTCGTAATAACCTAAGAGGACTGGGCAATTACGATACTTTAGCAAAACTTCGCAGCGAATTTGGTGACCAATGTTCGATTATCTCAATTGGTCCAGCCGGAGAAGCGGGATCAGCCATGTCAACAATAGCCTTCAGCGATCTAGAAGGAAGACCCTCGAGGCATGCCGGAAGAGGTGGCTTGGGGGCAGTGATGGGAAGTAAAGGGATCAAAGCAATTGTTATTAATAGACCAAATGATCCCATTTGTGAGCCCCATGATAAAGTGAAATTCATGGAAACTGTTAAAAAGTTTTCTATTGAGTTACACCAAACGAAAAAAGTACTTAGAGATTATGGAACTGCCATGTTAGTTAATGCAATTAACGCAACTGGAGGGTTGCCTACACGTAACTTTAGTACGGGGTATAATGAAAAAGCCGAGGAGATTAGTGGAGAAAAGCTTCATGAATTATGTCAAGTAAGAAAGGGCAAAACCGGGCACGCCTGCTCAAGGGGGTGTGCTGTACGATGCTCAAACATTTTTAATAATGTTAACAATAATTATGTAACATCAGGTTTAGAATATGAGACTATTGCCTTATTAGGTTCAAATTGTGGTATTAATAATCTAGATGAAATTGCTCAGCTAGATAGACTATGTGATGACTTGGGCTTGGATACGATGGAGACGGGGGTGTCTTTAGGCGTTGCTATGGAAGCGGGTGCCCTAAGCTTCGGTGACTTTGAACAAATGAAAAGAGCTGTCAATGATATTGTATCGGGTGAGGAAATAGGCAAGATAGTCGGACAAGGATCTGTAGCTACCGGAAAAATACTAGGAGTTAGCAGAGTCCCCGCAGTTAAAGGCCAAGCCCTATCGGCCTATGATCCACGAGCTCTAAAAGGTACAGGTGTTACTTATGCTACTTCTCCAATGGGAGCAGATCATACGGCTGGTAACTGCTTACCGGGTCGTGGAGGCTTAAAACCTTATGAATCAGATGGGCAAATCGACTTATCAAGAAATTTACAAATAATAACCATGGTCTGTGATTTCTTGGGGATTTGTATTTTTGTTGGTCCAGTGCCACAATACATGCCGGTTTTTTCGGCATTAGCGAGTTCCTTTGTAGGCGAAGAAATTAGTGAGGAAACGTTATATGAACTAAGTCGATCGATCCTAGAAAAAGAAGAAGAGTTTAACTCCATGGCAGGAATCGGAAAAGAGCATAATGACCTACCAGATTTTTTCCGAAAGGAACCTTTACCGAACAACGGGCATGTCTTTGATATATCGACAGAGGATTTAATGGGCTTTACGTTTAGAAAAGTATAGACCTTAGTATTAAGAATTCTTTTATAAACTACAGAACTGAGAAATGATCTAGGGATCGACAGCGGCGGAGGACTTATCTGCATAATTATCTGTTAAACTGAATTGAGAATAATATAATTCAAAAAGAACGTATGGAATGCTGTGCAGTATCCATCGTTCTCTTTTTTCTTAATCTAATAAAAATGTCATTTAAAAGTAGCGATATTTGTAAAATTATTCAAATATAGTTATTAAAAAAATATTTAGAGAATAATAAAATTTTTAGTTTTTTATACTAAAATTATGTTAAAATTAAGAAAAATTCCTCAAAATTGGGTTCCGATAGAAAATGGACTATCTCTAGAAGGATTTTCGTTAATGCCTTTGGTAAAGCATATTTCCAGTTTCTATATGGAGAGACGAAAATAACAAATTAATTGGTCAGGAGGTTATATTTTGAAACTAGATTCTTTTTTAGAAATTGCGGATATAATACAAAACCTCTATGATACTGAGACAGCTGTCACACTGTTAGATACAGAAAAGGTATTAGCTGCTTATCCCGGACCACGTATTAACTTAAAGCTTAAACCCGGAGATCTTTTCAAAACAAAAGGCACAGCTGCTTATGAAGCCCTAACAACCGGTCGCCGTATTGTCAAACCTGTTTCGAAATCGGTTTTTGGTGTACCTTATGTGGGAATTGCCCAGCCAATCATAGAAAATGGAACTATAGTTGGGGTTATTTCTGTAAGTGTATCGACCGAGGAATACGAAAATATTTTAACGATTGGGAAAGAGATCCTTGCTGCAGTGGAGGAAATCTCTGCCACGTCTGAAAATTTCTCTGCAAATGCCGAGGAACTTGCGGCAACAGCTAAGATAATGATTGAAGAAACAGATAAGGTTATTGTGGATGTAGAACATACTAATAAAGTGACCACTCGAATTAGAGAAATTTCGGCACAAAGTAATATTCTCGGTCTTAATGCATCGATCGAGGCTGCACGCGCAGGGGAACATGGTCGAGGTTTTTCTGTGGTTGCTAATGAGATCGGAAAGTTAGCTGAATCTACAAAGAGCTCAACTCGTGAAATTGCATCAGATCTCAATAGAGTCAAAGAGTCTGTTAGTAGTTTAATAGAGTCTATAAGACAACTTAGTGGAGTTACTGATTCTCAAGCTATTGCAGCCACTGAATTATCCCATGCTATATTACATATTACACGAATGGCAGAGCAACTTGTTAAGCACGATGAAAAAGATTTTAATAATTAACTCAATAGGAATCCAGGTAACAAAAGAGCAATATAAAATTCAATCTTGATGAAAACATCAAGATTCTTGAGGAGCTCCTAAATAGGAAAGTATTTGGAACGCAATGAATTGCAACTGAGCATATCCTGCGTTCTTTTTCTTTGATGGAAAATCAGAAGCACTGCAAGAATTGGTGCAGTCAGTTCATAAAGTTCAGGAAAATAAAATGGGATGGAAGAATGATCACGACGACGGAACTCAAGTTTATTCCTTCAGAATCCTTAGAAATCGTGGATGAAAAATCTAGCATCTCTTATTATGGGGTGTGTAAGGGTATAAGTATCAACAAATGTACGGAAAACACGACATAGTTGCCCGATGCCTTGAAAACACAGACTAAAGGTTTTTTTCAAAGGATGTTTGTGAGATAGAATTGTTAATAATATTGCAAATTTTTTAGATTTGGCACAACTATTGCAATAGTTAGGAATATGTTAAAACTTAACCAGTTCCATATGATATTATTCTTAAAACGATTGCGGAGGAGGAAACAGTAATGGCTAGATTGCCAGTGCTATCATTGGAGGAAATGCCGGATAAGACCCGGAATATGATTACAGGCGGAAAATCTCAACTAAGTGGTTTAAACATTAACAGAATGATGGCTCATGCGGAAAATAGTGTACGTCATTTTATGCGTTTAGGAAACTCATTGTTAACCCAAGCAAAGCTTGACCCTCGCCTGAGGGAACTAGTTATTCTTCGTATAGCTAAGTTATGCAGTTCGAAATATGAGTGGCATCAGCATGTAATTATTGCCAGGCAGGTTGGAGTGCCGGAGGAGCAAATATCCTCTTTAAGCCAAGATCCGGATCCTTCAGTCTTTAATCCTCAAGAACTAGCGATTCTGAGATACACTGAAGAAGTTATTACTAACGTTAAATCCAGCGCCGAAGCTTTCGAGAAACTATCCGAATTCCTCAGTCACCAAGAAATAGTAGAACTAACCCTTACTATTGGTTTTTATAACATGGTTGCTCAATTCCTTGAAAACACGGAAGTAGAAATTGAAGGAATGTAATAGGGCCACAGTAATTAATCAATGGAGATGAGAAGATGGAGAAAAAGATCAATGCCATGTATTTTAGCGCCACCGACACTACTAAAAAGGTTGTTTCTGGGATTGCGGAGAGCATTGCAGCGAATATTGGCGAGGGATTAATCGTTAATATAATTGACTTTACTCTTCCTGATGCTCGCAAAGACCCTATGTCTTTTACTAAAGATGACGTCTTAGTTTTAGGAGTTCCAGTCTATGCGGGAAGAGTTCCTAATGTATTATTAAACTATCTAAACTCTATTACAGGTGACGGTGCATTAGCAATTCCTATCGTAGTCTATGGAAACAGGAATTATGATGATGCTTTAATAGAATTAAAAGATATTCTCGAATTGAACGGTTTTAAAGTTATTGCTGGTGGAGCATTTGTTGGTGAACATTCATTTTCTAGAATTCTCGGCAAAGACAGACCCGATGAAAAAGATATCACAATAGCCAGGGAGTTTGCTAGACAAATAGCCAAAAAAATAACAAATCCAGATTACCTGACAAGTATTTCGGTAAAAGGAAATACCCCTTATCGAAAGTATTATATGCCTAAAAATGTCGATGGCAGCCCTGTCGATATTAGAAAAGTGACTCCAAAAACAAATAGTGATTGTATAGATTGTAAACTTTGTGCAGAAGTCTGTCCAATGGGTTCTATTGATCATGAAGATGTCTCTAAATTAAATGGTATTTGTATTAAATGTGGTGCTTGTATCAAAAAATGTCCTGCTCAGGCAAAGTATTACGATAGTGAAGACTATTTAAGACATAAATATGAATTGGAAACTGAATTTGCCGCTCGAAGAGAACCTGAATTATTCATCTAATCCTCAAGAACTGGGACGCGGAATGATAATAACAGGATAATATGATATAATCTTTAAAGTTTGTTATTAGGAGATGATACATAGTGGTTCGAGTCGCCGACCTAGAAACAGGCAACTATTGGAAGCACATGGGCATGACAACAGTTGTCGGGGACGATGGAATAATTCGAGTTCAATTAACCATCAACGAGAACCTGTTGCAGTTCTATGGGAATGTGCATGGAGGGGTAATTGCTTCTTTAATTGATACAGCGATTGCTGTGGCGGTCAATCAACAGTTAGACCCGGACGAAGGCGCTTCGACTGTGGAACTGAAAATCAATTATCTGCGTCCAATAAGTAAGGGAACTCTGTGGGGGGAAGGCAAGGTCATTCAAAAAGGTAAAAGTATTGTGGTTGCCCAAGGTGAAATCAAGGATGAAGAAGGTCGACTACTGGCCATAGGTACCGCGACCTTTATGGTGAGGAAGCTAGCTCGTTAGTTGTAGCTGGGTGGGACTAATAAGGGGTGAAGTTAATGACTCTACGGGATGCAGTGTTACAGGCATTAAAAGAAAATAATAATGGAGAATGGCTTTCGGGAGAAACCTTGAGTGAACGTCTGAAAGTATCTCGAACGACCGTCTGGAATCAAATCAAGGCGCTGCTTGCCGAAGGATATAAGGTAGAATCATCCCCGAAAAAGGGTTATCGTCTTAGTTCTCCTCCGGATATTTTGTCCTCTGCAGAAGTGTGTCCTGGATTGACTTCAGAGGTATTTGGCCGGAAGGAGTATATATATTATCAAGAAACCGATTCTACGAATAGCCGCGCCCGAGACTTGGCAGCTAAGGGGTACCCCGAGGGAACCCTAGTCGTTGCGGATATGCAGACTTCTGGACGGGGACGTCGCGGTCGGAGTTGGTACTCACCGAGCAACCAAGGGATATATATGTCCGTAATTCTTCGCCCGGTTTTGCCCTTGAAGGAAATTTCAAGAATTTCTCTGGTAACTGCAGTGGCAGCAGCAGAAACCTTCCAGGAGGAGCTAAACCTGCCGGCCCGTATTAAGTGGCCCAATGATATTTTAATAAACAACAAGAAGATAGCTGGTATTTTAGCGGAAGTTGTTACTGACATGGACGGCATCGAATACATCGTTGTGGGAATCGGTTTGAATATCAACAACCAGCTTCACGATTTTCCCAGCGACCTGCGTACCCTCGCTACCTCAGCCCAGGTTGAAGATAAGCAACCTGTTTCCCGAGTTAAGGTGTTGCAAGGCTTATTGGCACGGTTAGAGAGCCACTATTTCGACTTGCTGGCAGGTAGGTTTGCAAATACCCTTGAAAAGGGAAGAAACCTATCAGTGGTCATCGGGAAAGAGTTAAGCCTGGATACCATTAATGGTGTTCTCGTCGGTCAGGCAGTTGATATTGATGATAATGGATTTCTGTTGCTTCGCGACAAGTCCGGTGATGTACACACTATAATTTCTGGTGAAATAACAATCATACCCTCATCGTCATCCGCCCAGGGTATTGTTAAGTAGATTTTTGTTTTTTAGTTGACAATAAAATTAGCAAATATTATAATAACAGCAGAACACCGTTACTATAACTACATAGTAGTAAAGTGACTGGGGACTTGCGAGAGGGATAGTTTCCTGTCGCAAGTCCCTTGTCAGGTTTTGATCTGCTTTTGGCGAATGCTCAAGCCCTTCAACATACTTGGCAAGTGAACTCTTAAACTAAAGAAAATGAGAGGGAGTTTAAACAGATGGTTAAGACAAATAGTCCCTTGCGGCGGATGGTTTACGCAGGTATGTTCGGAGCCTTGACTGCGATCGGTTCCTTAATAGTCATCCCCATGCAGCCGGTACCAATGACGCTGCAAACCCTTTTTACAAGTTTGGCAGGAATCCTTTTGGGCGGAGTTACGGGAGCAATGAGCCAAATTGTCTATGTTCTTTTGGGGGTTATGGGTCTGCCAGTCTTTGCAGGCGGCAAAGCAGGTCTAGGAACTCTATTGGGTCCTACAGGTGGTTATCTCATTGGTTTTATTGTAGGAGCCTACATTATTGGAAAACTAGTTGAAAGCCGTAAGAAACCTGGCTTAGCCTGGTTCGGATTTTCTCTAGTCGTAGGAAATCTAGTCATTTATACCCTGGGAGTAGCACAACTTTCTTTAGTGGCTCACTTATCCGTAACAAAAGCTCTGTTAGTAGGTGTTGTTCCCTTTCTATTGGGCGACCTGATTAAGCTGGTGACTGCGGCCCTAATTGCCCTTAAATTACGCAATACGATTAAAATAGGAAAGGACCCTGAAGACTATGATCAGGGTTTATAACCTGACTTATACCTATGAAAAGGGACGGCCACCTGCTGTCAAAGACCTCAATTTAGGCATAGATGAGGGTGAGTATATTGCTATCATCGGTCCCAACGGTTGTGGCAAGACCACCCTGATTCGGCATTTTAATGCCTTACTTATTCCTTCTGTAGGTGAGGTGCAGGTGGCTGAACTCAATACCCGTGATTCCAAAAGCCTTCTGGAAATTCGGCGACGGGTGGGGATGGCTTTTCAGAATGCTGATAATCAGATTGTAGGTATGAGTGTTGAAGAGGACGTGGCCTTCGGTCCTGGCAATCTGGGGTTACCAGCGGCTGAGGTACGCCGACGAGTAGATCAGGCTCTGGCGATGGTAGGTCTGACTGGGTTGCAAACCCACTCTCCACATACCCTTTCCGGAGGTCAGAAACAGCTTCTAGCTTTGGCCGGCTTACTGGCCATGGAACCAAAAATTATTGTGCTCGATGAACCTACCGCCTCGTTGGATCCGGAAGGGAAGAAGAAGGTACTAACCTTATTGAAAACCTTGAACCGCCAAGGGATAGGCATTATACATGTCACTCACAGTATGGAGGAGGCCGCTTTAGCTAGTAGGATACTGGTGATGAATCAAGGGGAAGTAGTTGCAGATGGAAGTCCCGGCGATATATTAAGAAGGGTGGAATGGCTTAAGTCCCTCAGCTTAGCCCCACCCCAGATCACTGAGTTGATGTGGCAACTGCAGCAACGCGGGGAATCTGTAGGAACTAATAGTTTTACAGTAGACGCTGCAGTTGAAGAAATAAGCAACCTGCTAGAGCGCCTCAAGAGTTCTCGAAAGGCGAAAATGATCCGGAAGGCGGATGGTTATGTATAAGTATGGATACGTTTTTCTGGAATCCCCTGTGCATAAAAAAGATCCCCGGATTAAACTAATCGCAGTGATAGCACTTAGCATAATCATTTTTCACGTAGGCTTTGTGGGCCTCTTGATAGCCAGCGCAGCAGCCCTAGTAATCGCGCTGCTTGCCCGGATCCCCCTAGGCTCATTGCTAAGAACACTTCACCCAGTCCTGCCTTTTTTTGCCTTATTATTCTTGATGTATCTCTTTTTTACACCAGGACGCCCACTGCCGCTATTTCCTATTGGTCCGGTGCTGATTAGTTTTGAAGGGTTAACCCTTGGGGTCCTACAGGTATGGAAATTTCTATTATTGGTGTTGGTTGCCTCGATTTTGACCATGACAACCTCGCAATCCGAACTTACTATGGGGTTGGAACGATTGTTGCGGCCCATTAGAATTACTGGAATATCCTCTCATGATGTAGCTATGATGGTGTCCCTAGCTTTAAGGTTTATGCCCACCCTAATGGATGAACTGAATCTCATCAAGCAAGCCCAATTGGCTCGAGGGGCAAATTTAAATCCGCGCCGAATTAGTGGGAAAATTAGGGCCATGAGTCATCTGGCTGTGCCCTTAGCAGTAAATATCTTCCGCCGTTGTGATGAGCTGATAGAAGCCATGGAAGCTCGGGGATATCAGCAGGGCCACCGTACCTACCTGCGTGAGCTGGTCTTATCCCGTAGTGATTATTGCCTCATAGCGGGGATCCTTCTATTATTAATAACGGTTATAGTCACATAAAGGCCAAAAACATCTAACTATAGTTCCTACACAAAGGACCGAGGCGCATGCCTCGGTTTTTCTTTTAACTTGAACGAGTTCACTCTTAAGATAAATTGTATTTGCCCAGTTTTTCATAAAATGCGGAGCGGCTCATTTTAAGTAGACGAGCAGCTGCACTCTTGTTACCCTTTGCTTTTTTTAGAGCAACCATAAGCATTTCTTTATCAACATCGCTCAACACCGCTCGATAGGAGGAGGGTTCATGGACCTTCTGGCCAAATTGAAAAATCTGCGCTGAGAGGTGTTCAATTCCAATCTCGCCCTCCCATACATAGTTAGCAGCTCGTTCAATGGCGTTTTCGAGTTCCCTTATATTACCTGGCCAAGAATAGACCAGTAAAGCATCTTGTGCAGCTTGGCTTATGCCAATTACATTAGCTCCTAAGATTTCATTATATTTTGTTATAAAAACATCGGCCAAAGGCAATATGTCTTCGGAGCGTTCCCGAAGTGAAGGAAGATTAAACTGTATTACATTTAGACGATAATAAAGATCTAATCGAAAAGCTCCCTCTTTTATAGCGTCCCGTAAATTTTTATTTGTGGCCGCGATAATACGAACATCCACCTTTTCGGGGGTGACTCCGCCCACCTGCATAAATTGTTTATCTTGCAAGACCTGCAATATCTTTGCCTGGATCGATAGAGGCATATCGCCAATTTCATCAAGGAAAATCGTTCCCTCATGGGCTTGGGTGAAATATCCAATCTTTCCTTTCTTGGAGGCTCCGGTAAATGAACCCGGAGTATAGCCAAAGAGTTCGGATTCTAAGAGAGATTCTGGGATAGCGGCGCAATTCACTTTGACAAATGGATGGTTTGCACGAGGACTGGCGGCATGGATGGCATGAGCAAACATGTCTTTACCTACACCGCTTTCTCCGGTCAGAAGAACCGTTGAACTACTGCGAGCAATCCGCTGGGCGTCACTTTTCATTTTCATAAAGGCCTGATTTTTCGAGACTAGATTATCAAAGCTATTACCACGCTTTTCAAGTTCATCGCGATAATATTGGACTTGTTGTCTTAAGGAGAGCCATTTACGGGCGATTTCTTCAGTAAGTCTATTATCATCAAGATAGACAGTACTGACGACACCTACGGTCTCAGTCTCACCATAGATATCTTTGTTAATAGGTATATGTGAAACGATGCAATTTCTATCGTTAATAATGCATTCTTCTACTTCGGCAACACCGGTTTTACTTACCTCTGCGGGAACTTCCGATAAGAGTTTTTTGATCGGTATTCCAGTCATTGCTTCTGCAGAATCATTAATAAGTCGACAGCCACTTTCATTCACATACTTTATTAAACCTTTTACATCAGAAACAAATACACCATCTGAGGAAGCATTCAGAACTCCATCAAGATTGGTCTGCAAGTCCTTAATGATTTCTAATTCTCGAGCCATTTCTTCCATATCAGATATATCCACAAAAGCAATTTTTGTGCCAATCTGCACATCATCCGCTATAATTGGCATTTGGCTGACAATGACTGGGAGTGACTGTATGGTCTGCTTAATTCCTCGGTTTCCTTTACTAAATATTTTAAGATCTGGGAGGACGCGTTCCAGGTGTGAATTCTTGATCTTCGAGGCCTTTAGTCCAAACATTTTTTCAGCGATAGGATTTATCCTTAAGATCTTACCGTTATTATCTATAACGATAATACCTTCATAATTTGCATTGAATATAGACTCAAGCAGAACGTGTGACGTCATAATTACCTTCTGACTTCCTCGAAGATATTCTGCTGTTCCAATCATACCAACGGGCTTACTATGATTGTCAACCACCACCACATAATCAACAAGGCTTTTGCTTGAACGCACTACCATAGAGATTTCGTCATAACATAGGTCCCAGGATACAGAAATGGGTTTATTCACAATGTAAGGTGTGCAAGGATCGTCTAAGCTAGAACCATCGAGTAGGGCCTTATATAATCGTTTCTTGGGGAAAACGCCAATTAACTTATTATTATTATCAACAACTGGAAGCGTATCCAGCCTGGAATCCTGGTAATACTGGATTACAGTCCGAAGAGAATCCCCTGGATGAATAACCCTAAAATGCTTATTCATCATCTGTTTAACGGTTAGCCATGAAGTGTAATTTAAGTTCTCGGGAACCATCATTATGCTATTCTCCTCCCTCTCGTTGCTCAGTACTTATAGGTCGATTATATTTTCAGAATAATTATACTATATTTTTAAGTATTATAAAATGACTAATATGTAGTCTTATCGCGGCTGATTTGGAATAATTACTTATTAATTTTCCTTAAACTGACGTCCTCAGCAAGGTACTCATGGAGTGATCCGTCAGATAATCGCACAATTAGCCCACCCTTTTCGCTTATATCTAGGGCCAGTCCATTAATGGAATGATTGCCCTTGTTCACAGTAACATTTTGTCCTAAGGTTACGTTATTTTCAATCCACTTACTGCGAAGATAGGGGTGGCCAGCTTTTAAAAAGCCTCGGATATGTTCATCCCAGCTGATAATAAACTGTTTGAGCAACTTAATACGGGAAACGTTTTGGCCTAGTTCTAAGCTTAGTGAAGTGCTGGTGTCCTGGCAATCAGGGGGAAGATGATGGATGCTTAGGTTTACATTTATGCCTAAGCCGATGATTAAGTACTCAATCTTAGCTCTTGAAAAACTACTCTCTGCAAGTATTCCGCAGACCTTTTTACCGTTTATATAAATATCGTTAGGCCATTTGATTCCAGCTCTAAAGCCAGTAACAGTTTTAATTGTTTCGGCGACAACTACGGCGGTTAAAAGGGTAAACTGAGGAACAAATTGCACGCTGATTTCGGGTTTTAATATCATGGACAGTAAAAGCCCTTTCCCAGGTGGGCAGGACCAGTGGCGTTGCATTCTGCCACGCCCGGAGGATTGGGATCTGCTCATAACTATAGTGCCCTCGCCAGCCCCGTACTTAGCCATGTGTTTTGCGATACTGTTAGTTGAAGTGACCTCCCGATATAGATATAGTTCCTTGCCCAACAGGCTGATATGCTTATGTGGCAAGTAAGTCTCTTCCTTTACGGATCTATAGTTCATCAGATTAATCCCCCTTTTAGAACACATTAATAATTGGAATTAAAATACCACCTACTATGCTTGCAGTCAAATAATTTAATAACATTAAAGAAAATGTGTTCGTAAAACCGGAAAGCTGTCTTCCTAACCATACAATCTATTCAATGATTTGAGTGTGCCTCATACAAATATAATAAGAAATAATTCAAAATTTTGGGGATGAATAGAGGATTTCACCCGATGTCTATTGAATTAAATCAGAATTGGCATAATTATTGCAATATTCAATAAACGTGGTAACTGCGATTCGTGTACCCAATTATTTGGAACCCAGTGGCGCAGGTATCTATAGTTTGAAACAACTAGACTACTTACACGGCAAACGCAGATCAACAAATACAAGGAGGTGAAATTGAAAATAATCTAAGCATTTAACTCTTGCATCACGTCTGAAAGCAATAACTCAAGGAAAAAAGCGTAACTAGAGGTGACGAACGATGGATTTCGGTTTAACTGAAGATCAACAAATGATTCAAGATATGGCCCGTAATTTTGCGCAAAAGGAAATTGCTCCTTTCGTTGAAGAGGATGAAGAAAATCACTACTACCGTAGAGAGATTCTAACTAAATTGGGTAATTTGGGACTGTTGGGTTGGAGTATCCCTGAGGAGTACGGCGGAAATGGCATGGGTTGGATGGAAGGGGTTCTGGCTCTTTATGAAATAGCCAAGGTTCATACTTCCTGGAGACTGAGCATCAGCGGCAATTGCTGGGGACCGGCAATGACCATAAATGAGTATGGTACTGAGGAGCAAAAGAAAAAATATATCCCCGGACTGGTAAAGGGATCATCAGTAGGCAGTTTTGCTCTAACTGAAGCCAATACAGGTTCGGATGTAGCTAGCATGAAGACCTTTGCCGAAGATAAAGGGGACCACTGGTTGATAAATGGTTCTAAGATGTGGATATCCGGTGGACATACCAGTGATGTGGGACTTCTCTATGCCGTCACCGAAAAAGGTGCAGGTTCTAAGGGAATATCCTGTTTTATAGTTGACTACAACAATACTCCTGGTGTTACCAGAATTCCGATTCTTACAAAGGTGGGGATGTGGCCTGCCCCCACTTCGGAACTGGTATTTGAAAACGCAGTAATTCCGAAGGAAAACCTTTTAGGACCGCTAAATAAAGGTTTTCAGATCTGCATGTGGATGTTGAATAACACACGCATGGGCTGCGCCACGGGTTCAGCAGCTCTTGCAGCAGCCTGCTTAGAAGGTGCAGTACAATATGCCAATGAGCGAACTCAGTTTGGCAAACCCATTGGGAAATATCAGATGATTCAGGCGCAGCTTGCGGAAATGAAACTAGAAGATGAAGCTGCCAAATATCTCGTCTATCATGCAGCATGGTTAAAAGACAATAAACTGCCTAATCAGCAAGCAACATCCATGGCAAAGTTATACGGAAGTATCGCAGCGGTTCATAGTGCCAACATGGCCATGAAAATATATGGTTCCTATGGTTATTCAACAGAATATCCTTGTGGCAGATGGCTCCGGGATTCCAAGCAGTTTGAAACTCTAGAAGGAACATCCAACATTCATATGCAGATTATTGCGGGCATCGAACTTGGCTATCAACCTAATCGGTAGGCGGAAGAGGAAATAGGACTTTTAATCATAGAACAGGGTATCTATTAAAAAGCAATGAGAGAAAACCATATTTTTAAGTTAAATTTTCAGATTAATTAAAAACTTTAAACTAATTTGAATAATTAGTTAAGAACCCGAACCATCTTTACAGTCCTATGACTGTTCTATAAAGACTTATGAGGAAATCGGTTGCAAAAGTTCAAATTAGACCATTAAGAGGAGGTAAATTTATGCGTAAATTACTAAGCTTAATAATGATTGCAGTTTTAGCCCTTGTCATGTCCGGGTGTGGTAGTAAGGACACTGCAAGCCCTGGTCAAGATTCCGTTAAAGAACAAAAAGTCAACGTGGCCACAGGAACTACATCCGGGGCCTATTATCCTATAGGAAATGCCATGGCAAAGATCTGGACAGATAAGGTTCCAGGAGTGAAAGCTTCAGCCCAGTCAACAGAAGCCAGTGCAGCAAACATGAACTTCTTACAACAAAAGGAAGCAGAAGTTGCGTTTACTATGGCTAATGTCGCTGTATATGCTTATGAAGGGCAGGATTCATTCACTGGTCGAGCCAACAAAGACCTTCGTGGCATGACCTTCCTATATCCTAATGTTACACAAATTGTCGTGCGTAAGGATTCGGGAATCAACTCGGTCAAAGATCTGAAGGGAAAGAGATTTGCACCTGGGGCCACGGGAAGCGGAACAGTAACAAACTCTAAGGAAGTCCTTGATGGTTATGACCTGAATTTCTGGGATAAGGATAAAGCTAATGTGAAAGCTGACTATGTCGGATTCACAGAGGCTAGCGAGCTGTTGAAGAATAAGCAGGTCGATGCTGCGAATTTCTCAGGTGCTATGCCCCTGGCAGCTATCATGGATGTTTCCAATTCAATTGATATCAAGCTTATCTCCCTAGAACCAGAGATGATCCAACAAATCATTAAAAAATATCCTTTTTATTACGAATATGTAATACCGAAGGGCACCTACAAGGGACAAGAGGAAGATGTGCACACAGTTGCTCTTGCCAATCTCTTACTGACAAGGGCTGATCTCAGTGAAGATTTAGTTTATGACCTCACAAAAGGTATTTATGAAAACATACCAGACTTGATGAACGCACATGCCATCACTAAGAACATCAAGAAAGAAAATGCTAGTAAAGGGATGGGTCCTCTGCCATTGCATCCTGGTTCCATTAAATACTTCAAAGAAATCGGTGCAATGAACTAAAAGGAGGTTAGTTTCATGGACGATAACCAAGGAAAGAGTGACGACAAAAAGCTAAATACATCGTCAGTAGATGAAAGCGTTTCAGAAGAAGCCGTCGTCCAGGAACTTCTGAAAAAATACGATAAAGAATCCCAAGTTCGAGCCTTTGACTCAAGATCAAAGCTTGGACTATTAATCTCTGCCATAGCCATTTCATTTTCCGTTTTTCATTTGTGGGTAGCGGGTTTCGGCACGATAGAGGCTATTAAACTTCGCTCTATTCACTTGACCTTCGTTATGGTGCTGATTTTCCTGCTTTATCCTGCTCGCAAGAAAGGGATGAGGGGCAAACCGGGCATTCTGGACTGGGCAATGATTGCTCTTAGTATTGCAGCCGGCCTCTATATGGTATTTGCCAACGAGCAATTGGCAATGCGTGGAGGCCTGCCAATTACTCGAGATTACATCATGGGTGCCCTAGGTATCTTTGTAGTGTTTGAAGCGGGACGACGGGCTTTAGGTAAAGAATTACCGATTCTTGGCCTAATATTTCTCCTCTATGCCTACTTTGGACAACACATTCCTGGTTCCTTTGGGCATAGCGGCTTCAGCCTTAAACGGATTATTGCCCACATGTACGTCGGTTCGGAGGGGATTTTCGGCGTTGCCCTGGGTGTTTCGGCCACCTTTATATTCCTTTTCATACTATTCGGTGCTTTCCTAGGGGAAACAGGGATGGCTAAGTTAATCAATGATTCGTCTATGGCTTTAGCAGGAACTTCTCCGGGGGGACCGGCTAAAGTCTCCGTAGTAGCCAGTGGGATCATGGGAACCATCAGTGGCAGTGCGGTGGCCAACGTAGCTACAACTGGTGCGTTTACCATTCCCCTGATGAAAGGCATAGGTTATAAGCCTCATTTTGCTGCCGCAGTGGAAGCAGTTGCTTCCACTGGGGGTCAGTTCATGCCCCCCATTATGGGAGCTGCAGCCTTTATCATGGCTGAATTCTTGAATATCCCCTATAAAGACATTATGATTGCCGCGCTAATCCCTGCCTTTCTCTACTATTTAGCAGTATTCACAATGGTACATTTGGAAGCCCGTAAGACTGGATTAGAGGGAGTACCGCGTGATAAATTACCAGATATGAAAATAGTCCTAAAAGAGCGGGGACATCTAATATTACCGCTGATAGCAATTGTTTACCTCCTTGTTAAAGGGGTAACACCAACCTATGCGGCCTTTTATGGGATTCTGGTTGCAATTGGGGCTAGCTTCTTGCGCAAATCGACTCGGATGAGTTGGCGAAGTTTTCTAATTGCCTTGGAAATGGGGGCCAAAGGGAGTGTTGGGGTTGCTATTGCCACGGCGGTTGTAGGTTTCATTGTTGGGGTATCCTCTCTAACCAGCCTTGGCATTACACTAGGAGATAATATACTGGCCTTGGCTCACGGCTACTTGTTCCCTACCTTAATTCTGACGATGATTACAGCCATTATTCTTGGGATGGGAATGCCAACGACGGCGGTTTACATTGTTGGGGCTACTATTGCTGCTCCTGCTCTTCTCAAGTTGGGGGTTGCGCCTTTAGCGGCTCACTTGTTCGTATTTTACTTCGGCAATATCTCTAACGTAACCCCACCAGTAGCCTTAGCTGCCTTTACAGGAGCGGGGATTGCTGGTGCCAGTCCTAGTAAAGTGGGATGGACTGCAGCTCGCCTAGCCGCCGCTGGATTCCTTATCCCCTATATATGGATTTATTCACCAGCCTTAATAGCCCAGGGGACGTTAAGTGAGATTCTTTTGGCACTCGCAACTGCTACTGTGGGGGTTGTTTCCTTAGCCTGTGCAGTACAGGGGTATATGCTAATTAACACTAATATTTTTCAGAGGTTATTGTTGTTTATAGCTGCCTTTGGGCTGATTAAGCCGGGATTATTCACGGATACGTTGGGTATTTCGGTATTAGTAATTGTATTCCTCTGGCAGAGTTACACGCGCAAGTCTCTTAAGACAGAGGGTGTTAGTGTTTAGAAGCTATTAATCCTAATAGCCTGCCAGGATATGGCAGCTATTAGGATAATTTAAGGAACCACGACTTTCGAGAGGAGAAACAGTCATGCAGTATTTCATGGAACCAACAGGCGTGGCTATTATTGGAGCTAGCCAGGATTTCAAGAGTATTAATGGGAAAATATTAAAGTATTTGTTGAAACACAACTATTTAGGAAAAATTTATCCCGTAAATCCAAAGTACAAAGAAATTGGGGGAATTACCTGTTATCCCACCGTAGACGCTATTCCCGAACAAGTAGATTTAGCTTTGATCGCCGTGGCCGCAGCTCGGGTGCCAAGTATTTTAAGGGATTGTGGCGCCAAAGGAATTAAGAGGGCTGTAATCTTTTCTTCTGGTTTTGCAGAAACTGGTGCTGAAGGTAAGGAGATTCAAGCAGAAACTCTCAAGATAGCCCAAGAATTTGGGATGCGTTTAATTGGCCCGAACTGCTTAGGGATTCTTAATGTTTCTTCCGGACTAATCGCCTCTTTTAGTGCGTCAATGGAAATGGATAGCATCAAGTCAGGTTCGGTTGCGTTAGTATCCCAGAGTGGAGCAGTTGGTTTTATGTTATTTAATCTACTACAAGAGGCTGGGGTTGGTGTCAACTATGTTATCACTACAGGTAATGAAGTGGATGCAACTGCGGGTGAAGGTTTGGCCTACGTAGTGGAAAACCCAAGTACCAGAGTTATCCTGACATACTTGGAAGGTCTCAGAGACGGAGAATCTTTCAAGAGGACTGCTGAAAAGGCAGCAGAAGCAGGCAAGCCTATTGTTGCTTTGAAGGTTGGTAACTCTGCTAGCGGTCAAAAAGCCGCAGCGACGCATACGGCAGCTTTAACAGGTTCCGGAGCAGCCTACAATAGTTACTTTGACAAAATGGGTATCCTTCAGGCCAAAGACAGTGATGATGTAATCGACTTGGCCCAAGCCTTTTTGCCAGGTAAACTACCTCAAGGTGCTAAGATTGGGATTGTAACCATGTCAGGTGGAGTAGGAATTTTATTAGCTGATCGTTCGGAAGAATGGGGTTTGCAAGTGCCGGAATTAAGCGAGGCTCTACAGGAAGAAGTACGGAAGGTTATTCCGGCCTTTGGGTGTGCTCAAAACCCAGTAGATGTCACTGCTCAATCCCTTAACCAAGGAGAGGAGTTCAAGAAATGTCTGAATATCCTCTTAGCTTCCGATGAATTAGATATGCTCATTGTTGCTATAACTATGGCTACTGGCAAAATGGCAGAAAAAATTGGCTTGGACATTGCTGAAGCAGCTCTAGGGACAGAGAAACCTGTTGTAGTATGTTGGAGCGTCGGCCAAGTAGCTAAGCCCGGATTTGATGTTCTGAAAAATGCAGAAGTCCCCTTATATCACTCTCCTGCTCGGGCAGCTAAGGCCATGGGGGCCTTATACCGGTACGCTAATTTTCAACGTAATTGGAGAAAACCCCAAGCAGAGGAAATTGACCAAGTTCGACAAGCTAAAATCCAATTGGCCCTTAAGGAAAGTAGTAAAGCGTTAACTGAGCACGCCACCAAGGAAATATTAGCACTTTATGGGTTGCCAGTTACCAAAGAATTTGTTGCTAAAAGTGCAGAAGAAGCGGTAGTTATAGCAGAAAAAATGGGTTACCCGGTTGTTATGAAGATTGACTCCCCTGATATTCTGCATAAAACTGAGGCGGGCGGAGTGGCAGTAAATATCAATTCTGCACAAGAAGTAGAAGCAAAGTTTAAGGAAATTATGGAAAAAGGCATTATTTACAATCCTCAAGCCAAGATTAATGGAATCTTGATGCAAGAACAAGTGCCGCAAGGTGTAGAGGTAATCATAGGTTTACAAAGAGATCCGGTGTTAGGTACACAGATTATGTTCGGCTTGGGTGGAATTTTTGTAGAAGTTCTCAAAGACGTTGTTCTAAAACCAGTACCATTAAGTCGTGAGGATTCTCAAGAAATGTTGAAGGAGATCAAAGGGGCAGCGCTATTAAATGGCGTCAGAGGCAGGCCGGCAGTAGACAAAGAAGCCTTAGTGGAAATACTGCTAGGAGTCAGTCAATTAGCTGTAGAGGCTGGTGAAGACCTCTTAAGCCTTGATATAAACCCAGTAACGGTACTGCCCCAAGGAAAAGGTGCGAAAATCTTAGATGGAGTGTTAGTAAGCCTATCGGACCACTGGTGATAAGTTACGAAGGGTTAATCCTTGGTTATAGTAACATAAAGGCCAAAAACGTCCCATAATCAGGACGTTTTTGGCCTTTTATTCTTAAGATAATTGTATTTATATTTCCTTTTACTATTAAGCAATTGTTCACAAAACCGGAAATTGTACGTTAAACCACACAATTAATTAGCACATTATGAGTCCACCCAACCAAAATAATTTATAAGTATATGAACTTTCTACATGAATAAAGGTCATGGGGGCTTCGGATAAAGGTAATCCAAAAGTTGGCACGCGTATTGCATTAATAATATAGTAGGTTGATTGTTGGGTATTGTTAATACCCAAACATGCGCTCGGTGGTGCAGGTATCATTATGGATGTATTTGAAACAGTTATACTTACGGTTAACAGCAAATTAGCAAATCGATGGAGGTGAAACCGAAGCTAAGTATAGTCCTTGGGTACTTCTATTTTTTGTGTTACGTCGAAAGTCTTACTAAATGAAGATAATAACTATCATAAAACTAAGGAGTGGAAAATAATGCATTTTGGATTGACCGAAGATCAACAAATGATACAAGATATGGCTCGTAACTTCGCTCTAAAGGAAATAGCTCCTTTCGTTGAACAGGATGAAGAAAACCACTATTATCGTAGGGAAATCCTAACCAAACTAGGCGATTTAGGCCTGTTAGGCTGGAGTATACCTGAGGAGTACGGCGGAAACGGCATGGGCTGGATGGAAGCGGTTCTAGCTCTGTATGAAATATCCAAGGTGCATACTTCCTGGAGATTGAGCGTGAGCGGCAACTGCTGGGGTCCTGCTATGACAATCAATCAATATGGTACTGAAGAGCAAAAGCAAAAGTATATCCCCGGACTGGTCGCTGGTACTTCAGTAGGCAGTTTTGCTATAACCGAAGCCAATACCGGTTCTGATGTAGCTAGCATGAAGACCTTTGCTGAAGATAAAGGAGATCACTGGTTGATCAATGGTTCTAAAATGTGGATTTCCGGAGGACATACTTGTGACGTCGGGCTTCTCTATGCCGTCACTGAAAAGGGCGCAGGCACTAAAGGGATATCCTGCTTTATTGTTGACTACAATAACACCCCTGGGGTTACCAGAATTCCTATTCACACGAAAGTTGGAATGTGGCCTGCACCAACTTCGGAACTAGTGTTTGAAAACGCCGTAATTCCGAAGGAAAATCTCTTAGGCCCCCTAAATAAAGGTTTCCAAATTTGCATGTGGATGTTAAACAACACACGCATGGGTTGCGCTACTGGTTCAGCAGCACTTGCAGCAGCTTGTTTAGAGGGCTCAGTACAATATGCCAATGAACGAACACAGTTTGGTAAACCCATTGGTAAGTATCAAATGATCCAGGCACAACTTGCTGAAATGAAGCTAGAAGATGAAGCGGCTAAATATCTAGTTTATCACGCAGCGTGGCTAAAAGATAATAATTTGCCCAGTCAGCAAGCAACATCAATTGCTAAGCTATATGGTTGTATGGCAGCTGTTCATGGTGCCAACATGGCTATGAAAATATATGGTTCCTATGGATATTCGACGGAATATCCTTGTGGAAGATGGCTCCGTGATGCCAAGCAGTTTGAAACTCTCGAAGGGACTTCCAACATTCATATGCAGATTATCTCGGGTATTGAACTCGGTTACCAACCTAACCGATAAAACTTGGTAATAGTTTATCTCGAGTTGGCAAGAAAATTGCAAGCCTTTGCAGAGCAAGGCTTGCAATTAATTATTAAATAAAGTCTGACTAATATATTAATAAAATTATCTAACAATTCAAGACTTAAAAGGTAAATGGAGGGATAATTATGAAAACAATCATGGTCATAGGGGCTGGACAAATGGGGGGCGGAATAGCTCAAGTAGCTGCTCAAGCAGGCTATTCTGTTATTCTAAATGATATTAAGGACGAATTTGTAATAAGGGGCCTCGGTATTATTGATAAAAACCTCAGCCGCAATGTTGAAAAAGGTAAACTAACAGCTGAAGACAAAGGAGCTATTCTGGGTCGTATCACTAAATCGATTTCTTTGCAAGATGCAGTATCTGCAGACTTAGTTATCGAAGCTGCTGTGGAAAAAATGGCTATAAAATCCCAAGTATTCTCTCAACTCGACGTCATTTGTCCAGAACATACGATCCTTTCGACCAATACATCCTCATTACCGATCACTGAGATTGCAGCATTCACCAAACGTCCGGATCGGGTCATTGGAATGCATTTCATGAATCCCGTTCCGGTTATGAAGCTTGTCGAAGTTATTCGCGGCTTAGCAACCAGCGACGAAGTCTACAAAACAATCGAAACCTTAAGCATAGACATGGGCAAAACTCCTGTAGAAGTCAATGATGCCCCAGGATTTGTCGCCAACCGGGTCCTCATCCCCATGCTCAATGAAGCCATTTGTACACTTAATGAGGGCATAGCTACTGTAGAAGCAATCGATAATGTTATGAAGTTAGGTATGAATCACCCCATGGGTCCCCTAGCGTTAGCGGATCTCATCGGGCTGGATACTGTTTTATCCATTATGGAAGTTCTTCATGAGGGTCTAGGCGATAAATATCGTCCATGCCCATTACTTCGTAAATACGTTAAAGCAGGCTGGCTAGGACGGAAATCTGGCCGTGGTTTCTATAACTATCAAGCCTAATTCACGCGTCTTTGATAGAACAGTTAGCAACTATAACTCGAGTTCGTGAAGGCATTTAATATCGATGAAGGAGATGACCATAGTGAGAGAAGTTGTAATCGTAAGTGCTGTTCGTACACCTGTTGGTTCCTTTTTAGGTGCTTTAGGTCAAATATCGGCTGCTGATTTAGGGGCAATTGTCATCAAGGAGGCTATAATAAGAGCCGGTATTACACCAGATCAAGTTGATGAGGTTATCATGGGAAATGTGATACAGGCTGGGCTAGGTCAAAATACTGCCCGCCAAGCATCTCTTAAAGCAGGAATACCTCAGGAAGTTCCTTCCTGGACCCTTAATAAAGTATGCGGATCTGGAATTAAGTCTGTAGTTTGTGCCGCCCAGGCTATTATAGCGGAGGATGCCGATATTGTTGTTGCAGGCGGGATGGAAAACATGTCTCTGGCACCTTATGCACTTCCTAAAGCTCGTACAGGTTATCGGATGGGCAATAGCAACATCATTGATACTATGATTAATGACGGATTAACCGATGCTATGAACAATATTCATATGGGTATAACAGCTGAAAACATCGCAGAACAGTTTGGTTTTTCACGGGAAGAACAAGATCGATATTCGGTGTCAAGTCAAAACCGTGCAGAGGCTGCTATTAAAGCTGGTAAGTTCGAAGAGGAAATTGTATCCGTTTCCATTCCCCAACGTAAAGGAGATTCCGTTGTTGTCTCTCAGGATGAGTTTCCACGCTTTGGTGCAACCTATGAAGCTCTTGCTAAACTGAAAGGTGCTTTCAAAAAGGATGGAACCGTTACTGCTGGGAATGCTTCCGGAATCAATGATGGAGCTGCTGCCGTAGTAGTTATGTCCAAAGAGAAAGCTGTTGAACTAGGCTTAACCCCTCTTGCTACTATTACCTCATGGGGTTCAGCAGGTGTAGATCCGTTAGTTATGGGAACAGGCCCCATCCCAGCCAGCCGTAAGGCATTAGAAAAAGCCGGGCTTAAAATTGAAGACATCGATATCGTTGAGGCTAACGAAGCCTTTGCCGCTCAAACTCTAAGCGTCGCTAAAGGGTTACAACTTGATATGGCTAAAACGAATGTTAACGGTGGAGCAATTGCCATCGGTCATCCTGTTGGTGCTTCAGGAACGCGAATTCTCGTCACATTATTGCATGAAATGAAACGTAAAAATGCTCATCGTGGACTGGCCACCCTATGTATTGGTGGAGGACAAGGCATCGCCTTGATTTTAGAACGTTAGGTGTTATAAGCATTATCATCAATAGAATAAGTTTTAAAATGAGGGGAACCTTTGCTTGCAAAGACCCTTTGTTTTATTTATGAAAGCAACTTACTTAGATTGGAGTGGGTTCCGTGATTAGCAAAGTGATGACAATGCAAGAAGCTGTCAGCAAGTATATTCACGATGGAGATCACATAGTACTGGGCGGATTCGTAACTAATAAAAAACCGTATGCAGCGGTGCATGAGATTATTCGACAAGGTATTAAAGATCTGTATTTAGAAGGCGGGCCTGGGGGAGGAGACACTGACATGCTTATTGGGGCGGGCTGCGTCAAAGTGCTCTTTAATTCCTATATGGCTAATTCTGGCTTTACCCAGGTGAGTCGTCGTTTCCGCAGGTATGTTGAACAAGGTAAGATCCTTTGGGAAGACTACACATTAGACGTACAGCCAATGATGTACCATGCAGCAGCACTGGGGCTGCCCTTTGTCCCTGTTAAAAACATGCTCGGATCGAGCTTGATAGATCATTGGGGTATTCCGGAAGAGGTTTATAAGAGTGATCCTAAACTTCCGCCCTTTAAGTTGAAAGTGATAGACAACCCATTTAATCCCAACGAAAAAGTTTGTTTATTGCCTGCACCTAAAATTGACGTCGGTATTATTCATGTCCAACAAGCTGCTCCTGACGGAACCTGTAGAATTGATGGCCCTATCTTCCTGGATACGGATGTGGCTATGGCTGCTACCCATTGTATAGTCACTTGCGAACAAATCGTGCATCCAGATGAACTGCGGGGAGAACCTTGGAGAAATCAATTACCTCATGTAATACCTGATGCAGTGGTCGAAGTACCCTATGGTGCTCATCCTAGTCAGTGTACAAACTATTATGATTATGATGCTATGTACTTACGTATGTATGATAAGGTTAGTGCCGATGATGAACTCTTTGAAGAATTTCTAAACGAGTGGATCCATGGCACTAAAGACCATAATGAATATTTAAATAAACTTGGGGCCAGCCGTCTAATGGGACTAAAAGTTAAGAATGGATTTAACTATGTACCTGGACTAAAGAGGAGATGATAAGTTGTGGCAGAGTATACTAGTAGTCAAATGATGGTGGTAGCTATGGCACGCCAGGTAATAGATGGATCGACCATTATTGTTGGGACGGGACTACCTCTGGTAGCTGCCAGTCTGGCTAAGAACAGTACTGCTCCTAATGTATGTCTTTGCTTCGAAACTGGAATGATTGATGGAGGTCCTATCGAGGTACCTACCAGTGTAAGTGATATGAGAATATCCTACACTGCTTCCGCTCTATGGTCCCAAGTTCGATACATTGGTTTTCAGGCTAATGCATATAAGAAAAATAAGATTAATATTGGGTTTCTAGGTGGTGCTCAGATAGATGCTTTTGGTAATCTAAACTCCACTTGCATTGGGGATTATTGGCATCCTAAGACCCGATTTACCGGTAGTGGCGGAGCCAATGGAATTGCTACGAATTGTAATACGATTATTTTGATGAAACATCAGAAATGTCGTTTTTGTGAAAAAGTGGATTATTTAACAAGCCCTGGTTGGATCGATGGGCCGGATGGTCGTAAAAAGACTGGTCTGCCCGAAGTAGGACCGCAAGCCGTGGTTACTGAACTAGGGATCATGCGTTTTGACGATAAGACGAAACGTATGTATTTGGCTGAATACTTCCCAGGAATTACGCCGCAGAAGATTCAAGAAAATACGGGTTTTGAAATGGATATAAGCAGAGCTGTGGAAGCTGAACCTCCAAGTCAAGAGATCCTCAATATTCTTCTAAATAAAGTCGACCCTCAACGTCTAATGGTTTAATTAAGGCTGAAAGCTGAGCATATCGGCCCGCTTGGCCCTGCTAGTTGTGACTAAACAAAACGTCAATTGTCTTGTAGAAAGGTGTACAGAAAAAACAACAGCTAATGGTTTTTATTGTCTTAAAAGGTTTAACAAGTTGCACTTAAGAATTGATTATAAAATTATCAAAAATTATAATGTACAGTTAACTCTTGGTGTCACGGCGTTTCATAAGTCAATTAAATACGTGTCCGATATATGGTGCGGATTATAGGGAAATTGGCATGCATATTGCATTATAAAACGTATGTGTGGGAAATTTGAAGACCTTCGAATGATGATTTAATTCAGGAGGTGAATAGAGGGTATTTCAGCTTGCTAAAATTCAGACTGTAATATGTTTTACAATAGACTGCTGTCTAAATAACTAAAAGTTAGTAAAGAAATGGAACAAGAGAGGTGAGGAGGAGAATATGTCATTACCGTTAGTCGTCTTTATTTCGGGATTATCAGGAGTTTTTCTAGTTATGACCTTTTTACTAATAATGGTCATCTTGGGCTCAAAACTTGCAATTGCCATAGAGAAGAAAAAGGAACCTACTAAACAGAATTTATCTTGAAGGAGGAGTATCGAACATGGAGTTATTTCAAAGCATGTGGACATCAATGGCCTTCGATAACCTCTACTGGGGTAATTTTGTCATGTGGGCCATAGCCTTTATATTTATTTTTCTAGCTATTAAAAAGGGTTTTGAACCCCTGCTTTTATTACCAATAGCCTTTGGTATTCTTTTGGTTAACCTTCCCTCGGATATCATGACGCCAAATCAAGGACTACTCTGGCGTTTCTACCATTATGGCGAAGAGTGGGCAATCATTCCTCCCCTGATCTTCTTGGGCATTGGAGCAATGACGGATTTTGGCCCGGTTATCGCCAATCCCAAGACCTTGCTTCTGGGTGCAGGCGCTCAGGGTGGAGTATATGTTACCTTCTTTGGGGCTCTGGCTTTGGGCTTCAATATTGATCAGGCGGCGGTCATCGGAATTATCGGGGGCGCAGACGGACCGACCACTATTTTTCTAGCGTCTAAGCTTGCTCCAGAAATAATGGGTATCTGCGCAGTAGCTGCCTATTCCTACATGGCTCTGGTACCGGTAATTCTACCACCGGTGATGAAATTACTTACCACGGAAGAACAGCGGAAGATCCGCATGAAATCCTTACGTAAAGTATCCAAACTTGAAAAGATATTCTTCCCTATTATTACTGTGATAGTCATTATCCTAATTGTCCCGGATGCCGCAGCCCTGATGGGTATGTTTTGTTTCGGTAATCTAATGAGAGAATCTGGTGTGGTTGAACGTCTAAGTCTTACAGCTCAGAATGAATTGATGAATATAGTCACCATATTTTTAGGAATATCCGTGGGTGCAACTATGCCAGCAGAAGTGTTTTTGACAACTAAGGTTATTGGTGTATTTGCCCTCGGTATGGTCGCCTTTGCTTGCGCCGCTGCTTGTGGCGTAGGGTTAGCACACCTATTGAACCTGTTCCTAAAAGAAAAAATCAATCCATTAATTGGTGCAGCAGGTGTTTCAGCTGTTCCTATGGCAGCCCGAGTAGTTCATAAAGTGGGTTCGGAAGCAGATAAGAAGAACTATCTCTTGATGCATGCTATGGGTCCTAACGTCGCTGGTGTTATTGGTACTGCCGTAGCAGCAGGTATGTTCCTCAGTGTATTGAAGTGAACTTAATCGTTGTTCCTGAGGTTAAGGTTATCCAAAAGTTCAAACATTTTATATGTTTAACAAGCGAGGTAACTGCATCTAAAGCCGATAGGCAAATAGGATAAAGATAATTGGGTGCAGAGGGTAATTTCTTAACTTTAGTATAAAAAATGAAATTATTTTTTAAGGAGGAATTTTAAATGGCTAACATTGAAAGTCCAATGGCAGGTAAGGTTTGGAAGGTTCTGGTTAAGGTGGGGGACGCTATTGCTGAAGATGATGAAGTAATTATTCTCGAAGCTTTGAAGATGGAAAATCCCGTATTTGCACCCGAAGATGGCGTAGTAAAAGAAATCCTAGTTAAAGAAGGTCAGCAAGTCGAGGAAGGGGATATATTAGTTTCATTAGAATAGTTTCAATAAAATGTAAAGTAGAACAGGGACTTGGGAAGTTAAACGAAGGAGTGGTTGGTGGTGAGTGAATTCGAATATTCCATGCCTAGATATTTCAAAAAGATGGATGATCTGGGTAAGGCATTGAAAAAGGTCAATACAAAAAACTCCGAGGAACTATTGGCAGTTGAAGCTGAAATAGATGCTGAGGTGGATCGGATTAAGGCTGGTGGAAAACCAAGCGAAAAGGTTAACGCCGGTGGAGAATGGACTGCCTGGCAGCGTATTGAATACTTAGTCGAACCCGGCACTTGGTGCCCGCTCCATACCATTTATGATCCTACCTCCAACGAAGAGGGTACGACTGGGGTTATCGACGGACTCGGCAAAGTGAACGGCAAATGGGTAGTGGTTATCGCTTCGGATAATAAATACTTGGCAGGTGCTTGGATTCCCGGACAGGCTGATAATATTACAAGAGTGACCGACATAGCTAAGAGAATGAATCTTCCCTTAGTATGGATATTAAACTGTAGTGGTGTAAAACTGAGTCACCAGGAAGAAGTCTACGCCAATCGTATCGGAGGAGGAACTCCCTTCTATAGACATAATGAGCTGGAACAGTTAGGCCTGCCGATTATCGTCGGCATCTACGGAACCAATCCAGCTGGCGGCGGATATCACAGCATCAGCCCCACCATTTTGATCGCTCATCAAAAAGCTAACATGGCTGTCGGTGGCGCTGGTATCGTCGGTGGCATGAGTCCAAAGGGATATATCGATGAAGAAGCGGCCCAGTCATTGATTGATGCTACCCGTCAATTTAAATCTGCGCCCCCAGGGAGAGTTGAAATTCACCATGGCGTTACAGGCTTTTTTCGTGAAGTAGCTGAAACTGAAGAAGGTGTTCTGGACAAGATCAAAAAATACGTTGGAGCTCTGCCTGCCTACAATCCGGAGTTCTTTAGAGTGGCTGATCCGGCCGAACCTAAATTTGCTGGCGAAGACCTCTATAGTATCGTTCCTGCAAATCAAAGAAGAGGATACGAAATATATGACGTATTAGCTCGCCTCTTTGATAACAGTGAGCACTCCGAATATAAGCCAGACTATGGTTTAGAAATGTATACTGGTATCGCCAAAATCGATGGTTTGCTTTGCGGTTTCGTTGCTAACAAACAGGGGGTTTTAAAGAATTATCCAGAATACACTAAAGAGTATATTGGGATTGGCGGTAAGCTCTATCACCAGGGTTTAATCAAAATGAGTGAATTTGTTACCCTCTGTAACCGAGATAAATTGCCTATTGTTTGGATTCAGGATACTACGGGTATCGATGTTGGGGATATTGCAGAATCCGCCGAATTGTTAGGCTTAGGACAGTCACTAATTTACTCCATCCAAAACACGGATGTTCCTCAAATGGAAATCACCCTCAGAAAGGGTACCGCTGCTGCTCACTATGTACTAGGTGGACCCCAAGGGGGTAAAACCAATGCTTTCAGTATTGGTACTGCAGCAACTGAGATCAATGTCATGCACGGTGAAACTGCTGCTGCGGCAATGTATTCACGTAGATTGGTAAAAGACCAGGATAGTGGTAAATCGTTGGATGGTACCATTGCTAAGATGAATGACTTAATTAAGGCTTACAGTGAGAAATCTAGACCAGCCTACTGTGCTAAGAAGGGTTTTGTGGATGAGATTGTCAAAATGTCTGCCTTACGTAACTATATAAAGGCCTTCGTAGGGGGAGTATATCAAAATCCCAAATCGATTTGCCCAGTACATCAATTAATAACTCCAAGAGTCATAAAGGATCATATGGATGTCTATGTAAATAAATGTACCGTAAGAGAAACTTAAGATTTTAGTACTCGAGATAAACAGAATTTTGCGCGTACTCAAATCTTTTTGGCGGGGATCGAGTGAAAAAGGAGTTGTTTGGTATGTACCAAGTGACAAGCAAAGAACTAAATTGCAGGGCTTGTGGTAACACCGTCTTAGAGAATGCCTACCATTGTTCGCACTGTGGGGTTGGGGCTCCAGGAATTTATAGCCGATGTCCAACCTGTAAGACGGAAAACTATGTCTATCATAAATATGGTTATGCCTTTATGCGGGCGTTATTAGCCACCTGTGTTTGCGGTCCACTTGGTCCTGTCTTTGGTTTTGTCGGTTATAACAGAACTGAATGTATCTGTTTGGACTGCAATCAAGGATGGTTTCCTTTTCAGAGGGATGAACAGCTCGGTCCCTTTAACACCTTAGTCGGTGAAGAGGGGAAAATAAGTAGAAAGTTTCGTAAAATACCAGCAATATCTATGAGCTCGCATCTACAACTTAAGTAAGTTGTTGGTTTATTAAGTTGATGGAATTAACTTAGTTATGAATTATAGACGTTAGAACGCACTTTGTGAGTATCTAGCGTCTTTTTTATCATTGATATAAAAGCAACTTAAGCGCCATGTCATCCTGAAGGAGGAACGACTGAAGGATCTAGATCCTTCGCAAGGATGACATTAACCTAGACTTATTTCCAGGGCAGTGTTGAGGCACAAATGCTTGATTTATTCAAATGGTTAATATATTCTAAGTCAATGAGCGGAAGTAATTTGTATATTAAGTGCACATGAACGGAGATGTAAATCAATGGAAAGACGGGTTTGTTTGAAGTCCGTAACCCCTGGAAAAGAACAGAATAGTCACTTGCTTTATCAGAAAGAAGGTTTTATAGCAAGGATTATCTTGAATAGACCAGAGAAATATAATGCATTTTCTTTGCCGATGATCCGTAAATGGTCTGAAGCGCTGCAAGATGCACAAGAGGATCCATCCATTCGGGTAATCGTACTAACTGCTAATGGCAAGGCCTTTTCTGCTGGTGGGGATATCGACGCTATGATTGAAGGAAAAGGGTTCATCGGGGGCGACGATCATAGTGAGACCTGGGGAGATAAAGCCATCGATCGTAAACGATCTCTGACAAATCATATTCATAAAATTGCTCTAACCCTTGAAGCGATGGATAAACCAGTAATTTGTGGCATCAATGGAATGGCTATCGGTGCAGGCCTTGATATGGCTTTAATGTGCGATATCAGAGTAGCAGCAGACGATGCTCAGCTTTCCGCCGGTTATGTCAACGCAGGCATTGTTCCGGGGGATGGCGGAGCCTTTTATCTGCCACGTTTAGTTGGAGTCGCTAAAGCTTTAGAAATCTTATGGACGGGAGACTTTATCTCAGCTTCTGTAGCAGAAAAGATAGGTATGGTTAACAAAGTAGTTCCAGCTTTAGAATTAGAACAAGCTACTTTGGAGATGGCTAAAAAAATTGCCGACTCTCCTCCAGTATGCGTACAAATGATTAAAAGAGCCGTTTATTCTGCACAACGAACGAATGACTTACGGACAGCGTTAGATCTTATTTCTTCTCAAATGGCGATTGTTTCCGAAATGTCAGATCATAAAGAAGGAATAAATGCGCTAAAGGAAAAACGCAAACCAATATTTACAGGCCAGTAAACTCGTTTATAAGAGGGTTCAACTAAAAACATCAACAACAGTGTGACAACGGGTGTCATTCTTGCAATACTCAACTAAATCATCATATAATGAAACAGGAAGAGGATTAATCTAGAAATAGATAGGAGCGATTTGGTGGCTGGCAAGACCAATGATTTTCTAATTGTCAGTAAGAGTATTTTGCCCGAGGCTATTTTAAAAACTGCCCTGGTAAAAGAACTCCTTGCAAAAGGGGATACCAATACGATTAATGATGCTGTGGAGCGTGTAGGGCTTAGCCGAAGCGCCTATTACAAATATAAGGATGGCGTGTTTCCTTTTTACGAGGCTAGCCATGAGAGGATCATTACGATTTCCTTAATTCTAGAGAACAAAGCAGGAGTGCTTTCTCACGTACTTAACTTCATCGCCTCGCTCAAAGGGAATGTTCTGACCATCAATCAAGGGATTCCTCTCCAAGGAGTTGCCAACGTCTCGATATCTATTGAAACCGCTGGAATGGCAGACACACCAGAGAACCTCTTGGCTGGGCTTGGGGAAATAATTGGAGTACGTAAGATTGAAGTAATTGGTCAAACTTAGGGTCCTAATTTTACGTCTAATTAAAAAAAGAGAGCAGTGGGAAATATGCAAAGAACTTTGTAATAAGTTATAAGAAATGAACTAACTAAATGAATTAACTTTACTTTAAAAGTAAAAAGCACCTCCTAAGGAGATGCTTTTTTTAATTTTATTAAAAGTTGTCGTTAGTAAGTTTCAACTCTTTTTTAAACATTACAACGGTAGAGTATGGAAATCCCCCTAAAACTAGTAGCTGCCAATTGGCATGAATATTGCACTAGTATATTCTAACTATTTTTTTAATTTAAACAATTGTGAAGGGGCGGAGGTGAAACGGATCCTGGTTAAGTAAATAGCTGATAGGAGTGAATGGAATTGAACTACGAAACAGTTATTGTAGAGATTGAAGATGGAATCGCTATAGTCACTCTCAACCGTCCGGAAATACTTAATGCCCTGAATTCTCAAGTTTTTTTGGAATTAGCCGAGGTGACATCAACTTTAGAAAATGATGATTCAGTTCGTGCTGTAATTATAACGGGGGGTGAAAAGGTATTTGCTGCAGGGGCAGACGTAAAACAGCTTGCCACCCTAAGTGCAGTAGATGTAGCTACAAGTATCAGACCCTCAAGAAAAGCCTTCCATCTGTTAGAAAATATGAAAAAGCCGGTCATCGCTGCCATTGCTGGCTATGCCTTGGGGGGCGGATGTGAACTAACGTTGACGGCGGACGTGCGAATTGCTGCTGACACTTCGCAATTTGGCTTTCCAGAAATAAAGCTGGGTATATTGCCGGGAGGAGGCGGAACCCAGCGTCTTCCAAGACTTATAGGTCCCGCAAAGGCAAAGGAACTCATTTTCAGTGGGGATATTATTAGTGCAGAGGAAGCATGGAGAATTGGTCTTGTCAATAAGGTCGTGCCTGTTTCTGACTTAATGTCGGAAGCTAAAAAATTGGCAAAGAAGTTTGCAGCCCGTGGAGCTATCGCTTTGCAGTTAGCAAAAGCCTGTATCAATGAAGGACTACAGATGGAGTTGGAAAAGGGCTTGAATTATGAGCACAAATGCTTTTCATTATTGTTTGCAACAGAGGATCAAAAAGAAGGTATGACAGCCTTTATTGAAAAACGCAGACCAAATTTTAAAGGTAAATAGGGCCAAATGAGGAGGTAAAAAAATGAACATAGAAGATATAAAAAATATTTGCATTGTAGGTGCTGGCAACATGGGGCACCAAATAGCTGTATGTTGTGCCTTGGCTGGATATACAGTGACCTGCACAGATATTAGCCAAGAAATGTTGGATAAAGCAGAAGCCTTTGCAAAATCCTATTTGCCTGAGCGGGTTACTAAAGGGAAACTGACCCAGGAACAGGCAGACATGGCGTTAGGCAATCTTCGTTTTACTCCGAGCTTAGAGGAAGCAGCTGGAAGAGCTGATTATATAATCGAGGCTGCCGTTGAGAAAATGGCTATTAAGCGAAAGCTCTTTGCTGATTTAGATAGAATTGCACCTCCCCATGCAATCTTAGCCACTAACAGCTCCTATATTGTTAGCTCACAAGTAGCTGATGCTACGAAGCGTCCGGATAAGGTTTGCAACATGCACTTCTTTAACCCGGCTTTGGTCATGAAATTGGTTGAAGTCGTGCAAGGACCTCATACTTCTGAAGAAACTGCCCAAATAACCATGGAATTGAGTGCTAAACTTGGTAAAATTGCAGTTTGGCTCAAGAAAGAAATTTATGGTTTCCTAGTTAACAGGATATTGTCTGCACTTTCTCAAGAAGCATTGTTTCTAGCCGAAATGGGTATTGCCACCCCAGAAGAGATTGATATTGCCGTAACAAATGCTCTGGGTCATCCCATGGGCCCCTTCCGTTTAATGGATTTAACCGGCATTGATCTTACCTACTACCGTACTATGGAACGTTACCAAAATAGTGGTGATCCAAAACTTAAGCCTTCACCCTTGGTAATTGAGAAATTTATAAAGGGAGAATGGGGCAAGAAAACAAAAAAAGGCTTTTACTCCTACGAATAAAACGTATGATCTTACTGGTTAGCTAAATCTTTAGTCGAAAACAAGGTAGGAGGTGATTTGGTGGAAGTAACTCAAGAAGAGCTTAACATTATCAAACAAACGGTACGCACCTTCATGGCTAAGGAAGTTGAGCCCTTAGCCGAACAGATGGAAGAAGAGGACAAAATCCCACAGAGCTTGCTCGACAAGGCTGCAGAAATTGGCTTGTTTGGACTGAGCACACCTCAAGAGTATGACGGCTTGGGTGCGGGAATGGTCGGTAAAGTGATGATTTATGAAGAATTAGGTCGTGGCCCGAATTGCTTTACATCAGTCATCGGTTGTCACAATGGGATTGGCAGCGTAGGAATTGTGGAGTGTGGCAATGAAGAGCAAAAACAGCGCTACTTGCCGAAAATAGCTTCAGGAAGATTAATTGGGGCATTTGCCCTGACAGAGGCGTCTGCCGGTTCAGACCCTGGTGGTTTGAAGACAACAGCTGTATTAAAGGGAAACAAGTATATCCTAAATGGTACTAAACAGTTCATTACAAACGGTGATATTGCAGGCATATTTACAGTAATGGCTGTGACGGATAAGAGCAAGGGAAGTAAGGGAATTACGTCGTTCCTCGTTGAACGTAACTTTAAAGGTTTTACAGTAGGCAAAAACGAGAGGAAAATGGGATTACACGGTTCTCAAACGGCAGAGCTTATCTTTGAAGACTGTGAGGTGCCTGTAGAGAACGTCCTTGGTGAGCTGGGGCAGGGATATGTCAATGCTCTTAGAATTCTGGCCAATGGAAGGGCTGGTCTGGCAGCTAGAAATCTAGGTTCTTGTGAGAAACTATTGGAAATAAGTATGAGATATTCATTACAACGTATACAATTTGGCAAACCAATCTTTGAAAACCAGATTATTCAACACTATTTAGCAAATATGGCGATTGAAATCGAAGCATTGAAAAGCTTAACCTATGATGTAGCTCGCAAAATTGATCGGGGAGAGAAAGTGATCAAAGAGGCGGCTATCGTGAAAGCCTTTGGTTCGGAAGTGTATGGCCGGGTAGCTGATTTAGCGGTTCAGATCCATGGCGGTATGGGATATATGCGAGAGTGCGAAGTGGAACGATACTATCGCGATGCACGAATTGCTCGTATTTATGAAGGAACTTCAGAAATTCAACGCAATATTATTGCTGGTCAATTGAGAAAAGAATTCGCATTATAAATTTAAGGAGGGTAAGGCTGATGCAAGAGGCAGTTATTGTTGAGGGCGTACGTACTGCTATTGGAAGAGTAGGTGGTACGTTAAAACAAGTTGAAGTAGATTTTTTGGCGGCAAAGGTGATCCGAGAAGTACTTAGTCGCAGTGGTATTCCGGGTCAGACGGTAGACGAGGTTATCTTAGGTCATACCAAACAAAGTTCCGACAATCCTAATGTAGCCCGTTTATCATTATTGAGAGCAGGAATGCCTGAAGACGTACCAGCTTACACAGTACATCGTCAGTGTGGATCCGCGCTAACTGCCGTTAATAATGCTGTTGCGTCAATTTGGTCGGGGATTTCAGAACTAATTTTGGCAGGTGGCGCAGAAAGCATGAGTACTGCTCCGTACTACCTGAGGAACGCACGTTACGGATATAGGATGGGAAATGCAGAAATTCTTGATTCTAATACGGAGAGTCAACCTCGTTGCCAGCCTATTGAACAGTATGGACATTTAACCATGGGAATGACGGCAGAGAACTTGGCGGTAAAGTATAATATTAGTCGCCAAGAACAAGATGAATTTTCATTACAGAGTCAAGAACGGGCTTTGCACGCTATTGAGACAGGGTTGTTCAAAAGCGAAATTGTCCCTTACGAAGTAAAAGAGAAAAAGACGGTTAAATTATTCGATACCGATGAGCATCCACGTTCAACCAGTATGGCACAGTTAGAAGAATTGGCCCCTGTCTTCAAAGAAGGCGGAACGGTGACGGCGGGCAATTCAAGCGGGCGCAATGATGGAGCTGCAGTTGTGATGATAACAACCCCTGAAAAAGCACAAACATTTGGGGTGAAACCTATTGCTAAAATTATTGGTATAGGAGCCAAAGGCGTACCTCCTCAATACATGGGCATCGGACCTGTTCCGGCAACGCAAGCAGCGCTTAAAATGGCTGGATTAACTCTAGATCAGATTGATTTGATTGAGTTGAATGAGGCCTTCGCAGCTCAGTCTTTAGCTGTGGTCAAAGAGCTAGGACTTGATCTAGCAAAAACCAACGTTAATGGAGGCGCTATAGCTCTGGGACATCCTTTGGGTGCAACCGGCGCGATTATTTTAATCAAGTTAATCAATGAATTGAGGCGCACTGGAAAGAGATATGGTTTAGCAACCATGTGTATCGGTGGTGGTCAAGGCATTTCAACCATTGTTGAGAACTTGGCTTTCTAGATACAAGGAGAGAACTCACGCCTGAGTCCTTGAATCCAAAAAGTCCACGTTACAATTTCTGAACATTATTAATTAAATGAATATAGTTTAAATTGAAATAGATGTACGGGTAAATTGGGAGGAGTTTAAATTGGAATATAGATACAATATGCGTGACTTGAAGTTTATTTTAAAAGAGTGGCTGCCTACTGAAGAAGTGTTAAATTTTGACCGCTTCAAAGATTTATACAGTATCGATGATGTTGATTCGATTCTAACCGAAGCTTATAAAGTGGCCCGTGAGGTCGTAAGCCCTATTAATGCCCAAGGAGACAAGAATCCGGTTAAGTTCGAAAACGGAGTGGTTACCAGTCCTCCGGGATATAAAGAAGTCTTTCAATTTATCCAGAAAAATGGTTGGGGTTCCAGCAGCGAGTGCACCGAAATCGAGGGCGGAATGCCATTAATGTTGTTCAAAGCTGCTAATGAACCAATGGTGGCAGCTTGTCCCGCTATGGGCTCAAACGTCAAGCTTACTACCGGCGCAGCTAATCTTATCATTGATTTCGGAACCGAGGCTGATAAATCAAGATTTTTGCCTAAGATGTTTAGTGGGGATTGGCAGGGAACTATGAATTTAACAGAACCCTCAGCCGGCTCGGATGTGGGAGATGCGTTGACAAAATCATATCCAACTGAAGACCCAAGAATTTGGAAAATTAAAGGGACTAAAATGTTTATTACTGCCGGAGACGGTTCAATCTGTGAGAACACCATTCATATGGTACTTGCACGCCCGCCCCAGGGAACAAAAGGCTCTGCCGGCTTGGGTCTCTATATTGTACCTAAGATCTGGGTTAATGAAGATGGCAGTCTTGGAAAGCCCAACGATGTTACCACCATTGCAGTCGAACATAAGATGGGACTTAATGGTTCAGCAACTTGTATGTTGAATTTTGGGGAAAATGACGAATGCTATGGAATTATGTTGGGATCAGCACCTGATGAAATGGGTCGATCCAAAGGATTGGCCATGATGTTTAACATGATGAACGAATCCCGTATTGGCACCGGGCATAATGCCAATAATCAAGCGTCTGAGGCCTATGCTTTAGCATCTCAATACACCTCCGACCGCATTCAGGGCTATATCAAAGGTGAGAGAGTACCCATCATTAAGCATGCGGATGTAAGAAGGATGCTTATGGACATGAAAGCTCATACCGAAGGTATAAGAGCTATGATTTATAAAGGATTTTATTACCTGGATGTGACCAATAACTCTAAGGATAAGGAAAAAGCCAAGGAGTGTGCAGATATAGCTGCCATATTGACTCCTCTGATTAAATGCTATGGTAGTGAAACTGCAGCTTTGATGACTGCTGAGGCTATTCAATGCTTAGGTGGTGTTGGCTACACTAAGGAGTATCCTGTTGAGCAATATATGAGAGACTCAAAGATATTGACCATCTGGGAAGGTACCTCTTTTATTCATGCTAACGATCTTGTAGGGCGAAAAATGACCATGAAGAACGGCGAACCTTTCAAGAAGTGGATGGGAAGTATCAAGGATTTCATAGACTCAAATAAAAACGCTGCAGGGCTTGAAAAGGAATTTGGAACTCTCGCAAGAGCCTACCAAGCTGCGGAAGAAGTTTGGCAGACTATCGGATCCTGGCAAGCAGAAAAGGAAGAAAAACGTGAATTGATCAATTTATATGCTCTGAGAACCTTGTTCGTTTTTGCCCAATTATTCGTGGCTATGTGTTTGATGGACCAGGCAGTTGTGGCGAGTAAGAACCTGGCCGGATTAAGTGAAGACCATTTTGATTTTAACTTTTACAAAGGTAAAGTGGCCAGCGCCCGTTACTATATTAACAACACGTTACCCAATGTGTTCACTATCGCTGAAATCATCAAAAATGCCGATGATACTGTCCTTGAAGTTCCAGAAGAAGTCTTGATTGTCGGTTGATTTAATTTAGAAGAAATAGGATCCGGAGGGAATTAGATGAGAGAAATCTATTTGGTCGAAAGTGTTCGAACTGGCATAGCCAAGGCGGGTAAATCCTCTTGGTTTACTAACTTAAGAGCAGATGATATGGCTGCATTAGTGATGAATGAATTGATGCTTAGAGCCGGGCTGGAGGACAAAAAAGAAGAACTCGACGGGGTTATAATGGGCGGAACAGCACTTATCAATGACATGGCGGGAAATATTGGTCGCTATGCCACGATTATGGCGGGGTTTCCTTACAGTGTACCGGGCTGTACCGTTGATCGCTTCTGTTCATCAGGTGTACAAACAATTTTCAACGCCGTTGCTGAAATTAACATGGGTTGGGGATCAGAGCTGATTATTGCCGGTGGGGTTCAACACATGACTCATGTGCCAATGGGAACAGGAAACCTTCCCAACCCGCGTTTCAATGAGTTTACAGATAAGAATGCAAGCAGCATGGGCTGGACCGCTGAAATGGTGGCCCGCAAGTATGGAGTTAGCCGTGAAAAGCAAGATTTAATGGCTTATGAAAGCCATGCCAAGGCCCATAAAGCAACAATGGAGGGCTTGTTTAAGGATGAGATTCTTCCTATCGAAGTAGAAGCCCCTCAGAAGGATGGGTCTACGAAGAAAATAGTGGTTGATAGGGATCAAGGAATTAGACCAGAGACGACCTTGGAATCACTAGCTAAACTGGAACCAGTCTTTTTGAACGATGAGTTGGCGACTGTAACAGCGGGTAACTCCAGTCAGATGAACGATGCAGCTGCAGTGGTGTTAGTTGCAAGTAAGGAAAAATGCCAGGAACTAGGCTTAAAGCCAAAGATGAAGCTGATCGGATATAAAGCCATTGGAGTTGACCCAGCTTATATGGGGATAGGTCCTAGTATTGCAATCCCTCTGGCCTTGAAACAAGCGGGTTTAACCATCGATCAAATTGATTTATGGGAGATCAATGAAGCGTTTGCCTCCCAGGCAGTTTACTGTACGGAAGTATTAGGAATAAGGGATCATCCGCGTCTGAATCCCCGCGGCAGCGGAATATCACTGGGACATCCGCTAGGGTGTACAGGTGCCCGGATAGCAACAACTATTATGCACGAAATGCCCTATTATGGAGCCAAGTATGCAGTTGAGTCAATGTGCGTTGGGCATGGACAGGGTGTAGCAGCAGTATGGGAGTGGGTCGGAGACAGCCCTTTCTAAGGGATGTTTAAGGCACCCTCTATTCAGGGTGCCTTAAAACCTTCTTTCAAAAAGCCCTTCATTGTGTAAAAAAGAAACAATACATCAGGATAGAAATCGTACCTTGCTTATACAGTACACCCCATTATTCTGGTATGATGGTTAATTTACTTCTTTAATTAAAAGAATTAACTCTGCTAGAGCATTAATTATTAGAATAATGGAAAATTAATTAAAGGATAATCTAGAGTCTTATTATATTGCACTTATGGTTTTGTGTAATTTTTACACAAGTTTTTGCTTAACGATGATAAGTTGTCTACTATTTACACAATAGTAATAGTTATTGGAGTAGAACTATCCATTTAGACTAGCCTTCTAAGTATTAATAGGGCAGAAACTTTATCTTTAGTTTCCGATATTGTCTGAATAGTGTATATTTTATGTAGAATATAAACTTTCTCAATATTCTACAGTATTGGCATGATTCTTGTATTAGATAAAGATATCAGTTTCTACCTAATTATCTTTTAACAACTATTTATAGAAAGACGTTACCTAAGAAGTAATTGAGGTGGTGGTGTTTTAAAGACTGGGAATTTGAGACAGTAAGAGGGGGGATTGTGTTTTAGCTAAAATTTGTTAAATTCTTATGTTTTTGTTTTATAATTAAAAACTTAATAATTAGTTTGAGTGAGTGATACTAACAATTGAAAGAAAAGGAGGAATACTAATGATTGCTTTGTTTGTATTGTTATATTTTGCTTTAACTGCAGGCATTGGTATATATATGGTAAGGCAGAAAAGTAATGTTGCAGAATTCTTTGTAGCAAAAAAGGGTTTAACAGTTGGTCTGATTATTCCACTTTTGTTTGCCGAATTGATTGCTGGTGCAGGGACGGTTGGTAACGCTGCTACGGCTTATAAAATTGGAATCTCGTCCGTCTGGGTGAACTGGGGGATGAGCATTGGATGTTTAGCGGTATTTTATTTAGCAGGTAAAATGTATCTTTCTTTTTCTAAAAAGTATGGAGCTATGTCCGTACCCCAGATATACATGCATAGGTTTGACGCTAAGACCAGATCTGTAATGATGTTCATACTGGTTGCAGTCTATTTGATAATATTTGCACAACAACCGGTAGCGGCGGCGGGAATACTGGGCCCACTTCTAGGCGTAAATAAGATGATGATAGGATGGATCGTTGGGGCAATTTTCATTTTTCTCGCTATAACGGGAGGAATGAAAGGCCTAGCCTGGATGAATGTTCTCCACTCCTTTGTAATGTATTTAGGATTAGGAATAGTATGTGTTGTTGCTGTTACTGCTGCAGGGGGTATTGATAACATGCAAGCAGTGCTTCCTGCAAAAATGTTTGCTTTCAATCAGCCAGATATGCTGACGGTAATTGGGTGGGTATTGGGTACTTCTTTATCATTTTTTGCTGCTTCGACTGTGGTGGTGGTTCTGTTCGGTGCCAAAAACCAAAATGCCGCAAGAAATGGTATTCTATGGGCTTCGGGACTGGTATTAATCTTTGCATTGTTCCCAGCATTAATCGGTCTGGCTGGTAAGGTTCTGTTGCCTACAGCAAGTCCCAATAGCATTCTTTATGTAGTAGCCAACCAGTTGGGTCCAGTCTATGCTGCAATGGCATCAATGGGTATTTTGGCGGCAATTCTGTCTACAGCTCCGGCTTTGTTACTAATAAGCACTACAATGATTACTCAAGATTTGGTTCGTGTTATTAAGCCGGGTATTTCCGAAAAAGAGGAAATGAAATGGGCTAGGATTTTTACCATTTCACTAGGTTTAATAGCTACTTACTTTGGCATGCAGTCTACCTCTATTCTTGCTCAGATGGCTGGTGCTTTTCAGATTCGGGCTGTGGCCGGCGTAGTGCTGTTGGTGGCCATATTTTGGCCACGTGTTGACAGTAGGGCGGCATTCTGGTCGATGTTATTAGGTGGGACAGTAGCAGCAGTATGGCATTTTGCAGGTAACCCTTATTGTACCTCGTTATATCCGTCACTAGCAGTCGGAGTTCCTATACTAATAATCTTAACTTTAATGGCTAAAAAACCAATTGCAGATGGACATGACAAATATCTATTAGCTCTTAAAGAGTTAGATCTTGAGGAAGAAGAACCAAATAAACCAACAATAGCACAATAATTTCTATAACTTAGGATACTGGAACGAACCAACTAAAGATAGGTTTAAAAATATAATAGGGGGTAGAAAAAATTGTACGAAAATGAATACAGAAGTAAATTGCGTTCCCCGGAAGAAGCAGTTAAAGTTGTTAAATCCGGTGATTGGGTTTTTATGAGTCACTTTGCTATGTTTCCCCAGGCCTTAGATGAAGCCTTATCCAAGCGTGTTGGTGAGGTAAGTGATGTAATGGTTAGAAGTGTGTGCGCTACTGTATCCCCTAAAATATGTGCAGCCGATCCAGAGAAAAAGAGTTTCACCTATATGAGCGGCTATTTAAGTGGGCACGAAAGAAAACTAGGTGAGCAAGAACTTTGCTATTATATACCGGGTAATTATAGCGCCAGTCCTACACTCTTACGCAATGGAAGCACGTATCCGCCCGACGTTGCAATGATTCAAACAACCCCCCCGGACAACAATGGATACTTTAATTTTGGTACCTCAGTATCTTATGCACGGGCTATTTGCGAAAAAGCTAAAACCATCATCCTGGAGGTTAATGACCAAGTTCCTTGGGTTTTAGGTGGTGAACAGGAATGTATACACATTTCTGAAGTGGATTATATCGTGGAAAAAAGCTATCCTCTGCCTGTGCTACCAGCATCTGTGACAGAAACCGAAGCCGAAAGGGCCATAGCCTCATTATTAATTGAAGAGATAGAGGACGGAAGTTGTTTGCAATTTGGGATAGGGGGCATGCCCAATACAATAGCCAAAATGATAGCAGATAGTGATCTGAAAAATCTAGGAATTCACTCAGAAATGGCCACTACATCATACATCGATCTAATATTAAAAGGCAAAGTCAATGGATCAATGAAGAATATTGATAAGTATAAAACCGTCTTTACGTTTGCCATGGGCACGAAGGAGCTTTATGATTTTATCAACAGGAACCCGGCCTTTGCCAGTTACCCTGTAGATATTACAAATGATCCGAAACGAATTGCGATTAATGACAAACAAATCACTATTAACAATACAGTTGAAATAGATCTGCTGGGTCAAATAAGCTCAGAATCATCAGGAATTAAACAAATCTCCGGGACGGGCGGACAATTAGATTTTACCATGGGGGCCTTCCAGTCCAAAGGAGGAAAACCCTTTATTTGCATGAGTTCGACGACCACGAAGGGTGGCAAGTTAATATCTAGAATTGTGCCTAGCATAAAGACTTTCTCCGCCGTTACTTGCCCTAGAACTTTCGCCCCCACGATTGTCACAGAATATGGTAAGGCTCAGTTGACTGGAAAATCAACCTTTAGGCGAGCTGAAATGTTGATTGAGTTAGCCCATCCGGATTTCCGCGAAGATTTGATCAAAGCTGCCGAAGCTCAAAAGATCTGGACACGAACCAACAAAATCTCTTAACTTAGATTTCTTTAAAGGGTCATTGTCAGATTAGACAGGGGCCCTTCTTTTAATTATAAGAATTTTTGAATTACTTTCTTTACTATAACTGCATCGCTCTTGTATAATTATTAAAAGATACAAATTAAATGAGGGATTAGATGTGATTAGCAGTGTACACGCTGTTACAACAGACTTTTTTCCAAGATGGGATCCGGAATTATTATTCAAGATTCTTAATAATATTCATGATGTTGTTCTAGTAATAGATTGCGATACGACCATTGTGTTCGCTAACGAGGCATATGCGAAAATTTTAGGGGTTCCTATTGCTAAAGTACTAGGACGGAGGCTAGACAAAATTGAACCAGGAGCTAAGACACTCGAAGTACTTCGTACTGGCAAGTCCAGTTATTGCCGCCAAAGTTATTTAAGTTCTCTTAGTATAAATGTGGTAGGAAGTACGTTCCCTTTATACAGTGGCAAGAGAATCATTGGTTGTGTCTCTATATTCAAAAATATTAATGACGTTGTTGAACTAAATCGTGAGCTTGATCAAACAAAGGGTGTTGCTGACTATTTGAAAGAACAGTTAGAACAGGAAGAACGACTACCTAATTCCTTTGAAGAATACATAGGGCGGAACAGTCGCTTGAAAGAAACCTTGAGGTTAGCAGCCAAGGTAGCAAAAACAGATAGTACGGTGTTAATCCTTGGCGAAAGTGGCGTAGGGAAAGAGGTATTGGCTAGGATTGTTCATAATAGTAGTACACGTAAAAATATGCCTATGATTAAGGTTAATTGTGCTGCTATCCCAGAGGATTTAATAGAGAGCGAACTTTTCGGATATGAAGATGGAGCTTTTACTGGGGCTAAAAAGGGAGGCAAGCTCGGTAAGTTTGAGCTGGCACATAGAGGGACAATTTTTTTAGACGAAATTGGGGATATGAGTCTTACCATGCAGGCTAAATTATTACGTATATTGCAAGAAAAAGAATTTGAACGGATAGGCGGTACAAGGGCCATCAAAGTTGACATCCGGGTAATTGCAGCTACTAATAGGAATTTAGAAAAGATGATTGAGCAAGGTACTTTCAGAAGCGATCTCTATTATAGGATAAATATTGTTCCTCTCATGCTGACACCATTACGTGAGAGAAGAGATGACATTTTAGAATTGGCCAAAGCATTTCTTAAACAGTTTGCCAGAGAGGTGGGTCATGAGCTAACTCTATCTCCCCAGGTTGAAAGAATTCTCAAGTCTTATGAGTGGCCAGGTAATATACGGGAACTAAAAAATGTTCTAGAACATGCAAGCATAGTCTGTGGCAGTAAAGTCATTACATCTAATCATTTGCCAGCGCATATTACTCCCAAAAAGATTCGTTCGAATGTTAAGGAAAAGTCCTATGATATAAAAGAAATTGTTGCCAGTGTTGAAAAGGAGGTAATCTTATCGGCGTTAGACGCCTGCAACAATAACCGTTCCGATGCATTGAAGGCCCTTGGAATTTCCAGAAAGTCCTTTTACAATAAGTTGCATCAGTATGGAATAATTGATTTCGATTAAACTTAGGGTTGCGATTTTAGACGTAATATGGTATCCTATAAAAGCCTTCGGAAGAGGGTGTAAGTCGGGGCGTGGCTCAGCTTGGTAGAGCGCTACCTTGGGGTGGTAGAGGTCGCATGTTCAAATCATGTCGCTCCGACCAAATATATTGCATATTATTTTAAAAAAAACCGGGATGCGCTAACATCCCGGCTATACAACTGGCCGCAGTGAGCGGCGATCTGAAAGAGCAAGAAGCCTGGCAAAGTGGACTACTTGCTCTTTTGCATTCCTTTAAGTATTAAC